>WRNP01000050.1 GCA_009776515.1 Dehalococcoidia bacterium | reverse complement strand
GCAGACTAACTAACGGGGAACGACGCTTTATCTCTGGCATACACCGATAAGAAGCAAGGCATGTCTAATCACGGCTTCTTCGTTGCGCCCATTTCTCTATAGTTGATGCCAGATCAGGCATATTGTTTCGTCCTGAATCTTTGCCGTATGGCGGCAATATTTGCCAACATTTCTGCCAACATTTGTTGGCAGTCGAAGTTACGGCAAGTTACCAAAAAGCAATTTGCCAGGCACAAAAAGTGCTCTAAAGTTACCCCACTTTACCCCTTCCCACGCTCAAACGGAATCTTTTAATCAGAGGGTCGCAGGTTCGAGCCCTGCACGGCTCACTCCTAATTATCCCTGACGATAAACCGCATTGCCCATAATTTGCCCATAATGTTTTTGAGAAGGTCGAAGCTCCGAGGGGAGCGCGGAGCAAATAAAGGGACTACAAAAGAAAGGAGGCGGCGTTATAAGCGCCACTGCTCAACCAATAAAACACTGGACATAGCATTGCCCAGATTAGCCCAAATTAGGCACGCACCAATCCAACGCATAGGTGTCTCGCCTACATCACTGGACTCTTGTAAAAGTGATTTGCTTTGCATTAAACCCCGACAAATTGCTAGATGACACGTCTAGCACTAGTTTTGTTTCTGAACAAGAACGCACCCTGGCATGAACTAAGAAGCTTTTACTTGTAAGGGGTGACTCATCTATAAAAATAACAACGCTGTCTCCGCCTATCCATGCCGGATTAGTGCCAACATTGATATGAATTACCCCTCCATCGCAAAGTATCTCACCTGCCTGAGTGCCATCGGCATTGATAGTAAACCACATATCAGGGCTTGACGACTGCCAGGATAAGCCTAATGGTATGCCATAATGACCGCAAGCGCATGCAGAAAGAAGAATCAGGCATACTGCAGATATTGACCCACCAACTATACATTGGACATAGGCAATCGCTCCATGCCACATTCGGAGAATGACCTGGTGCGCAGTATACGTTCTCATATGAAATCAATCCAGCTCAACCCAAGCAAGATCAAGTCTTTCTTCAGGGCTCCCACTACTGCCTATGCGGCTTAGTACAATGTTTAATTGGCGGATCAATATTAAAAGGCCTAACACTAATTTGTATATTTTACTCTGCATAGTCTAAAGTCAAACTCAACCCGTTCCCAGACTGTAATACTCTATTTCACCCCTTAGTGATATCGCAAGTTATTATTTAACTAATCCTTATCGAGATCTCGCGCCTTGCGGCGATGCCCTTCGCCATGCTGGCCAATATCAGGTTTTGATATAGCACCATCTGCCCCATCTCCCCCGCGGGAGGCGGGGTGCCCCTTTGACGCACCCTTGATGATTTCACGGCAAAACCACCAAGTTCCCCACACCACAATCAATATTACCCCTCCAACAAGAGTGAAAGGGTTGGTTACAAGCCAATAGATCAAACTGGCGGCAACGACCACTGCGACTCCGATTATGATAGCCGCAGATCGTTGCATCGCCCATTCACCCTTAAATACTGCGTGAACTTATCTTCCGCATACCAATCCACCATCGCCTCAACATCTACCTTGCTCTCTTTCTCGATGCCAATGTACGCCACGAACGATTCACCATCCCGCCTCCGCCCACTACTGCTCCACGTGCCGTCAGGCATGGATCCGTTGTAGGCGCAACGCCTCCGTGCAGCCCCCAAAGTATATTCTCGTCAAAGCATCGGCCTGATCCAGCGAGTGCACCAATCTCCGTCCATGGGGTTCAAATAGCTCAGGCAGGCATAGTTGATGCAGACCATTACCATTCGTGATAGGCCCAAGATCGTAAGCCTCCGGAATCTCTGCCATTATGCCACTTCCTTCTCTAATTGGCGGAGAAACGTGCCATAAAGTCTCTCTTCCGCCTCTTTGCGGGCAACTATGGCATCCTCAAACTTGCCGTGATAGCCCAACCACGGTTAAACGCCCATACTTGTCGCGCCAATACGTACCTTGCGATGATTCATCATAGCTAATATCCGTTCTTTGCCAGGCTTTTTGGCTAACTGGCTCAGAAACTCACCGTGCAATTTTTCCTGGTGTTTTTTGACGTTGTCCGGAGCGTATCAGGCCTCGACTGACATTACGCTAATTAAAACACATTCACAACTTCTATGCCATTGGCCGTAAGTATTTTACCAGTAACGCCGTTTTTGTCGCATGACGGACTCCATGCGCACAGCACAGCGGTTGTACACCCCTTACTCTGCGCAATCTCCAAGGTTGCCTTAGCTCCAGCAAGGAACTGCTCCGTCACATCCTCTCCTGTGACGTTCTTCCTGTTTGCCTTCTCCGCACACGTTTGGTACACGCGTCCATTCTTCCGCTTAACCGCCGGCCGAGGGATAGGAAACCCTGCTAGGGTTTCCGGACAAACGGATACCACTTCGCATTCGGGGAGTGCATCCAGGTACCGCTGTAGCTGGCGCGAGGGCCGGATCTTTCTCCCATGCCAGCGGCAAGGTATCCCTAGCAAACACGCTGAAACAAGTAACGGCTTCAATGACATTGCTCCTGCAATTTGTTTGATCAATCTTTAGTATAACGATACCCCTGCAACAAAACCACCCTCAGCCATTTGAATCAGTTCCCAGCGCGCTAAGGTTACAATAACATGGCCAGTAAATGCACTTGCATGCAATACTTTATCCATCCGGCTTTCAAAGTTTGCATCTACATATTTTTGCGATGCGGCGTAATCTCCAAACAAAATCCATACAGATATTTCGTCTGGATCTTTTGACAAAAGGATTTTTGCAAGAGGATTGGTTGGGTATCTTTTTAGTGTGTTTAGCAAATTCAAATTGATGGCAATTGACCCCATCACAATAGGAACACTGCACGAGTATGAGTCAGTATAGCCCACTCCAGACATTGCAGTATAAGCAAGTCTTGCATCAATGCTTATTTTCGGCAGATTGGCAATGAAATTGATCGTCTAGCAGTGGCCAGAATGTAATCAATGGAGGTAAATTGGTTTATACTGAGACGAAGAATTGTCAGAGGTGACCGGTTTTGACTCAGACAGAGTACTTAGCCCAATTGATACGAGAAAGCAAAAACACCGTCTTTTTCGGAGGGGCCGGAGTATCCACCGAAAGCGGTATCCCGGACTTTCGCTCCGAATCGGGTCTTTATTCCGCCCAGCAGAACTATGGTTTCCCGCCAGAGGAATTGCTTTCTCGTAGCTTATTTGCGCAGCAACCCAAGCTTTTTTACCGTTATTACAGAGAGAATCTCATCGCCCGTCACGCCCATCCAAACGCTGCTCACCTCGCATTGGCTAAGTTGGAGAGAATGGGCTTGCTTAAGGCGGTCATCACCCAAAATATTGACGGGTTACACCAGGCTGCGGGCAGCCAAGAGGTGCTGGAACTACACGGCTCAAATTGGCGACAGCATTGCATCGACTGTAGTGCCAAGTATGATCTGGACTATATCCTGTCGCCCGCCATCATCCATGATGACATACCGACTTGCGAACATTGCGGCGGCATGGTTCGACCAGATGTTGTGCTCTACGAAGAAAGCCTTGACGATGTCGTAGTGATGGCTGCAACTCGGGCCATCTCAGAGGCCGAACTATTAATAGTGGGCGGCACCTCGCTGGCCGTATATCCCGCGGCGGGACTATTGCAGTACCATCGCGGAGGCCAACTCGTGCTCATTAACAAATCGGAGACATCCTACGATAGTCGAGCTCAGTTGGTAATTCGTGATTCCATCGGCATGGTGCTGAGCCAAGTCTGGCAGATGATTGATGCCGGACAATCCATGTAGAATTCAGTACATAAAAACGCATGATCTTGGGCATAAGGCTATCAGCAGTACAAGGCGACTTAGGAAAACCGCTAGCGAGTGCAATATTGCCAAGCCTTGCTAGTTGCCTCAGTGTTTGCTAGCTGTTGCTCATGAAGTGTCTTCTGCAGGAGGTGTTTCTGCAACGACTGCTGGTGAGCCTAAAGCGTGGACATATTTAAAAACGTCAATGAGCGTGGAAACGATAGGCACGATGAACACCAATCCCCAAAAGCCCCATAAGTAGCTCCCTGCGACTATAAGGAACAGCACCGCCGCCGGATGTAGGCGCATGGTAGCTGCCTGAATACGGGGAACAAGAAAGTTGTTTTCCAGGAGCTGCACTAGGACAGCGAGGAAGATGGCCCATATGACCTTATCCGGCGCAACGGCCAGCACAACAATTGCCATGATAACGCCGCCGATAATTGGCCCGAATGTCGGAATCATTTCAAAGAGGCCGTTGACCATTGCCAAGGGAATAGCTACCCCGGGCGCGATGAACAAAAGCCCAATGAGTGTCATCAAGCCGACAACCATACCGAGTATGAGTTGGGCTCGGAGGTAACGACCCAACGTACGCTCAATGATACCAAAGATGCGCTGAGCATGGCAGGCAACATTCGGCGACAGACTGCCGAATATACCGCGCTTTATCTTTTCAGCATCTTTCAGTAGATAAAATAGGAAAAGCGGCAACGCCGCGAAGCTCATAACGACACCAAACGAAGACGAGATCATCCCACCGCTGTTGGCAAGCAACCCTTCCAGGGCATCATCGACGATGTTGCCCAGATTGGCCGCAGTATCATCCAATCTTTCCTGCCATGACTCGGATAATCCTGCACCCATAGAGCTTAGCCATTCCTGAACATTGGAAAGAGCCTTATCGATAAATTGCGAGGCATTTTCAATCATGCCAGAGGAATCATTGGCAAAGCGGTTGACGGCGAAGAAGATGGCAACCCCTATCACAGTGAGAACCGTCAGGGCTACAATAATAATAGCCACAATCCGTTTGGCTTTGACCCAGCGGCGGCTCTTCCCCGGCAAGCTTCGCTCGACCCATCTCACCAGCGGAAGCATAATATATGCCAGTGCTAATCCAACAATGAAAGGCAGGAAGAGCTGTCGCCAAGTGTAGAAAACCCACAGAACAATAACAGTGGCGATGATGAGATAAAAGTAGCGGGCGTACTTTTTGAAAAAGGAACTCATACTCTCATCATTTGAAGGTAATGGCTTTATTCTACTACTTTTGCATATTGTTTTGCTAGTGCATGCTTGGCGCAGTGTACTATTGCCCCAACCCACCTCGCATGATCATTCAGGCGGTTATTGAAACAACGCCATCTGCCGCCCTTCAGGCTCAAGACTTCGCAAATATGCAAAGATGTCGCTTGCCTTATAAAGGATAGCTTGTTGCCGGCACATATCTTGGAAAACGGTCATCAGGCGACTACTGTGAGGACTGTTGCATTCATACGAATTGCCAAAATGACTGATGTACTGCTGTTTTATCCCCGGGAACTGTTCATCTAACTTCCGATAAAAATACTCTCGGTTGCCCGCACGCATGGTCACGCCAAAGCCAAAACATAAAATGCCGCGCACCTTCGCCTTGATGCAGTAATCAAGCAGGCCTCGCAAATTTTCCTCGGTATCATTGATGAAAGGCAGTGTAGGACACAGCCATACCAAAGTGGGTATGCCCTCATCTTTCATGGCTTCCAAAACACGATAGCGTTCTTTAGTGGTAGACACGTTAGGCTCAACCTTCAGGCACAGATCTTCATCATAAGTGGTCAGCGTTGTTTGTACCACGCATTTGGCATTGGTGTTGATTTCCTTGAGAATATCCATATCGCGCAGGATTCTGGCTGATTTTGTCTGAATGGCCAAGCCATACTTATAGCTTGCTATCAGCGCTAGGCACTGTCTGGTGATCTGCAATTCGTTTTCGAGATGGATATAGGGATCGCACATGGCCCCCGTGCTGATCATGCCGGGCTTCCTTTTGCGACGTAGTTGCGTCTCCAAAATTGCGGGAGCACCTCGCTTCACTTCAATATCTTCAAAATCGTGGTTCATCTGATAACATGCGCTCCGGCTATCGCAGTAAATACAACCGTGGCTGCAACCGCGGTAGATATTCATCCCATTTTGGGGGGAAAGTATAGTTTTGTAATCCGCATAGTGCATCTTAGACCCAACCCCAAACCTATTATCGTGCCGACAGCCGATTACCTGTCGAACCGCAGGCACTGTACATAAATTGCGCTTAATTCTTGACGGTGCCTAGCTTTTTTGAGGACGATGATTTGGGCGCAGAATTAGCCAAGTACGGATTTGACATCGTATCTACGCCAGGATCGCCCTCCAGTGGAGTGCGCGCCTACATGATTCAATGAGGTAACTCCCCAATAGAATTGAGTGAATATCAAAAACAACTCACGGGCTCTCAACTCCCTGGGCATCCGCCTTTCTCTCGCAGCGAACGCCATGCTTTTGGTTACTGCAGCAAAGGCACCGCCCAATCACGGCGACACAGCCGCCACGTACAGACCCCTCCGAAGCGGAGTCTGATGTTCTTCGTCTGTATACGCCGAAGTTGGTTAGAAATCGGTTTTAAGAAGACTTAGAAAGGCTTCCTTGGGCACCTCAACCCGCCCGATGTTTTTCATCTTCTTCTTGCCCTCTTTCTGTTTCTCCAACAGCTTGCGCTTGCGGGTGATGTCACCGCCATAGCATTTAGCCAACACATCCTTGCGCTTAGCGGCTATATCCATGCGTGCCACGATGCGCCCGCCTACCGCAGCTTGGATGGGTACAGCGAAGAGCTGTCGCGGGATGACTTCTTTTAGTTTGTGTACCAGCGCCCGGCCCACCTCCTGCACCTCAGCCGGCGGCACAATGCGGCTAAAGGCATCCACCATCTCATCGTTCACCAGGACATCTATTTTTACCAGACGCGTCTCGCGGTAGCCCTCAAACTCATAGTCCAGCGAAGCATATCCCCGTGAGCGGCTTTTCAGTTGATCATAAAAGGTGGTCAGTATGGTGCGTAGCGGCATATCATAGTCAAGCTGTACTCGCTGAGCTCCCTCCGTCCCCACTGCTATACCCAGAAAATGGGTATTGCGGTGGTTACCGCCGCTGGCGCGCACCAGTTCCATAATGGGGCCAATAAAGGCAGCAGGCGAGATGATGCTGACTTTCACCCACGGCTCTTCCATAATGGCAATCTCGCTAGGTTCTGGTAGCTCCGATGGATTGATGACGGTTATCCGCTCACCGCCGGTCTTGGTAATAAGGTATCTCACCCCCGGCGCGGTTACCACCAGCGACAGCCCAAACTCCCGCTCCAGGCGCTCATAGACAATATCCATGTGAAGCAACCCCAGAAAGCCACAACGAAAACCGTGACCCATAAGAGGACTATTCTCCGGCTCGTAGGTCAACGAAGCATCATTCAGCTTAAGCTTCTCCATGGCCTCGCGGAGCTCCTGGTAATCATTGGCCTGGGTGGGATAGATGCCGGCAAATACCATGGGCTTGGCGGGGCGATAGCCCGGCAAGGCCGTCTCTGCCGAGCGCGCGCTCGCCGTCACGGTATCACCCACGGGACAATCACCTACCTGCTTGAGGCCAGTGGCGACGTAGCCCACCTCCCCCGTGCCCAGTTCGTCCACGGGGCATTCTTTGGGATTAAAGAATCCCGCCTCCAGCACTTCCATCTCAGTGCCCGCCGCCATAAGCCTAAGGCGATCGCCGCGCCTGATCGTCCCGTCTATGACCCGTAAATATGCGATGACACCTCGGTAGCGATCGTAATGGGAATCAAAAATCAGGGCACGCAGAGGGCGTTCTGGAGCTCCTTTAGGCTCAGGTATGCGCGCAACAACCGCCTCCAGCAACCCCGACACACCGAAGCCGGTCTTGGCGGATATCTTGAGCACCGCTTCTTCGCCATATCCCAACACACTTTTCACCTCAGCCATCACTCGGTCAATCTCGGCTCCGGGGAGGTCTACCTTGTTGAGGACAGGGATGATCTCCAAATTATGTTCCATGGCTAAATAGACATTAGCCAACGTCTGAGCCTGAATGCCCTGGGTGGCATCTACCACCAGCACCGCCCCTTCGCAGGCTGCTAAGGTACGCGACACCTCATATGAAAAGTCCACATGGCCGGGAGTATCGATGAGGTTAAGCAGAAAGCCCTCCCCATCCGCACGGCGGTAGTTCAGCCGAATGGCCTTAGCTTTGATGGTAATGCCCCGCTCGCGCTCAAGCTCCATACTGTCCATCACCTGCTCGCTCATCTCCTCCGGCCGGAGAGCCCCGGTCATCTCAATCAACCGGTCAGCCAAAGTGGACTTACCATGGTCAATATGGGCGATGATGCAAAAATTGCGAATATTTTTCTGATCCATTGCCTTGCAACTCATTGGTAATCATTTATTTGCCGCCCCAACTGCAGTTTATTACGGCGGCATAAACCTTAAAAACACCTCATTGCCCAGAAGCCTACCTTGAAGCGTAAGCTTAAGGTGCCTATTGTCTGACTCAAGGAGGCCCAGCGCCACAAGCTCCTTAATCTCTGTTTTAAAGCATTCATGTAAGTCTATCCCAAAACGCGTCCGGATGTCATCCACCGCTACCCCGGAATTCAGGCGGAGCCCCAGCATCATCGCCTCACTAAGTGCCAGGCGCGGCGTGAGTACCTCTTCGGTTAGCTCGCTCAGGCACCCCGCCCCTAACGCCACAAGATAGGCATCTAGGTTTTCCGTCGCAGCATACCGCACACCACCCCCAAAGGAATGAGCCCCGCAACCTAGGCCCAGGTATTCCCCGCCGGTCCAATAAGTCATATTATGTCGACTAGAGTACCCCTGGCGCGCCCAATTGGAAATCTCGTACTGCTGGTAACCGGCCTGGGCAAGTACCCGGCAGGCGACCTCGTACTCCCGAGCAGTAGCATCGGGATCAGGCAAGGCCATCGCGCCGCATCTCGCCAACTCCGCCAACATCGTACCTTCCTCCACAGTCAAAGCGTAAAGCGAAAGGTGTTCCGCCCCAAGCGCAATGATCTCACGTAGCATCACTCGCCATTTCCGGATAGACCTTCCCGGCAAGCCGTAGATAAAATCCAGACTGAGATTATCGAAACCTGCCGCACGCGCCTGGCACACAGCCGCCAGAGCCTCCGCTGTGCCATGCTGCCGTCCCAGAAATTCAAGCTCGCCTCCGTCCAGGCTCTGCACACCTAGGCTGAGACGATTTATCCCACCCTGGCGTAGATTCTGTAAATACTCCTTATCGATAGTGCCCGGATTAGCCTCCAGTGTTATCTCGGCTCCCTCCGCCACAGCGTAGTTTGCTCTTACAGCCGCGAGAATCTCCCCCACCTGTGAAGCACTAAGCAAACTGGGCGTACCCCCACCAAAATAGATAGTCTTCACCAGCGCCCCCGTGCGCCGCCTGAGGTTGATTTCGCCTATGAGGGCGCACACATATGCCGGCATCTCCGCCATGCGCCCTGCCGTAGATACAAACGAGCAGTAGTGACAACGGCAACGACAGAAAGGGATATGAATATAAAGGGCGAGCTCTGTCATCTGAATTATGTTAAATTATAGCAGATTGCCCGCCTCATAATATTAATCCGCAAGTTAAGTCTTTCGCAATAATTGCACTCTAGCATGCTAAGCTGGGCATCAAAAAGCGCAAGACATAGGCGGCGGATTAATATGATGCCGCGCCCGAGGCCAGCACTATCTGGGGTCTTAAAAATCCGATTGCACAATCGGTGAAGTTTGTATTTTTAAGGATTAAAGCCCCCTTGCACGCCCAAAATCAAATGAAAATACTTGGATTGCGTACCAGATGCGTGTTATAATGCAACGCTTTAACAATGAGCAAGAATTGGTCAGGTATCTGTAATTATAGCTACAGGCTATTTGAATATGGCTCTAAGCACAGCCCTTGGGCAAATCCGCAAACTGGGGGAGAATTACTACCTCACGGGGCAGGTAGCACTGTCCTGATACGAACCCCCATGATAATTAACATCATTCCAGAGGCGTTGATGCCCATATCGCACTTTCGCAAATCATTATATGAGACAATAGTTTCTTTAGGAGGGAAACCATGGCAAAATTTTGCATAAGCTGCGGCGCACAGCTTGGCGATACTGTGAAGTTCTGCGCTTCCTGCGGGACACAGCAGCAATCTGCCCAGCAGACACCATCTCAGCCGCAACAGCCTAGACCGCAGGCGCAACCATACCAGCCCCAACCGCAATATCAGCAACAATATGCCCCTGCGCCCATTGCTCCCAAAAATAAAAAAAGCAGGTTGCCCCTTATCTTGTCTGTAATCGGTGTTTGTCTCGTTGCCGTGATCATAGGAGTTGTTCTGCTTAGTACTTGCGCGATGAACATCGTAGACAAAACAGCCAAAGCTGACTACTACGAAATCGGCAAAGACAAAATCCCCTCCGTCAAGCTGGTACTGGGCGAGGAGCGCACGGTCACACGCGTATCCACGTCCATAGAAAACGGCGCTACCAGAAAGGAAATCGAATACAAGGTTTCCGGCACACAACAGAACGATGAAATGTGGGATTATTTCATCTATCTGTGCAACGTTGACGGCTTCCTGCAACTGAGCGATGTCATAGACTTCAATGGCCCAAGCGGCATCGGCGTGGTGGGACGGAATTCGGTTGAAAGCGGATATGAGATCCAGCTTCAAATCAAATATGATCGAAACGGCTATACCATTTCCATGATCAGACAACAGGGTGGAATCATTTCCTACGATCCGTCAAGCAGGCCCACTACTGGCAACTCATCAACAGCTCCAAACATCAGTGTCAGCGCATCGGCGTCAGCCAGTATGCCAACACCCAGCAGTACACCGACGTCAGCCAGTGTATCAACGCCCAGCAGTACACCGGCGAACACGAGTGGCAGCACGGGCAGCCTGACAAAAGACATTTTCGGCACCATCGGCGACGGCACCTACCACATGAAAATGAGGGCCCTGTCTGGCGATGCAGCGGGCACGGAAATAGAGATATGGCTCAAAAA
>WRNP01000049.1 GCA_009776515.1 Dehalococcoidia bacterium | reverse complement strand
TCCGAACTTGGCCTAGACATGCTGGTTTAACCTTATACGGCTTAGGCGCTACCGCAGGCACAGATAACGCTTAGCGGCATGTCATTTCTTATTATTCGCACTAGTCACTACGGTATAACCACCAGTAGTGACACTAGCTATGATAATTGTCAGGGCCAAATTTGTTTCATCAAGCGGCTGTCTACCAAAAAGCGTCTCGCGTAGCAAGATTATTAACGAAATAATAACAGCTACAATGGGCTATAACCCACCCAATTCCTCCCCTTTTGATATATACACTCCCATCGTTTTCCAATAATCATCCAAGGCTCCGCGCCATTGAGACACAATAATACAGTGTTATCTGCGGAGATGCAAAAGAGTGTTAATACGGACAAATTGACGTTGTGCCACATGGAAGCAACGGTGTCTGTACGCCCCAGAGCAATTATGTTCTGAGTCCACGTTCTGTTTTTTGATGCACGCATTCAATCTCACATGCAACAAGCTCGCCATGCTGATTGGCGTACTCCCTATGCCGCCCCACTACTCAATATAGGTTATTTTGTCCGGATTTGGTGCGTGGGGAGAGGCGGCCTTTTCTGCATATCCCAACAGTACACCTAGGCCGAACTCATACCCCATGGGAAATTGTAGCCGCTCTTTAAATTCATTAGCCCTGTTCCCGACGAAAGCCAGCGCGACCAGCCCGCAATGTAGGTTGGCAATCCCAAGCGACGTTGCCGCCAGAGATATATTCTGCGCCAATATTCCGCAATCTATCAGCTCTGCACCCTTTGGGGAGGCCTCTTTTATCACAATTACCATCATGCAAGGGGCATTGTAAAACAATTTTCCGCCCCGCTTCATAATTCTCTCATACATAGTCTTGTCTTCCAGATGCGACAAGATAGCCATCCCCTCGCTATCCAAATCTGCCATCAGTTTTTTATTCTTTACCACTATGACCTGCCAATACTGCCGATTCATGCCGCTTGGGGCCTGGATAGCTGCCTGTGCAATCGTCGTAAGATATTTATCCTCTGGCACTTGATCGGTGAAGCTCCGACAGGAAAACCTTTCCGCAATTGTTTTTATGGTATCATTCACAAGTCCCTCCTCTATAAAATAATGCCGTGACTTTAAAGCCCAGCATCGCTTTTCGGCGTATCAATTTTATACAATTCCCCCAAGAAAAGCTCTTGACACCATTGCCAGCATCACCTGGTCACGCAACTTGCTTGTCCGAAAGGTTAGCCCAAATCTAACATAGGGGCCGCTTTGTCTTCCTGGCTAATCATCTTGCTGTATGTAAAATAGTCCGAAACCAGGCGGAATATCTTGGGGTAAGGCTCGTGGGAAATATCAAACCAGTGAATGCGCCGATCGGCAGGCTTAAACCAGTTGCATTGCTGGCGCACCAAGCGGTGGCTTTCAATATTGATGGCGGAAACCGCCTCAGCCAGGCTCAGGTCACCCGCCAGATGCTGCCATATCTGCCGATACCCAATGCTACTTAACGCCGGCAAGGTTGCGCTATAGCCCATTCCCTGCAATTTCTCCACCTCGGCAAGCAGCCCCGTCTCAATCATGTTTGCCAGCCGGAGCTCAATGCGTCTATAAAGCTCGGCCCTAGGAGCACATAGTCCGATAATCAGGCTATCAAAGAGCGGCGAACTCTTGGTCGGAGTATCACCGCCTAAATAACTTATTTCTAAAGCCCGAATCACACGCCGAGTATTGCGGGAGTCGATGCGGGCAGCGGCATCGGGATTGATGCGTGACAGTTCTTCGTGAAGCGCTTCCCCGCGAGCTGCCCGCGCTTCCAAACGGCGACGCAACTCAAGGTTGGGTGGCACACGCGGCACAACCCAATTCTCCAATACCGCCCAGACATATTGCCCCGTACCGCCGGTCAGGATAGGTAGATGCTCACGAGCTTGGATTTCTTTAATGGTCTTAACAGCCAGTTCCTGGTATTCGGCGAGACTAAAAGGATCATTGGGTTCGACAAGGTCAATTAGGTGATGGGGTACGCGAGAGCGTTCGGCCGAAGTGGGTTTGGCTGTGCCGATATCCAAATGTCGATATACCTGGCGGCTGTCGGCACTTACTATCTCGCCTCGAAAATCCTCCGCCAAGCTAATGGCTAAGGCAGTTTTCCCGACGGCAGTGGGTCCAACAACAGCCACGAGCGGCGCAGACACGTCTATGTTTATCGTCTGCCTTTAAGACCAGCGGCTTGGTCGGCAATGCTGATGAACTCTAGCGCTTTTAAGCTGGCCCCGCCAACAAGCGCGCCATCAATATCCGGTTGGCAGAGGAATTCCGCCACATTGGCTGCGGTGACGCTCCCGCCGTAGATAATACGAATCGAGCTGGCCTTGGCTTGGCCAAAAAGTTCGCCCAGAACAAGACGAATGAAACCAGAAGTCGCCCGAGCCTGCTCACCAGTGGCTGCCCGCCCAGTACCGATCGCCCATACCGGCTCATATGCCACCACCAGCGAATCAATATCGCCAATGCCGGTGAGAGCACTTTTTAATTGGCGCCCGATAACCTCCCGCGTTTGCCCAGCTTCATTCTCCTCCAGGCGCTCGCCCACGCAAATGATAGGCCTAAGGTGGGCACGTAAGGCCGAGCGTACCTTACAGGCGATGACCTCGTCAGACTCCTGAAAGACATGGCGCCGCTCGGAATGTCCTAAAATTACGTATTGACATAGAGGAGAGAGCATGAGCGACGAGATCTCGCCGGTGAAAGCTCCCTTATCTTCCCAGTACATGTTTTGAGCCCCCAGCCGGATGGTCGTTCCCTGAAGCATTCCCTTTATAGTGGCCAAAGATACGAATGGGGGACAAAGCAGAATCTCCACCCCCTCAATGCGACCGAGGGCTCCGGACATTTGAGCCAACAAGGCCTGAGCCTCAGCGACAGTAGTGTTCATTTTCCAATTGCCGGCGATAAGTGGAATTCGCATCTTACGCTCCGTACTTAGTTAATTTTTGGCCGTGAGCCATGACCAGCGGCATAAGCGCAGTGGCACTCATAATACCCAGGCTTCCCTTGAGGCACTCCGTTTCACCAAATTTAGCCAAACCATCTGGGCGGCACCACCTGGAGGAGATAAGGCAAGGCACATCGTGCCAGCTGTGACCTTTGATAGTGGCGGGAGTAGCATGGTCCCCTGCCACCGCCAGCACGTCAGGAGAGAGCGCCGTAATCTCTGGGAGCAATCGATCAATTTCCTCAATCACCGCCACTTTGCGTGCGAAATCGCCGTCTTCCCCTGCGGCATCGGCACCTTTGACATGCAAGAAGAAAAAGTCATGGTCGGCATATCCCTGTTTCACGGTGTTGATCTCATCAGAAATCGTAGGGCCCGTGGATAAGACATCCATATTCAGCACTTTGGCCAGCCCCCGGTACATAGGATAACTCGCCACGGCGGCAGGTTTAAGCCGATAAACCTCATTAAAACCAGGTAGACGGGGCCGCTCTGAAAAACCGCGCAGAAGGAGCATGTTGGCGGGATGACAATTTCCTAACCTTATTTGCGTCTGGCGTAAAAATTCATTGACCACCCGGGCAGTGCGCTCAGCTTCGGGCGTGAGCGCTGTTGTTGGCAGTGGAGTCATTCCCGGTTGCTGCGGATCGGTATCCGAAAGACGGGCATCAAGTTTGCTTCCTCTAAGCACTAAGATGCATCGATGCTCTTTTACTGGGCGAACCATGAGACGCACGCCGTCAATCTCCTGACCATCGAGTCCCTCACAAAGGTGAGTACTCTCATCGGAGGAAAGGCGTCCAGCTCGGCGGTCGGTAATTTTGCCCCCTGTATCTACAGTGCAAAAATTGCCGCGGGCGGCCACATCCCCCTGCTCAAGTTCAAAGCCAACTCCCAATGCCTCCAACACCCCCCGCCCAATAACGTAGGCCATAGGGTCGTAGCCAAAGAGTCCGAGGTGGCCTGGAGCACTACCCGGGGTAATCCCCGGTCCTACCGGTCTAGTAAGGCCACAATTACCCGTACGCGCCAAACGGTCTAAATTTGGAGTATGGGCGCTCTCGAGCTCGGTTTGGCCGGTAGACGGGTCCGGCAAACCGCCCAAGCCATCTATGACCAGCAACACTATCTTCGAAGAAGTGCTTATGGCGAGATCCCTGACCAGCTCAAATCCTTGCATCTGTAACTCCCGTGCATCCGTCAAATAAGTCTGACAGACTGGATATTTACCTACCTATCCAAAAGCGCAGCGACTCCGGGTAGCATCTGCCCACTTAGAAATTCCAGCGACGCTCCGCCGCCGGTGGAGACAAAAGACATATGCTCGTTAAGCTTAAGCGAGGTCACGACCTCGGCAGTAGAGCCGCCGCCGATGATAGTGGTCGCATGAAGTCCCGCAATAATGCCCGCAACGGCGAATGTGCTTTCCGAGAACTGAGGGATTTCATGGACGCCCATAGGTCCATTCCAAAAAACGGTCTTGCATTTCTCCAGTACCTTGCGGAACTGGCTTACCGTGAGCGGACCGATGTCGGCAATGCGCTTATCCGGAGGAATAGTGCCCACCGGAACGATCTCTGCTGGTGAGCTGTGCTTGATCTCATCTGTTACCACAACGTCAGCTGGAAGGTGGATCTTGACGCCATGTTTATCCGCTTTTTGAATCAAATACGAAGCTACTTCAACATTGCCGTCTAAGAGAGAGCGGCCGATCTCGTAATTTTTGGCCTTAAGGAAACTGGCAGCCATACCGCCGCCAATGATGATGTGATCAACCTTGGACATCACGTTCTCAATGAGGGCTACCTTATCATTGACTTTGGCCCCGCCCAGGAGCAGCCCAAAGGGATGCACTGGGTTTTGCAGTACGCCGCCCAAGGTCATCACTTCTTTTTCCAACAGCAACCCCGATACCGCCGGCAAGTGCTTGGCGATGCCGACGATGGAAGCATGGGCACGGTGCGCAGTGCCAAAAGCATCATCCACATACAGCTCTCCCAGCCTGGCCAAGGCTTCGGCGAAAGCCGGATCGCCTTGCTCTTCGCCCGGATGAAAACGCAGATTTTCCAAAAGGATGACGTCACCATCTTGTATTCGTGAGACGGCCTCTTCAGCTACCGCGCCAATGCAGTCTGGAACCAACCGGACCTCTTGGCGCAACAATTCGGAGAGCCGTTTTGCCACCCCCTGCAAGCTATAAAGCAGCTCCCTTTTTCCCTTGGGGCGACCCAAATGAGAGCATAGGATGACTTTGGCTTTGTGGTTAACCAGATATTCGATAGTCGGGATAGCAGCCCGAATGCGGATGTCATCGGTAAGATGTCCGGTTCGTTCGTCCAGCGGTTCGTTAAAATCAGTGCGCATAATCACTTTTTTACCGGCTACCTCGACATCGCGAATGGTCTTTTTGTCCATTTCTCCCCTTTAGATGCTTATCTTTCCGTCGGTTTCCCCCAGAACCAAGCCCTGAGACAATCGCCCTCGGGTGGCCTTTAGGTCTTTACCAAGTCATCCCGCGTTAGGGCAAGTTCAGGATAGGCTACGAGAGCCGCCCGCACGATACCAAGGCTGTCCAAACCGTACCTAGCGCGCAACTCCCTCTGTGTACCATGAGGGACGAATTCATCAGGTATGCCAATGGTATGGATTTTGGCCTCGATACCCTTTTGACGCATATGCGCTGTAACGGCACTTCCAAATCCACCGCAGAGAACATTTTCCTCCACTGTCAAAAAACGTGCCGTGTTGCGCGATAATTGGGCAATAAGCTCGCCGTCTATGGGTTTTATAAAGCGCATATTAACTACGGCAGCCTTAACCCCCATTGCGGCCATCTCTCCGGCTGCTTCCAGCGCCGTTTCAACGGCACTGCCCACCGCCAGGATAGCCAGATCGCACCCGAGGCGCAACATCTCTCCTTGGCCAATAGGCAACCGCCTCAATTCCCCATCTAAGCGAACGCCCAAGCCTGGTCCGCGGGGATATCTCACCGCCATGGGGCTTCCTCCGTAGACAGCCGTGTACAAAAGATGCTGGAGGTCGTTTTCGTCCTTTGGAGCACTCACTATCAGATTGGGGATCAAGGACAGGTAAGAAAGATCAAAGATACCTTGGTGGGTTTTGCCGTCATCCCCTACGATGCCGCCGCGGTCCAGAGCAAAAACTACGGGAAGTTTTTGCAGGGCAACGTCATGAAGAATCTGATCAAGGCTTCGCTGGAGAAAGGTGGAATAGATGGCCACCACCGGCCTGATACCTTGGGCAGCGAGACCGGCAGCAAAGGTAACAGCATGCTGCTCGCAGATACCAACATCGAACACTCGCGATGCAAATGCTTGCTGCACCTCGCCCAAGCAGTTGCCTTCGGGCATGGCGGCGGTGATCACCGCCACATCAGGATCGTCTCGCATGATTTTTAACATGGTTTCGGCAAATACCTGACTGTAACTGGGCGAAACTTTGACAGCACTTTGTTTAGGCGATATACCGTGGAAGCAAATGGCATCGTCCTCGGCCGGTTTATAGCCTTTGCCTTTGGTAGTCACAGCATGGAGCAACACCGGCCGGCGAGTATACATACGCGCGCGAGTGAGGGCAGCCTCAAGCTCCGCAGTGTCGTGCCCATCTACCGGACCCATGTATGCAAAACCCAGCTCTTCCCATAGCACAGTCGGCAACACCAACCCTCGCACACCGGATTTAAGCCGACGAGCGAAATCCCAGAGTGTTTTGCCTCCGGGGAGGGAGGTGACGATACGCTTACCCCTTTCGGCAGCATGGTGCAACCGATGATCAAACCGTGCCTGGCTGAGGAGTTTTGATAAACCTCCCACCGTGGGCGAAATGGACATCCCATTGTCGTTTAGGATAACGATGAGGCGCGCTCCCAAATGGGCACTGTTGTTCAATCCCTCAAAAGCCATGCCTCCAGTGATTGAGCCATCCCCAATCACCGCAATGACGTGGTAATTCTCATTCTTGAGGTCACGCGCGGCCGCCATGCCCAAGGCCGCCGAAACCGAGGTGCTGGCATGGCCAGCGCCAAAAGCATCGTGAGGACTTTCGTCCCGGACGGGGAAGCCTGATATTCCGCCCATCTGCCGCAGGGTACGGAAAAGCTCCCGCCGCCCCGTCAGGAGCTTGTGGGCATATGATTGGTGTCCCACATCCCAGATTATTTTATCCCGAGGGCTGTCAAAAACGCGGTGAAGAGCGATGCTAAGTTCTACCGCCCCTAAGCTCGAGGCCAAGTGTCCGCCTGTAAGTTGCGTGGTATCTATGATTTCCTGGCGGATTTCCTCGGCAAGTTCGCTTAGTTCGGCAACGGGGATCTTTTTCAGATCGGCGGGGCTGTCAATGCTACCTAGGAGTCTCGGCATCTATAACTCTTGCGGTGAGTAGGATTTCATATAATCTAACAGTCTACAGAATGCATTGTCAAGATTAAAATGAAATGATAAACTGACCGTCATGGCAGATTTTTTGGTTAACCTGGGTATCCCCCTGGAACTGGTCGTAATAGTTGTGGCTGCTTTACCAATTTTCGAACTGCGCGGGGCAATACCTTTGGCACTTTTTACTTTTGATATGCCTTGGTATACTGCTTTCCCCTTAGCTTTTATAGGCAATATGCTACCTATTCCTTTCATCCTACTTCTATCCACGCGCATCATGAGATGGTTAGGGCGCATCGGCCTTTTCCGTCGCTTTTTTGACTGGCTGTGTACCAGGACCCGACGGCGCAGCGAGAAACTGCTTCAGCGCCAGTACATCGGATTAATAGCATTTGTGGGCATCCCGTTGCCGTTTACCGGTGCTTGGACAGGATCGCTGGGGGCAGTATTGCTTGATTTCAAATTCATCCCCGCTATTCTCAGTATTGCGGCCGGAGTCCTTATTGCAGGCGTCGTGGTGACTGCTTTCTGTCTACTCGGTTGGCAAACTTGGCTCTTCATCTCTACATAAGCTTGACCAAGCCGCAATCGGATGATAAATTTACCATACGTCCCTGTAGCTCAGCTGGATAGAGCAACTGCCTTCTAAGCAGTGGGTCGAGAGTTCGAATCTCTCCGGGGACGCTTTAAAGCTAAAAACGGCCTGGCAGCCCAATATTGAATATTGACCCGCTGCCTGCACTGCTGAATATCCTCTGGTGTCTCCGTATATAAAAAGTGCCATGTGACTCCTGCGGGATCGGCAATGAACATGGCCAGATCCCAACGACTACAATCCTTTCAGATACTGTGCTGAGCAGGAGTGTGCACAGAATATGTTGCAAGACCGATCACGCCGAATATTTGTGGTGATTTTTTGGCACTCGCTACTCCGACCAGCTTGATGTATTATATTAGGCTCAGAAAGCATGCATAAAAAAACCACCAATAATGGTAACGATACTACAGGCAATCATGTAGGAGCAATACCATGTGCGGCATAGTGGGCTATCTGGGCCGCTCTCCGGCACGGCCTATTCTATTGGATATGCTCGCCAAATTGGAGTACCGGGGTTATGACAGCTGTGGCATCGCCGTTCAGGGCAATCCTCTCAGGGTTTTTAAGGACATCCGGCGTGTCAAAGAGCTGACCGAACTGGTGCCGAGAGACGTGCCGGGCACGATAGGTATAGGGCATACTCGCTGGGCTACCCACGGCGGGGTGAGCCCACAGAATGCACACCCTCACTTGGACTGCTCGCATGAAATTGCCGTGGTCCATAACGGCATCATCGACAATTACCAAGAACTCCGCGCAGAACTCATGCTTGAAGGGCATGTCTTTATTTCGGAAACCGACACCGAGGTCATCGCGCACCTTCTGGAAAAATACTACCAAGGCATACTGCAAGAAGCCATGGAAAGCACCATCGCCAGGCTACGCGGCTCTTGGGCTATGGTGGCAGTGGCTGCCAAGGAAAGAACATTAGTTTCCTCCCGCCAAGGAGCGCCCTTAGTCATTGGGGTTGGCTCAGATGAATATTTGGTCGCCTCTGATGCCCCGGCCATCCTGGGTTATGCGACTTCGGTGGTCTATTTGGAAGACGGCGATATAGCTGCTATCAATGATGTCGAGCTCAGCGTTAGTCGTCAAGGACAGCAAGTGTTACAAGAGCCAAAGGATATTTCCTGGAGTGACGGGGCTACCGAAAAAAACGGTCACGAGCACTATACTCTAAAAGAGATATTAGAGCAGCCAGCCGTACTGCGGCGCACTTTAGTACGCTATCTGGAGGAAAAAAATGTTGGCGAAGGACCACGTGCGCTTTTCCAGGAGACAACTGACGACCTAACTATACTTGCTTGTGGTACCTCATACCACGCCGGACTTATCGCCAAACACGTTATAGAAGGCCTGCTGAGGATACCGGTATCCGTCATCAACGCATCGGAATATGCTTGCCGGCCTTACCCTCCTGCCACATTAGCAATTGCCATTACTCAATCCGGTGAGACCGCTGACGTTATAGCCGCCGCCCGGCGCATCAAAGAGCATGGAGCAAGAGTACTGGCCGTCACTAATATCCCTTACAGCAGTATCACAACTGTAGCCGACCGGGTGATGTACACCGACGCGGGGCCGGAAGTAGGCGTAGCCGCTACCAAGACTTATACCGCCCAGCTGGCAGCCCTCTTTGAGCTTGTACGTTCTTCGCCGCGCCTCAGGCCACAAGCCAAAGAGATTTTGAGCGCAGGGTTCGTGGAGCTACCGGATATGGTTGCTCGTGTCTGCGCCATCAGTGCGGACATCGAGGACTGTGCGCGTTTCATCGCCATGCATGAGCGTGCTTTTATTATCGGGCGCGGGGTGAATTTGCCAACCGCCTACGAAGGTGCACTTAAAATGAAAGAGCTAGCCTATATCCACGCAGAGGGTTATTCGGCCGGGGAGCTCAAACATGGACCCTTTGCCCTGCTTGATGGGCAAACCCCCATTATCGCAGTTATAGCCGCCGACGAAACACGTCAGGCCATGCTGAGTAGCATTCACGAAGTGAAAGCCCGCCGCTCACCGGTGGTAGCACTCTCATATGAAGGCGATGAGGCCGTGGAGAAGCTCAGCGATTTCGTCATTCGACTGCCTAAAGCAACGTGCCCTTTCTCGGCCGTGGTAAATGCGGTGGCGCTCCAACTCCTTGCCTATCACGCCGCCAAAATACGTCATTGCCCCATTGATTTCCCCCGGAACATCGCTAAGAGCGTGACGGTTGAATAGTCTTTTTACACTAAATACCAATGCCCGTATAATTGAAAAGGCCTGGCGGCCATTTAATAGTCCCAAACAGGCAACAAAAGGCTATCCGTATCTAAAACGAGCGCCTATAGAACATCGATTGTGGAACTGTTGGAATAGGCGCAACCTCTTTAATATGTGCGTAATGTTGCGAAATTATTGGAATTTGCTTTATACGTCCATTCCTAAGACAGTTGTCAGCACCAAGTGGCTTGATAATACCCATTTGCAAAATTATTTGCAGGTTTCCTATTTGGGAAAAGCCTGATATCTGGCAAATTCGGGGCGGTTTGAGGTAAACTATTTCTCCCATATCACTTTTTGCTTTCCGTCATTATCTTCAAGTACTATTTTTTGTAACGTTGAAAAATCACCTATTATCTCAACATTTGGTTTATTAACGATGCCGACTATCACGTGTTTAATTTTTATATACATGATGTCGTCCTTAATTCTATACGAATACCCGCTCATTGTGTCGGCACTCGACCCGAACGTGATATAAAGTGAAATCTTTTCACTGGATACATAAACATCTCGAGCGCCAACAAGTGAGATATCTTTTATTTGCCCAAACACAAAAACATTCAAGGCCAATGCAATTACCGTGAGGATAATAAGTAATATGACCGCGATGATGACAAGGTGCACTCTTCTCATGTTTTATTCTCCTACTTTTGCAGGCATCATATTGATGAACCTCTCAACCCATTTGATGAACTAGAGTTCCACATGAGGATTCCAGATACATTTTAACTATCTGTATTTACAATAATATGTGAAGTTGAGCCTATCTCAAAAGTATACTCTCTGCCTTGAATAAGATCCAAAAAATCACTTGATAGCAACGTAATATCTTTGCCCCTGCAATTCATGATAATCCTGTAATAATATTTACGAATACGCTTTATGCCTTCACCTTTAACGTAGTTACTATTCTTTTCTGAAAAGCAGAGCCTTTATAGGCAATTTGTCTTACATAGGCCCTACTGAAGAACGCCCCTTTTTTCTCCCTGGGCTGTTGATATGGCAAAACCATGATCGTAGTATCCCATATTGAAAAGACGCAAAAGAAGC
>WRNP01000048.1 GCA_009776515.1 Dehalococcoidia bacterium | reverse complement strand
AAGCCATCGTGCGTACAGTTTCTCGTATGTGGACGCGCGCGTTTGCGCTTTCCATGCATTATGGTATAATGTTCAGAATTTCGTTTGCTTTAGGAGAATAAGTGGCAACCAAAGCTAAAGTATCCAAGGACGTCGGCGGCACCAGCATCCCGAGTGTCCAGCGGAATTATGAATTAATGCTGGTAATCAGCGCGGCGCTCACAGAAGAGCGCCTGAATGCTACCGTGGGCGGCATCACTCAATTCATCATGGGGCTGGAAGGCACCGTGGCCGAATCTCGCCTGCTTGGTAAAAGGCGGCTGGCTTATCCCATCAAGCACCAGTCGGAAGGTCACTACGTGATGGTGCATTTCAGGGCCAAGTCAGCGGTTGGACCCCAGCTTGAAGCCAGACTCAACATTTTGGAAGAAGTTTTGCGCTATTTGCTGGTCAACCAGGACTAGCTTGATTTTGGGAGTGGGCTCGGGGAGCCCGATAGGAGTTTGGCAAGTATGGTAAGTCTGAATAAGGTGATGCTAATTGGCAACATCGGTAGCGATCCGGAGATGCGTTATACGCCCAACGGCAATCCGGTGATCTCATTCCGCATGGCGACCAATCGTGTCTATACCACGCCCAGCGGCGAGAAAAAACAAGAAACCGATTGGTTCAGTGTCATCGCCTGGAATAAACTGGCTGAGCAATGCAACCAGTTCCTCACCAAAGGCCGGCTGGTCTATGTTGAAGGACGTTTGCACAACCGCAACTGGGAAGGTCTTGACGGACAGAAGCATTACCGCACCGAGGTCATCGCCAACCGTGTGACTTTCCTCGATCGTCAAGCAGCCACAACTGCCGAGGAAAAACCGGAAGAGGGGTTGGAGGATATCATTGACGGCGACGACCTTCCTTTCGGCTAAAATGGCTCAATGCCCGTAGATGATACGGTCTCCCTGCTCTAAATAGAATAACATAACAATCAGGAGATATGAAAGTGGCAGAAACCAAGGCGCCCGGCAAACCATCCGCCGGCGGCAACCGCCGCCCGGGTCGCTGGGGCGGTAAGTACGCCCCCAAGCGCAAATTTTGCTCGTTCTGTGCGGGCAAGATAAGAAGTATTGACTATAAAGATACGGCCATGCTGGGCAGGTTCATTTCCGACCGCGGCAAGATTGAACCGCGCCGGAGGACCGGCACCTGCAATCGGCATCAACACACTCTGGCCGCCGCCATCAAGCAGGCGCGCCATATTGCCCTGCTTCCGTTTGTTCCGGAGCATATCCATCGCCAGGGACAGGTGCCTCCGCTTAATTTTGCCCCGCCCACTCCGCCTCCGGCTGAAGCGGAAAAACCTGTCGAGGTGCCGGCCGAAGTCTTGGCGCAAGATTAGATAAACCCAGAATTTGGGTTTTAACCAAGGAGTTAACGTGCCTAAGAGGACATTCCAACCTAAGAAGATACCCCGTAAGAGGGAACACGGCTTTATGGCTCGCATGGATAGCCGCGGTGGTCGCAGTGTGCTTAAAAACCGAAGGCTCAAAGGCCGCCATCGCTTGACCGTCGTCTAGTCTCTCCCCCTGCGTTAAAACCGTGCAAGGCTTACGTTGAAAGGAGAGTCTCACCTCAGGAAGCCCGCGGATTTCACCCGCCTGCACCGTCAAGGCAAATATCTGGGCCGACCATTGCTGGCGGTAAAGAGCCTGCCGAATGGCTTAAGCTACTCCCGATGGGGGGTGGTAGTCAGCAAGAAACTGGGAAACGCGGTGGTGCGCAACCGCATTAAGCGCCGCCTAAGGGAAATAATGCGACAGGCGGCTCTCAAAGCGGGTAGGGATACGGTGATTATAGCTCGCCCAGGGGCCGCAACCGTCGGATTTTGTGACTTGCGGGAGACCTTGGCGGAACTCCTTGCGAAGAGCGAGTTAATCAAGTCAGATGAAATCGTTGGCGCTGTGGCTAATTAAGGCTTACCAAAAGACCATCTCACGGGTAATGCCCTCAAATTGCCGCTACTTGCCGAGCTGTTCGCAATATACCTATGAGGCCATCGCGCGGTTTGGGATTACTGAGGGCATCTGGATGGGGGTTTGCCGCATTGCCCGTTGCCATCCTTGGCATGAGGGCGGCTACGATCCGGTACCCGAAAAACATGTTTGAGAGCTAATTTATGAAATCTAAAAAACGTTTTGCCTTACTTGCCAGCCTAGTTGCCGCTGTGCTTATCATACCTTTATGGGGTGGTTGCGCCAGAGCTTCCACCACCATTGCCCGGGGCTGGTCTGGTCTGGCCGGAGCAGACGGGCAGATCATCTATTTGACCACCACCGCCGGAACCAGCAGCGGGTTCATGGGATGCAGTACCTCTGACTCACAAAGTCATTTGATCGTTCTGAGCGGGAGCGACGGCGGCGTTCTGGACACCATCAATTTTCAAGAATCCACTCTCTTTTACAGCACCCCGACCGTAAGCAACGGTTATGCCTATGTGGCAGGCTACAACGGCTATATATATCGGATAAACCTCAGTTCCGGCGGGACGCCGCAGGGCGTATCACCAAACAAATCCAAGGCTCAGCCCATCATCGGCGGCATTGCCGTGGCGGACGGCCGGGCCTTTGTCGGTTCGGTGGATGGCACACTATATGCCTTGGACGCTGTCACCTTAGGTACACTGTGGGAGTTTGAAACCGGCAATGAGATCTGGGCTACCCCGGCGGTTACCGGCGGCATAGTCTACGTTGGCTCTTTCGATAAGACCATCTATGCTCTGGATGCTGCTACCGGTGACAGACTGTGGTCCCACGACACCCAGGGTGCCATTGTAGCCTCGCCGGTGGTATCCGGGGGCCTTGTCTATGTTGCTTCGCTGGATCGCCACATCTATGCCTTTGATGCCGTTAACGGAAGTCTGGTTTGGCAGTTCCCAGCTACAGATACAGATATGCCCAGTTGGTTTTGGGCAACACCGGCACTGGTGGACGGTAAGCTCTATGCCCCCAATACCGATGGCCGGATCTATGTTATAGATGCAGGTAGCGGTGAGCTCACGGTCCAACTGACCACCAGCGGTAGCATCGTCAGTGATCCGGTCTTCGCTGACGGTAGGGTGGTCGTGGTTACCGAGGAAGGCGACATCTACACCATCAATACCGCATCCCAGGAATTTGAGAGCAGCCCCTACCAACTGCGCGCCGCAGGGGAAAAGGCCAATTTGAAAGTCCGCGCTCCCCTCGCGGCCGCTAATGGCACGGTGTATATCCAGGCCATCGACCCAGGCAAAGTTTTTGAATACGATCCTTTAACCCGCGAAGCTTGGGAAATAGGTACTCGGACGAGCACCGCCACTAGCCCTCCCACCTCCGCCCCGGTCACAGTAACCGTAACGGAAACGGTAACGACTACAGGATAAGGAAGATAATACCGTGATTGGCAATATTTGGCAGCTGATAATCCTTAACCCGCTCATCAATATATTGATCGTGCTGGCCCACGTCCTCTTTGGCAACTTTGGATTGGCCATAATCGTTATCACCGTCATCTTCAATCTGTTGCTCTATCCATTTTCCCGACGGCAGATGAAACTTACCAAAGCCCAACAGGACATGGCTCCCAAGCTGGCCGAGATACGTAAAAAATACGCCAAGGACTCCCAAAAACTAGCCGAGGAGCAGATGAAGCTCTACCGTGAGTTAGGCATCAGCCCCATTGGTTGCCTGTTGCCCATGCTCATCCAGATGCCCATCTGGTTCGCTCTCTACCAGTCTATCATGCGTGTCATGGTGGCCAACCCTGAGGGATTCGCCAACCTTTCGAACTATCTCTACTCCTGGTCCGTGGTCTATAACGCGTTGCCACTCAACAGCCATTTCCTCTGGTTCAACCTGGCCACTCCCGATATGTTGCTGGCCCTCTTGGTGGGCGTGGCTATGTGGTTGCAGCAAAAAATGGCCGCCCCCCTCGTGGCCGATCCCCAAACCCAGGCGCAGACCCAGACCATGCAGCTCATGATGCCCATTATGTTCATGTTCCTATCCATGACTTTCCCCAGTGGGCTGGCGCTGTACTGGGTGGTATCCAACCTCTTCCGTATCGTGCTACAGTATTTTTACAGCGGCTGGGGAGGTTTGGCGACCACGGCGGAGAGTATGAAGAAGCTCTTTTCAGGCCGGGGAAAGACCCCGCCGCAAAAATACATAAAGAAATAAGCTGCACTGATTGAGAGATATACTATGAGGCAGATTGAAATCAGCGCCCACTCTGTTGAAGAGGCCATTGAGCTCGCCCTGCAGGAGCTTGGAGTAGAGCGGGCGCAGGCTAGCATTGAGGTTTTAGCAGAAGGTAAAGGAGGCATGTTCGGCTTAGGCCGAGAAGATGCTCATATCAGGGCGACCTTGCTTGAGGCGTCCGATGACCGGGTATACTTGGCGAAGGAGCTGCTCTCCGAGTTGCTTGCGCATCTGGAGCTACCTGCCGATATCACCGCCGGAGTCGGGGTAGCCTCCGATGATGGCGAAGCGGCGCCGATCACGCTGGATATTAATGGTGATGAATTGGGTATCCTCATCGGCCGCCGCGGCCAGACATTGGCCGCCATGCAATATGTGTTGCGTCTTATGCTAGCCCAGAAGTTAAATGCATCAGCGCCTCTGGTGCTAGATGTAAACGGCTATAAAAAACGCCGCAGCGACTCTCTGCGCACTTTAGCCCAGCATATTGCGGAGCAGGTCTCCATAAGCCAGCGCTCTTTTGCCTTGGAGCCGATGCCGGCTTACGAGCGCCGCATCATCCACCTTGCTCTATCCGGCCACCCTTCAGTGATGACCCAGAGTGTGGGCTTCGGAGATGCCCGTAAGGTAACGGTCGTTCCGAAGGGCAGATCATTTTAGCGCTAAGTGTGGTAGCGGTACCTTAAGTTAATAATTTAAACCTAAAAGTGTTGACGGAGACGAGTGAGGAAGATGGCAGGCGCAGCGAGTCTGGTATGGTGCGAGCAGACGCCGACACCCCGGGAGACGGGGTTCGCCGCTTCCCGAAAATCCCTCCCGAGCTTTAGGGCTGAAAGCCCTTGGGCAATTAAGCCTTAACGGGGGCCGACCGTTATCCCGGCAGGGCATGTTGGTGCCCGGGCGCCCCGGCTAGCCGGGGCAGCGGGGTGGTTAGTGCGGGTTTTGTCCCGTCCTCGTCGAGGATGGGATTTTTGTTTAATAAGGGGGCTGGGCCGAGGACGTCCTGCCACCCCGATTTGGAGGTAAGCCATGTTCAAACCAATCGGTCCCAGAGCGGATTTTGTCCGCCTGGAGCAAGATACCCTCGCATTCTGGCGAGAACACGATATCTTCCGCCTAAGCGTTGAGAACCGCCGCGGCGGGGCGCGCTTTACCCTATATGAAGGTCCGCCCACCGCTAACGGACGCCCTGGCATTCACCATATCATCTCCAGGGTCTTCAAAGATGTGTTGCCGCGCTATAAGACGATGCGGGGATACTATGCTCCGCGCATTGGTGGCTGGGACACTCATGGTCTACCGGTGGAGCTTGAGGTGGAGCGGGAGCTAGGCTTTGCCACCAAAACCGACATTGAGGCTTATGGCATCGCTAAGTTCAACGCCAAATGCCGTGAGAGCGTCTTCAAATACCTCAAGGACTGGAATGCCATCACCGAGCGCATTGCCTTTTGGGTAGATTTGGAACAAGCCTATATCACCATGGAGAACAGCTATATTGAAAGTAGCTGGTGGACCGTGCGGCAATTATGGGATAAGGGGCTCGTCTATCAGGGCTATCGTGTTACGCCCCACTGCCCCCGTTGTGGCACCTCGCTTTCCTCTCATGAAGTAGCCCAGGGCTATAAAGACGACACCCCTGATCCCTCGGTCTATGTAAAATTCAGACTCGTCGACGAGGCGTTTTTGAGCAAGCTGCGAGAACGGGGATTAAGCGACCGCCCGGTCTTTCTCTTGGCCTGGACGACCACGCCTTGGACGCTGCCGGGCAATACCGCTTTAGCCATCGCTCCTGATGCCGAATATGCAGTGATAGAGACGGCGGAGGGATACCTTATTTTAGCCAGTGCGCGGTGCAATCCCATCGGTCTTGACGCCTCTGATGCACCGATGAGTGTCAAGGGACGCGAGCTTGCCGGGGTGAGGTATGTCCCTCTTTACAATCCCCATGCCTACGGCGTGGAGCGGCGGCGTTTTGAGTCTGGGGCGGGAAGTCCCGTCATCCACCCTCAGCCCCCTATGGCTGAGCTTACCTATGGCGTCATTGCCGCCGACTTTGTCTCCCTGGAGGACGGCTCCGGCATCGTGCATATCGCTCCGGCTTTCGGCGAGGTGGACTTTGAGGCCGGACGTGCCCAGGGGTTGGATTTTGTGCAGCCGGTGGATTTACAGGGGAAAATAATCGGCAGCTATCCTTTCGCCGGCAAGTTTGTAAAAAGCGCCGATAAGGAGATTACCGCTGATCTTGCGGGTCGTGGCCTTCTGCACAAGGCCGAGGTCATTCGCCACACCTATCCTTTCTGTTGGCGCTGCGATGCACCTCTCCTTTACTATGCCAAACAGTCCTGGTATATCAAGACCACCGCCGTCAAAGACCGCCTCATTTCTGGCAACCAGGAGATCAACTGGTATCCGGAGCACATTAAAAACGGGCGCTTCGGCGACTGGCTTCAAAACAACATTGACTGGGCTTTCTCCCGCGAGCGCTATTGGGGCACGCCCGTGCCGGTCTGGCAGTGCGGGCGTTGCGCCCATCAGGAGTGCCTGGGCAGTTTGACAGAACTCCAGGCCAAATCAGGCATCCGCGGCTTGGCGGACCCCCTTGACTTGCACCGCCCCTACGTGGACGAGATAATTTACGATTGCCCGGAGTGTGGGGAATCCATGAAACGCGTGCCGGAGGTGATGGATTGCTGGTTCGACTCTGGCAACATGCCCATTGCCCAACATCACTATCCTTTTGCCCCGGAGAGCACAGGCATCTTTGAGGATGGACGCTTTCCGGCGGATTACATCTGCGAGGCCGTAGATCAAACCCGCGGGTGGTTCTATAGTCTGCATGCCCTTTCCATCCTCCTTTTTGATCGTCCCTGCTATCGCAACGTCGTCTGTCTGGGGCATATTCTGGATGCCCAAGGCGAGAAGATGTCTAAATCGCGTAAGAACGTAGTTGAGCCTTGGCCGGTGCTGGAAAAGCACGGGGCGGATGCTCTCCGTTGGTATCTTTTCACCGCCTCACCTCCTGGCAATGCCCGTCGCTTTTCCGAACAGCTCGTAGGCGAGGTGACGCGTCAGTTCATGCTCATCCTCTGGAATGTGTATTCGTTCTTCATCACTTATGCCAACATCGACCATTTTAATCCGGCCGCCTCCGTCCCGCCTGCGGAGACCCCCGAACTTGACCGCTGGCTTATCTCTGAAGCCAATCAACTCGTAAAAGAGGTGACGGCCCGTCTTGACGGCTACGACATTACTGCTGCAGGGCGAGCCATCGAGGAGTTTGCGGTGGAGTATCTCTCCAACTGGTACGTTCGCCGCAGCCGCCGACGCTTCTGGAAAAGCGAGAGCGATACCGACAAGCTCTCAGCCTACCATACCCTCTATCAAACGCTGGTGACTTTGTCCAAACTGCTGGCACCATTCATGCCCTATTTGTCAGAGGAAATGTATCGCAACCTGGTCATTTCGGCCTATCCAGGGGCTCCCGCCAGCGTACACTTTTGCGACTTCCCTGCTGCTGATGAGGCCAAGATTGATAACTCACTCTCCGAGGCTGTCCGGCTGGCGATGAAGCTTTCCAGCCTGGGGCGGGCTGCGCGCAGCGCGGCTGGCCTCAAGGTGCGCCAGCCGCTACCCGCCGTAATCATCAAGCTTGCTTCGCCTCTGGAAAAAGAGTCCTTAGCCCGCGTGAGGCCGCAACTTTTGGAGGAGCTTAACATTAAAGATGTGCAGTCGGCGGATAGTGTGGAGGAACTGGACAGCACGGCCTATACGGTAAGCACTGAAGGCAATTACAGTGTAGCGATCTCTAAAGAGATTCCGCCAGAACTCTTGGCAGAAGGGCTGGCGCGCGAAATCGTCCATCGCCTGCAGAACATGCGTAAAAGCGCTGGCTTCGACATCGCCGACCGCATCGCTACCTATTATCAAGGTGACAGGTATGCTTTGGAAGTCTTTGCGAACTTTGCCGATTACATCCGCCGCGAAACGCTTTCCGAATGCCTGGAGGATGCCTCGGCGCCTGAGAGTGCTTATCGGGAGGAGTTCAAATTGGATGGGCACCTTGTCAGCTTGGGGGTAAGCCGTTTGGCCGCCGACCCCTAGTTGGGGCGTTGCCCGAGTATGAGCGCAGTCTCCGTTTGCATCCCATCCCTCCGGTAGGCGATGATGACGTTCTGGCCAACCTTTTGAGAGAGGATGTATTGACGAAGGTCGGTCATACCGGCTACGGAGACACCATCAATATAGAAGATAATATCGCCGACCATAAGACCGGCTTCATCCGCTGGGCTGCCAGGGCTTATTTCTCCGATGAGTGCCCCGCGGCCTGCAGGGTTATCGCTGCCTACAATGCCCAAATAAGGCCAGCTGACGGTGCCGGCATTTATAAGCTCGTATAATATCGGCATGGCGGAATCTATATTGATGGCGTAGGCGATCTCCCTAAGGCCGATCACTTTGGCATTGGAGATGCCCACTACTTCTCCGGCTTGATTCACCAACGGTCCGCCGCTGTCACCGTGTTGGATAGGGGTGTTGTTTTCGATAAGTCCATAGAAATCTTGGCTTTCGATACTCACCGTCATGTTCAGACGGGTGACGTTGCCTGTCTTCACTGAGATGCCATCGCCGTTGGAATTGCCTACCGCTACCACCGAGTCACCAACTCTTAGTGAGGCCGAGCTGCCAATAACCGCAGCTGTCAGATCGTGAGCATCTACAAACAGAACTGCTAAGTCGCTGATAGGGTCGGATGCAACCGAGCGCACGCTTAGGCGCCGCCCGTCGTGAAGAGTGACGGTAATGCTGCGTGCATTCTCGATAACATGGAAATTGGTGACAATGATCCCGCTTTCATCAAGCACCCAGCCGGTGCCGGTTGCATAACGCGTATCCACGATCACTGTGGACGGCCAGATGAGATCAGCTGCCTCCGTTAAGTCTGCGGGGACTTCTGAGGTCGCCGTAGATGCCAAGGTCAGCCACGGCAAAGAGGGCAGCGGCGGCAAGAACTCGCAACCTGCCGTAACCGATATAATTAAACTGAGCGCCAAAGCCAGCGTCAGCTTAAGTCTCTTCATCCCTGTACCCATCTGTCTTATCACATGATAGCACTTGACGGCGGCTGAGGCCACACTGCGCACCGGAAAAATCCCAGCCCGACTTTGCCACTTGAAGAAAGAAAATGAAGCGCATATTGGCTTCATTGGTATAGCGTGCTTCTGTTAGAAATCAGGTCGTTTGCGGAGTTTGAGAAGATGTGACTACGGGACGTGCCTGCATGAAAATCTGTGTGCCGGTTTTTATGCTTTTAAGTTCTCCTCTCTGGTACATTTTGTTCGGAATACTGATATTGAACGCATCAAGCAACAACTTCAAATCCGGATCGCCGGTATTTAGGAATCTGTAGTAATCGTTCGGCATTTTGTCGACCATCCACTTGCCCAGCGCCAACTGTATGCGCTCTGCTGGTAGCCCCGCAGTCCAAGCGCCCCCCTTCTCCTCTGCCGATGGCACAAGCCCTGACTCAACAATCCTGTTTTGAATAATCCTCATCATAATCAGGGCTATCATGCATATCAACAGGTGCGCGGCGATATGATCTGGATTGCGCAAAAAAATGGGGCGTGTGCATAGGGGGCCTTTCATTACGCGGAACTGGTCTTCAATGCGGGATAAGCCATGGTATTTATCAATGACTTCCAAAGCGCCCAGCTCCAGTTCCGACGTTACAATTTGATAGTAGCCCATACTTTTTCTGTGCTGCTCGATTTTATCCATGTCCAGCAAGACTTTCAGGTCAGCGGAATTGAACACTTCGCCGGTTTTATCGTTCACGACCTCTTTTCGAAAGAATTTCCGCAAGCTTTTGGCTTGTGCCGCAGTGACACGAAAGTTCGCCGGGGATTCTATGAGCTTTGCAATAAACTCAAGGAAAGATTTGTTTTCGGCAATGCTGCGTTTCTCGAAGTTTTCGCTCCAGTAAACGACTACCTTCTCGTTAATCGTCCGGGTCACTCCGTTCTCGTCCGTTACCTTCTTGTCTACAATGCGGCTTTTGTATTTAAAACCTGTGCCCTTGTGTTCGTACTCGTCTTCCGAGTACGTCCACTCCCTTTCTTTCGCCGTACTCTTAAGAAGGCTCTTGGCAACGATGTATCCGTTGTCCTTGTCGAGGAGGTGCAAAAGGTTTGGATAGGTGCAGATGCCGCGGTCCCCAATCATGATAAATCGGGTAAAATCAATGCCGTCGATGTTTTTCTTGAGCGCGTCAAGCATGGTGAGGTGGTCAAGGGTGTTCCCGGGGAATGATTCCAGCGCTATCGGCACACCTTTGTCATCCATAAAGAGACCCATTTGCACAATAGGGAGTTTGCGCTCTTCTTTGCATACGCCCATTTTTCGTAATCCCTTTTCCAATACATTACCTTCTTCATCCAATTCGTCGTCGTCAGGCTCCGGGATTTCAAAATAGAAATTGGTCACGTCATAATAAATAATCTCCGGACGTCGGTGCGCTTTCTTTACCAGGCTGGTATTCATCCTGCGGATTATTTTGTCCTTGTGCGCAGCGATGAATCCCAGCGTGTCGCAGACATTATCGGGATTGAAATCCTTAATAAGCTTTTCATGGTAAGCCTCGTTCTGCCGTACCGTCGCTATCTTGGACGCTGGGTTAAGTAGCCGCCCGAATATAAGCAGCTTGGCGAACCCATAAACATCGTATTCGATTTTCGTGAATCCCTTGTAGGATGAGAACAGATTCCGCAGTCCAAGTTCTTCAAGGATACGCTCTAAGAACAAATGTGAATACAGCTTCGGTGTCCCGATACAATCAGGGTTTCCCTCTTCAAAAGTGAATGTATATTTTTCACGGGGCCTTTCCTCCGCGCAATACGGCTGCAGGGCGGGAATAAGCGGTTCGCCAGCACGGAAAGACTTGCGGAGACGCACTAAATAGTCTGGCTGCCCATCGTCGAATTTGTCCAGGGGGCCGATGTTTAAGACCACGGTCTTGCGGGCGACTTTATGGCCTTTTTCGTTTTGCACCCTATTTGACTCCGCTAGCCTGATATAGTCTTTGCCGTTATTCTTCGAAGTATCAATAAACATGTTAACGCCTCCTATGTGATGATGTGAGTACAGAAAGATATTATCATAAGCCCACAAAAAAAGCAAGGGTTTGCCTTGCCTTTTCAACACTTTCTTCAATTGCCTTCGATATTTTTAGCTAACCAAGTGGCAAAGTCGGG
>WRNP01000047.1 GCA_009776515.1 Dehalococcoidia bacterium | reverse complement strand
CCCGCCATGCCCATGCCGGCTAGCGGCCAGACCACCGCCGAAATCACCTATCAGGGCATGATGGTCGCCGCTGTGGCCGCCACCGACCCCTGGCTCGCTCAACAGGCCGCCTCCGCTATCAAGGTTACCTACGATGTACACCCGTTTGTTACTGACATGGATGCAGCGGTACTACCCAATGCCCCTATCGCCACTCTGGGTTCCACTGTCAACTACCGGAATACCAACGTCTTCACTTGGAACGACGTGGATGCCGGCATGCAAGAAGCCGAGGTTACCAAGACCTACGAATCAGGCTGGGCTAGCTTCTATTCGCACAACTCCCCCGAGACCCGCGAAGCCACCGCCCAGTGGATAGGCGACGAGCTTTGGGTATGGATCGCCTCTCAGCAGCTCACCGGGCATTCCCAAAACATCGCCGAAGCCATGGGTATCGACGAGAGCAAATGCCACGTCATCAGCCATGGTTGCGGCGGCGGCTATGGCGACCGCAAACCCAACGGCGAAGAGGCCTGGATTGCCGCCACCCTGGCTAAGAAGACCGGCATGCCCGTGCTCTGCATGGAATCCCGCGAGGTCAACGCCACAGGCGGTGCCACTCACCAGTCACAGCAGCAGTGCACCATCAAGTTGGGCTCCAAGAGAGACGGCACTATGACCGCCATTGATGCCCAATGGAAAGGCACCAGCGGCAACATCCATATTGAAATGACCGCCGCCAAGTGCAAGAACTGGCGCATCGTGGGCATGCCTATCACCACCAATGTCCCGGTCACCGGTCCTTTCCGCTCGGTATCCGGCATGCACGGATGCTTCACCACCGACCCGGTTTTTGAGCTCATGGCCGAGGAACTGGGCATGAACCCTCTAGACTACCGCCTAAAAATCTCCCCCGATATTGAGGACGTAGATCCCGCCACCAAGAACCCCCGCGGCGTAACCTGCATGAGGGAAGTCATCCAAAAATGCGCCGATGAGTTCAAATGGAGAGATAAATATCATGACCCCGGCACCAAAACCCTTGATGACGGCCGCCTCCATGGTGTGGGTATGTGCCATATAGTCTCGGAAAAAGGGGCCGGTTCCCCAGGGCGCACCACCATCATCCGCGCCAATCCCGACGGCTCTTTCCATGCCAATTTCGGCATCGGCCGGGCCTCAAGCGGCACCTCGACCGCTCTCTGCGTACTCATCGCCGAGACCTTGGGTACCACCATTGATAAGGTCAACTGCACCGTAGGCGACTCGGTGGTCTCCGGCTACGGCGGCTCCCAGGCCGGCTCTCAGGGCACCAATGCCAACGGTTGGGGCGCTTACGATGCTGCTGTGGCCATCCGGAATTATATGTTCGGCCGTGCCGCCAACACTCTATCGACCACGGTGGATGATCTTGATTCCAAGGACGGCTTAATCTTCAGGAAGAGCGACCCGACCAAGACCGTCACCCACGCCAATGCCATCGGCGGCAACTGCGTTATCCGCTACGGCGATGGCAACGTGCTCGGCTCCGGCTTCTTCCGGGATTACGGGCCTTGGAAAGAAGGGCAGGCAACCACCATCCGCACCTATCTCTGCCAAATGGTAGAGATAGCCGTCGACCCCGAGACCGGCGAGATTGAGGTCCTGGATTGGGTTCTGATAGATGATGTCGGCCGCGCCCTCTTCCCCAACGGCGTCCTGCACCAAATTGAAGGCGCCATGACTATGCAACTTGGCGTTATCAATGCCTGGGAGCAGCTCTTTGACCCCACCACTGGTGCGACCGTCAACGGAACTTTTATCGACCAAAAGAACCCGACAGCACTTGATGTCCCCGTAGAGAAAATGCGGGCAGCGTACTACGAATCCAACAACAACTCCAGCCCCTACGGTGTCATGGGCTGCGGTGAGCCCTCGATGATCCCTTATGTGGCTTTCCACAACGCTTTCTACAACGCCACCGGAGTGCGCATTGGCACTTCCACCATCGGGCCAGCCAGAGCTCTGAAAGCACTGGGGAAGATATAGGAGGCATGAGATGAAAACATTTACCGTAACCAATGCCACAACCCTGGATGCAGCCCGGGCCGCCCTGGCCAATGGCAAAGCAGCCGTGATCGCCGGCGGCACCGATCTTATCTCCACCCTAAAGTCCATGTGCTCACCGACGGGCTACGATACCTTGGTCAACATTAAGACCATCTCCGGCCTGTCAGGCATCAAGGAAGAGGGCGGCATGCTTAAGGTTGGCGCCCTCACCACCCTCACGGAGATTGCTAAAAACGAAACAGTAAAAAGCAAATACACCGCCCTGGCAGAAGCGGCGCGTGCCGTCGCCACCCCTGAACTCAGGAACATGGGCACCATCGCTGGCAACATCTGTCAGCAGAACCGTTGCTGGTATTTCCGCGCCGAAGACAACCTGTTTAACTGCGCCCGTAAGCCAGGCGGCGGGCAATGCTTTGCGCTCACTGGCGACAACCGCTACCACTCCATCTTCGGTATGGTCGGCGCCTGCTGGGCCGTCTCCCCTTCGGATATCGCCCCCGTTCTCGTTGCTTTCGGTGCAAAAATCGTCACCAACCAGAAGACCTGGGAGGTTAAGGACTTTTTCGCCGTAACCGGCGAACGTCAGGTAGCCATCGCGGCTGACGAGATCGTGACCGAGATCCAAATCCCCACCCCTGCTACGGGCACCAAGAGTGCCTATCGAAAGTATGCCATCCGCAAAGCCTTCGACTTCCCCATCGTAGGTGCGGCCGCCGTGGTCACCTCGTCCGGCAGTAACGTCAGCGCCGCCACCATCGCTCTCGGCGCCGTGTACAACCTGCCCCGCTTAACCACCGCCGGAGACACTCTGGTAGGCAAGGCCATTGACAACTCCTCAGCGGAAGCAGCTGGGGTAGCTGCCGTCGCCGGTGCAAATGCCATGCCTTTCACCGAGAACACCACTGCGGTGGGCAACCAGTACATGATCCAACTGGCCAAGGTCATGACCAAGCGGGCCGTCTTGGCCTGCAAGTAGCCCAGTCTTTTCGCCCTTTAGCACTATCAGAAGCTCTCCCGCGGTTGTGGGAGAGCTTCTGAATTTATCCTGTTATACGGCGCGCACGTTGACGATCCAGCAGTAAATCGGTATAATTTAAAGGTAACAGATCATCAATAATTAACAGAGGAGGCCACGAAGATGAAAACACTGTTCGCTAAACCAAAATTCTACTTCCTGGCTATTGCCCCCCTGCTGCTGGCAACCGCTCTCTTCAAAGTCGAATGTCCGGTATGCCAAGGTCACGGTTCGGTTGTTGGCTCCGTTAACATGGATGCGGTGCGGATTCTCACCGTAGAGAGCCGCATCTTAGACTCTCAACAAGATGCCTGCACAGGGTATATCGTCACCAAGGCTGTCCCCTATATAACCGCTTTCAACATCGGGGATGAAGATGCCGAGGGCTGGTTTGTGATGGACCTGCTCAATCTGAACACCGACGAGCATTTGGCCTCGCAATATGTGGCAGTCAAGGTAGCCGCCAATACGACTGTGATACTGGACTCACTGGTAGTCTTTGCCTTTTACAGCGCCGATATCCCACCGCAACATTTAGCTATCAAGGTCGAGCCTCTTGTCGGGGCGGTTCCCGATACCACCTGCAACGGTAGCGGGCAAGTTAACCTTAACGCATATTTTTTAGCCAGCGCTTTTAAAGACCGGCTGGTTGCCGAAGTCAAATCCTCGGTAGAATTCGGGCCAGATCTCTCCCACGGCGAGCCCGGTTCCAAAGAGTGGTTGGCTTGGAATGAGTTAGACTAAATATTCATTCATCCTGCTTACCAGAGACTCCAGGAGATATGAATGGCCGACCTTGACGCCCAAGAAATGCTCATGTTCGCCAAGTGGCATGACGCCACCGACCTGGTGCACAATGAGGCCTTTTGGCACGACTGCTTAGAGAATTACATCGGCAAAAGCGTCGTCATACCCTATGATGATACCCCTGCAGAGCGTCTGGCAATTACAGCTAGGGTAGACTGCCCCCCCGGTACCTGTGGGCAGTGCTGTCGCTACTACGACCGCATAGCCATCACCCCCGAGGAATACAAGCTCATTTCCGCCAAAGTCCGCAGCCGCATCAATATTGATGCCGATGGCAGCAAACTCTTTCTCCGCCCAGGGGGCGGCTGCCAGTTCCTAAAGGAAAACGCATGCACCATCTACGAATTCCGCCCCGCAGTCTGCCGTGCTTTTCCAATTCTTGCACCGCGCGAAACCATGTCTCCCGATGGCACTATCTTCCGGCAGTTACAAATGAGATTGCAGTGCCCGCCGGCACTCTCAGTAATCAGGGCAATGCTGAGTCGCGCCTGTTCAAGTGGAAAGCTCATGATGCTACCGGATCTGTCAATCATTCCAACCTATGATAACGCCAAGGCGACGCTTGACCAACTTCACAAGGAGGCGATGACATGTTAGCTCGCAAGATACTAACACTTGCCATGGGGGTAGTCTTGTCCTTTGCAAGCTCTATTGGGGGCTGTACGCCTAAGACTTTTGCCCCCCCACCGTATATCCCCCCCGAATACTATGACTGCATTGAGACCAACGCCGTCGATTTGGTAAATGCATATTTTGCTGGCTACGGCGAGATTTGGGGACCAATGGAAAGATACAACGATTTGGTTTTCGTCTTCAAGGATGTCTTGATTGATGCGTGGGTGGTAAAGGATCTTGACAAAGGTTGGATATGGATGGATCTCATCAAGTGCCATCTCGCAGATAGGGAGACCATGAACGAGTACAAAATAGGCGACCGTATTGATGTGGTAGGCTACAATTTGGGACCGGAAAACATCAAGACGAAAGAGTTGACATTTACAGACTGCTACGTACTGCCCCGCGGTGCTATTGCTCTCCCTGCCGATGGTAGCAACGGTCTTGTAGTTGGAGGATATTAGCAAGAAAATGCAGATGATAAATAACACCGCGGCAACCGCCATCACGTGGCATGATGCCTACGCCCAACTTAGGCAGTTTATTAGTCTTACGCCCAGTATCAATATAAGACGCGACACAGTTGTAATCCCAAGTGAGGTCAAGGAGGAATTCTATCGCTTTTTTGATGCTGCCCGAATTGCTTTCGTCACGGAGTATTGTCCTGCTGCCACAGAATGCGGGCTTGAGCTCAGCCGGCAATACAAGGCGTTGCGCACCAAGCTCATTGAGGAAACCGGCCTAGGCCCAATCGAAATATTAGGCGATTTGGGTTGGTTCTTAGAGGATCCAATTGACGGGCTCGGCAGGCTCATTTTCAACCTTTTGTTCAAATTGCTTGCCGACCAAATGGAAACTGCAGAGTATGAACAAGCAGCCTCAACTACCATAAACTCTGCATACACCGCAATGTTCCGTGACGGCTACCAACGCTGGGTGGCATTGGGCATCATCCAGCAGCTACTGCCCGATAAGAGTTATCGTTTTCCCGCCATGGATGCCATCCATGATGTCATGATAGGCGAGGGGCACGAAAGGCCTGGCCAACATGTAGACAACGTACCTGGAGCCATAGAGGTTGGGGGGCTCTCCTTTGAGCAGCACCCCGTTATCTCTTTTATCGTGCCCCGCATAGCCTTACATTCCCGCCGCACCAGCGCATTTGTATCCCTGCATACCGATTTTCGAGAGGCCGAGTGGACAGCGCGTGAACGGAGCCTCGATATGGGATGGCTTGATATCGCCGCCCTCAAGGCAGAGTATGGGCTCTACAAGGTAAGGCCTGATCTCCTGAAAAAAGTATGGTACGAGCTTGATCCGATATTGCCAGATCTTGCGCTCTACGCCGCAGGTGATATTAACAATTTGGCCCTTGTCGCTGATTTCAAGAACATGCTGCGCCCAGAAATCAGCCTTGCTATCATGGAGTCCCCAGATTGGAACGAGAAAGTCAAGCCAGAAGACCTCAAGCGCCGTCTCCTGACCCTTCGACCCCGCCAAGGTGCCTTTATCGTTTGCAGGCAAGAGATTACAGCCTCAGCCATTACGGCATATGGCAACGAGGATGGGCTAAAACTGATACACGCCGGCTACGACGAGAAGGCGCTTGAGGCTATCGTAAACCTCATCTCGCCGCTTTCTAATGAGGACTGAGAGAAATTTTCTCTGCCTGCCCTGAGGCCCCATGTAATAAGCTGCAGTTTGGCGTAGCAAGTTTGATCATACTGACCCGAGGCAAACCAAACTGTGGCCCAGTTTGAAAAGGCTAGGTGCCTTTGTCTTGGGGATTTTGGTGGCCGGTGACGAGCCGCACGCCGGGACGGTTGCCAAGATAGTACCACAGCCACTCCGCTGTCACCGCATAGCGGTTGCGAAATTGGACAAGCACCGCTACATGCACCACCAAAAAAGCGCACCATGCCCAAAAGCCGGATAGCTTAAACCCTCCACGCTGCACAACGGCCTTTGCCCGCCCAATAATCGCCATAAAACCCTTGTCGTGATAGACAAAAGGCATACGGCCCCCTGCTGGTAGCTCGGTACGGATGAGTGTGCTGACATACTTACCCTGTTGAATAGCCACCGGCGCAAGCGCTGGCAGGGGTTTTCCGTCAGATAGTGAAAACGAGGCATCGCCAATGACAAAAGCCTCCGGACACCCTGGAATGCTCAGGTCTGGGTTCACGCAGACCCGCCCCAGACGATCCGTCTCCGCTCCAAGCGACTTAGTTAGAGCAGGAGCGCTTATACCAGCCGACCAGACAACATTCGCTGTAGAGATAAGTTCCTCGCCCAGCCAAACTCCCTTATCATCAATATGCGTGATTTTGCTTTTTAATCTGACCTCAACGCCCATCTTCTCTAAAGCCTGCCGGGCTTTCTCGCTGAGGCGAGGATCGAAAGCTAGCAGGATGCGGTCCAGGGCCTCAATCAGGATCACCCGTGCCTGCGAGGTGTTGATGCGGCGAAAGTCCGAGCACATGCAGTTTTTGGCAAGCTCAGCTATGGCTCCGGCCATTTCCACCCCCACCGGCCCAGCCCCCACCACAACGAAAGTCATCTGCTTACACCGCTCCCGCTCGTCTTCCGTCACCTCCGCTTTCTCAAAAGACGTGAGGATGTTCTCTCGGATACGGATGGCATCCGATATAGTCTTAAGCCCAGGGGCATATCTCTCCCACTCCGCATGCCCGTAATAGCAGGTCTGAGCCCCCACGGCCACGACTAAGTAGTCATAATCATAAATGCTATCATCAACCTTTACGCACCGGGCAGTGGTATCAATGCCCGTCGCTTCCCCTAGAACGGCACGGACATTTTTCTGTCTGCGCAACACCTCACGGATGGGCACAGCCACATCCCCAGGCGAAAGCGAGGCTGAGGCAACCTGGTAGAGAAGCGGTTGGAAAAGGTGATGATTGGTGCGATCTATTAATGTTATGTCTACATCGGCATTTTTAAGCGCCCTGACGGTGGCCAAGCCACCAAAGCCCCCTCCGATAATCAGGACCTTTTTGCGCATGATGCTCCTGCAGCCGATTAAAAATAAGCCTGCGGACGTATTGCCACGCGGCAGAGTCGCGGGGGTGTTAAACCCACCAATAACAAGGCAGGCCCGGACAATTCCCCGGGCCCAACATCATTCGCTTGTTTCCAGTGCCTCGCGACTACAAAAACAACCATAATTAGCTTTATGGTGGGCGATCCTGGGCTCGAACCAGGGACCCCAGTCTTATCAGGACTGTGCTCTAACCAACTGAGCTAATCGCCCGCTTGGAGTTTCAGCTTAGCCGCAAGGTCGGCAATCTCCTCGGCCACACGCCCGAAGAGAAGCATGAGCTGCGCTACAGCCACCAATATAGTAGCAGAAATTGCCGTCAGAATAAAGCCCGCCATGATCACAACTACCCTGGAAATCACAGTGGTCATGCCGAGGCCGACAATCACTGTTACAGCCAAACCGCCGAGCGAGGCCAACGCAACCAACGCCATCAGGACGTAAGCGCAAAAGCGCAGGAAGCGCAGTTTCATCGGCCATCCCTCACCGCATTTGCCTGCCCTCTTTGCCATTTCCTGACCAGTCCACTTGCCCATTCGTAGTGACTTGATAGGGAGCCCACCAAGTATGCTCCGAGCGAGGTAGAGCCGGTCCAAGCGTAGAGCCGCTTAGTCCAAAGCTCGGTATCGGTATGGTTTTCCACTATGCCCATGGCTTGTCGATGAGATTCCTTAAGACGAGCTACTACCTCGCTGTAGTCAAGGTCTTTGTTATCCTGGTAGATCTTTTCGTTCAGGCTTGGGGTATCTTTCCAGCTAAAGCCCTGCGAGGGAATAGCAGGCTTACAGCCCGCCATACCTTCGCGATACCAAGAGAAAAACAGCTCGTGCCACGCATGAAGATGACTCAAGATGTCTTTTACCGACCAGTCGCCGCAGGCACCGGCCTCACTCTGCCGCGCCACCGGTAAAGACGAGATGGCATCCATCAGCTCGTCCAGGTCTAATTGGCTTTGCGCTAAGAGCTGTTCTTTAGTGGTCGGTCTTGGCATGCAGACATCATAGCAAACAGGGTANCCGGCGTCTACAGAATAATGACACCCCAGAATGAACGCTAAAGCACGAGATGGAGAGCTTGCGGCACAACGCGGAAGCTCACCGGGCCTTCTCCCAAGAGTTCACCATCCGCCTGAAGCAGAGTGCGCTCCTGGGACACCACCGCTACCTCCTCGACTCGCACCGCTCTTACTTTGGGGTGAGTGATATGGGTGCCTTTATAGACGCGCGGGAAGACACGGAGCAATTCCACCTTGCCAACATCACCGATGGCGACCATATTCAGCTTCTGGTCGGTGAGCATAGCGTCTGGAGCAATCCTCATCCCACCACCGAAATAGGCCCCGTTGGAGACGACAACGCTTAGTATCCGCGCCTCCTCAGTTTGGTCATCCACGGTGAGCCTTATCCATTTATTGCGATAGGAAGGTAATGTGCGCAATAGTCCCATTACAAAGGGTACGGTATGCCCGAAGCGCCGCGGCATCTTCCCTGCCGCCTCCACCACCTCAGCATCAAAACCCACGCCCGCCCCGTTCACAAAGTAACGCTCACAAGGCACGCCGCCTGCCATATATGCCACCAAACCCACATCAATGCAAAGATATTCGCCATTGGAGTCAATCGCATGATGCTGATAGCCCGCAATCAGACGGCGGCAGGCTTGCGCGTACTCACGCGGCAACCCCAGTGAGCGGACGAGATCGTTGCCGGTACCAGTACCAACAATGCCCAGGGTGACCACCTCGGCACAGCTTGCAGTTAGAATGCCGTTGGCTACTTCGTTGATGGTTCCATCGCCACCCACCGCCACCAATAAGCGATAGCCATTCGAAACGGCCGTGCGAGCAATCAATGCGGCGTGCCCCGCACCTTCGGTATATTGGAAGTCGAATGGCAAGCCGCCGCCGCGGAGAAGGCTCCGAATCTCTGGCCAGCAACGATAGGCCGTCCGGGTGCCGGCAGCAGGGTTAACAATAACCTTGGCATGCACGCTTGGCATATTCGTAGATGGGTACCATTGTACCATGAGTCAGCCAGTCCTTAGTCCAAGAAGACTATTGTAGGCGACGGCCTGGCATGCTGTTCAAACCGAATGCTCGCTCGCTCAAAGAGGGGAATGAAGGACTCATCGCTATATTTGCCGTAACTCACATAACGCTCAATCTTGGCATTGGTGAGAATCTTGGCACAGAGGATGCAGGGAGTATGGGTGCAATAGATTGTCGCCCTTTCCAGGTTCACCCCGTGTAGCGCAGCCTGGATAATGGCATTCTGCTCGGCGTGTACGGCGCGGCAGGTCTCGTGGCGCGTGCCCGATGGGATACCCAGCTCGTTACGCAGACAGCCCAAGGCTAGGCAGTCCGGCAGCCCCGCCGGAGCGCCGTTGTAGCCGGTGGAAAGAATCTGTTTGTCTCGTACCATGACCGCTCCCACGTAGTGGCGCAGGCAGGTGGAGCGCTCGGCCGCAACCGCAGCAATCTTAAGAAAATACTCATCAATGTCGGGTCGAGCCATCTATTTCATCACTTTCTTGGCAATCCTGCCGGTTTCTTTCCGCAGATCCTTAAGAGAGCCCTCGTTCAAAATAGTATAGTCGGCCATAGCAATGGGCCCGCCTTTATTAAGGCGAACAATCTCTGCCCGATCTCGACCGAAAGCCTCCGCTTCGGTCAAAGGGCGCACGAGACGCACCGCCAGCCGTTCGTAACGCACCTCCGGCGAGGCCCATACAGCCACCACCAAAAAGCCTGCACCAAAGTGCTCCTTGAGTGCCGTGTACTCTTCCCAAGAGTAGAGGCCATCAACAACCACCGGCCCGCTCATCAAAGCTGCTTCTAGCTTGGGAAGATTGAGTAGCGCGTAAGCTGACATGCCGTAGTTTTCCCTAAGCATTTCCCGCATCTGCCGCTCGTTCTCCTCGTTCACCGAAAGACCCCGTTTTCTCAACTCCTCATCAGTGGCATCCCCAAAGCGAATGCGGGTAAAACCCTTCTCCTCAAAGATAGCGGCAACCTCAGACTTACCGGCCCCAGCCATACCCACTACGGCAATTACTCTCATAGAGTGCTCCTTTCGATATCCAGATTATAGGCGACCGCGAGATGCCCTAACAAGAAACCGCCGCACCTACCAGGCGCTGACCAATCTTTCTTCACCACCAAACCGAATGCCTAAGGGGCTTGTCATCAGATTCGCCAGTCCGCTTAATTCTCAAGAGGCCGAATAAACTCTGCGCGCCCCTGGCTAGCACCAAAAGCTCATACAGCCGTCCAGCCACCAGCCGTCAAGCGGTAATCCGTCTGGGCCCGTGACCTATCCTTTTCCCAGGGCCTTCAGCACCAAGGCCGGTGTGCAGCCGCCCTTTTCAGGATCAACCCAACTACCCGTGGCGTTAAAGATGGCACAGATAACCGCCGAGTAGTTTGAGACGCACGGCTCGGCAATGCCATGGGCTCCATAAGGCCCGGCCGCATCATCGGACTCAACATCCGCTACATGTAAACGCTCTGGGTCGATATCCAACGTGGTCGGGAAGAGAGCCTCAGTATAGCTGGTATTTAATAGAGCCCCGCTGGCCCCATCGTAGATATCGCCGTAGAAGAGCGCCTGGCCGATAATCTGCTCGCAGCCCGAACTTAACTGTTTAAGCGCCCCCTGTTTAAAAATGGTGCGCCCGCTGTCCACCACGTTCCAAAGTCCGAGAATATCCACCTCTCCCGTGTCGGGATCAACCGCTATTTCTGCGCAGGCTGCTGCTGCACTGCTGGAGTTGCAGGGACTGCCGAGGACTGCCTCTCCCACCGGACGGGCCCTAAGCGTCGGCCCCCAGCCCGCCCCAATGCCGGCGATAGGCACGCCCCCGTTCATGATCTCACGAAAAGAAAGGCAGCGTGCAGGGTCACTCTTCAGGAACACCGCGCTGTCACGAGCATCCAAATCGTCAGCGCTTGCCCCTGCGGCCAGGAACGGCTCTCGGTGCACCGCAACCGCAAAAAGTTTCGCCCGTGCTTCTGTGGCAGCCACCACAAAAGCTGCCCCCGCCGAAGCCGTGAAAGTAGATCCAGCCTGCATACCCGCATCCAGAGAAATGTCAGGGTTGCCCCAATCGCCGCAGGCTACATCATCATATTTCATCCCCAGCGCCTCCGCCACCATATGTACGCATACGGCGAGGCTGCCATCGGAAGCCCGAGCACCGCCCACGTTAAGGAAGCATTTGCCGTCTGGGGTGAGGGTCACGATGGCACCGCGCACAATTTGGGCAATCGTGCCATGGCTGTCTAAATGGCCAGTAAGGGCGATACCATGCAACCGCCCATCGGGGAGGATATTATCGCGTCCCGGGAGGTGCCATTTCCGGGCATAGCCAGAATCCTCATAGGCCTTCTCAAAACATAGCGCCATGCCGTTGCCACTCCAAACCAAAAAAGGCGGGTCCTGATCAGGCGCCTCCGGCGCGCGGAGATTCTTGAGGCGAAGTTCATATGGATTAATACCCAGTCTGTAGGCCAGCTTGTCAAGCGCAATATCGTAATTAAAAGCCCCCGGCGGGTCGGCCACACAGCGCCAAAAAGCA
>WRNP01000046.1 GCA_009776515.1 Dehalococcoidia bacterium | reverse complement strand
AAAAAAAAAAATCCGTCAAGCGTTATATACTTACACAGTCCAAGATGAATCTTATTCGAGTAAAAAACTAAGCGCCTGACCATTTTCTCGAAGCCATTTCCTGCGCTTTTTGTAATCCGGCATATACTGCCCAATGCACTGCCAAAACTCTTGCTGGTGACCATGTACCCTTAGATGGCATAACTCGTGAACAATCACATAATCAATTACTTCGGCCGGTGCCATTATCAGTTGCCAGTTCAGATTTATCACACCACTCGCCGTGCAACTCCCCCAGCGGCGCACCTGATGCTTTACCTTAACCGCCGTTGGGCATATCCCTAGGCGGCAGGCAAGTTTACACAGTCGTGTTGTTAGCACTTGCCGCGCTTGAGCTGTATACCAACAGACAATGATCTGCTTAACCGCCTTACGCCGTGCTGCTCCCTCCAAATCGTGTGCCACGTGGATCTCAAGGCGACTGCCTACCAATGCCAGCGGCGTCCCTGCACCGTCTGAGATGACCTTGAGTTTGTACTTCTTGCCCAGATAGGGTATATCTTCGCCGCTGGTAAAATCCCGCGGTCGATAGACCTGTCTGTAGCGTGCCAAGTGCTTAAAGATCCAAGGCTTGGAGCGCTCCACGAAGTCAACAATATCAGCCCGGCTGGCATTAAAGGGGGCCCTGGCCACCACCACTCCGTTGGGGCTGATAACCACTCCCAATGTCTTGCGCGCACAGCGGACTATTTCGTAGTCAACACTTAGTCCGTCGAAGTTTAGATCAGGCATCTCTCGCCTCTTAGAAAATCAAAATCTGCCATACAGACAAAATGCCAACACCGCGCCGTCGCGCAGGGCTAAGCCTGCCTTCTAAGCTATGATCTGAGTCAAAAACGGGAGCCAGCATAACACACCCTATCAATGAAACTGAGCCCAACCTCCATGCCGGAAAAGCGGGTGTGTGATAAAATTAGGCCAGTAAAAGCAATTTCGCAAACCCCAAGGAGGTAATATGAACCGTTTAGGTGATGCGTTACGCAAAGCTTTGCATGCTAACCCGCCTGCCCTAGGCTTCCGCCCCACGGAACCCACCAAGCCCCATATGGTGTTGATAGCCGCTATAAGCGAAGCCTCTAATAATGTTGCCTCCTGGACACAGGGAGCCGAGGCAGTCATCTTCGGCCCCAGTCTCAAACCTCGGGAACTTAAGAGTGCAACTAAAGCCTTGACCGTGCCTTGGGGTGTTTGGATCGACAGCGCAACTTCCCATCCGGCAGAACCCGCTGGGACAGATTTTGTGATCTTTGAGCCAGACAAAGCAGGGTTGGAGCTTATGTCAAATGAATGTTTGGGTAAAGTTCTGGCCCTCAATGCCTCCCACGACAACACCTTGCTACATGGCATCTGCGAACTGCCAGTGGAAGCGATCTATCTTAAGCGCGCCCCGCAGGACATTTTCACCTTGCAGGAGCTCATGCAGTGCCGCCGCCTGGCTGATCTTGTCACTAAGCCCCTCCTCGTCCCGGTAGCCCCAGACACACCGCCGATACATTTCAAAACGCTCTGGGAGGCTGGCGTGGATGGAGTGGTGGTCACCGCAACTGCAGAAAACTCCTTAAAAGCCCTGCGCCTGGAGATAGACAGGCTTGGTCTCCGCGCTCGGCGGAAGTGGCTCCGCGCGCGCCCCTTGGTACCGATAACATCCCCCGTATTACCCTTAAACCAAAACGATGAGGATGAAAGCGAAGATGCAGAGTGACTCTCACTCGTATATCAGATTACAAATATAAGAACCAAAGAGAGGGCAAATTCCTCTCCCAGCTAAAAAACAAACGCCAAATCCAATGGTTAGTCATACCCCCTGGTCTGACACTATGCTTGTAAGCTAAACCCTAATTGCCTCCCCGAAGCTGCCAATATTTGCCCTCGGTCACAATTGCCGGGGCAATGACCATTTCTGCCTCATGCATCTCGCAGATGGTCGCAGCCCCGCACACCCCCATAGCCGTACGTAGCGCTCCCACCAAGTTCTGGGTGCCATGAGTAGTGGACGTCGGGCCAAAGAGGATTTGCTCCAGCGTGCCAGTAGTACCCACCTTTATACGAGTGCCACGCGGCAGGGCTGCATGCGGGGTAGACATCCCCCAATGGTAGCCGTGACCAGGCGACTCCTCAGCTTGAGCAAAGATTGAGCCGATCATCACAGCATCAGCCCCTGCGGCAATGGCCTTGCAGACATCTCCGCCTTTGCGGAAACCGCCATCGGTAATTACAGGCACATAGCGACCAGACTCTTTAAAATAATCGTTGCGCGCCAAGGCGCAATCCATGGTAGCCGTAATCTGAGGCACGCCAATGCCCAGCACCTCACGCGATGTACAGGCTGCCCCGGGCCCAACACCGACCAATACCCCAGCAATACCCGTACGCATCAGGCCGAGACAGGCAGAATAGCTGACGCAGTTACCCACCACCACCGGAATTGGCACCTGCTCGACCAATTCTTCAAAGATCAGCCCCTTCGCACTCCGAGATACATGCTTAGCAGAGGTGACAGTCGAGGCCACCACCAAGATATCCGCCCCAGCACCTACGATAGTTGACACAAGGCGCTTGGTGTTAGCGGGAGTGACGGACACCGCAGCAACGGCTCCGCCTTTTTTAATGGCCCGAATACGCTCAGCCACCAGCTCTTCGCGAATGGGCTGAGCATATATCTTTTGCATAAGCGCCGTGACTTCTTCGGTCGGCGCACAGGCAATCTCGGCCAAGACCTCATCCGGCCGATCATAACGACACTGTACACCCTCCAAATTCATGACCGCGAGGCCGCCCTTTTGGCTCATGGCAATAGCAAATGCTGGATCGGTCACCCCATCCATGGCCGAGGCTACGATAGGAATAGGAAATTCAATGTTACCAATCTTGAAACTGACATCGGCCTGATCAGGATTGATAGTCACATCGCCCGGGACAATGGCAACCTCATCAAAGCCATAAGCCTGTCTCAGCTCGCGGAATTTAGGCTCGGTCATGGAATGTCTCCTTTAAAATAGAGAATATAACAGAGCCCGAGGCACCCGTCAAGAATTGTGGGTTCGCTCAACATATTGGAGAACTATTTCTGCAAGAAGCAGTCCGTGACAAAAGTAATGAGGCAGAATATAATAAGCACGTCCAATACAGCATGATTTTTGTTACATGATAATAATTGCAAAACATCACAGGATATTGAAACCAACGGCAACGTGCGTTAATATTATCATACTAAGAATCAAGGAGGGAATACTATGAAAGGCGATCCCCGGATCATTAGCGTCATGAACGACCTGTTGGCAGAGGAGCTTACCGCCATCAACCAGTATATGGTGCACTCGGAGATGTGCGACGATTGGGGATATGAGAAGCTCCACAAGGAGATCGAGCAACGCGCTATCACCGAGATGAAGCACGCCGAAAAACTCATCGGTCGCATCCTATTTCTTGAAGGGGCACCAATCGTGAACGAGCTCCGCAAAATAACCATAGGCAGCGACGTGCCCGAAATGTTCGCCAACGACCACATTTTGGAGGCCAATTGCATCGTCGCCTATAACGCCGCTATCACACTATGCGGGGAGTTACTGGACCACGCCACGCGCGATCTCCTGATGGGAATCCTAAACGATGAGGATTCCCATATCGACCATATTGAGGCAAACCGAGACGAGATACAACAGCTCAGTCTGCCGGTATACCTATCTACTCGCATATAAGACCGCACCCTCCAGGGAAAAGCATTAGTGCGGCAAGATGTTTGCACGATTAGATATGCCGCGGATACGAGAAAGCATCGACAGAAATACCTCCAGCCCGACTTGAGGTACCTGTCACAAACTTGCCTGGCCAAACAAGGCTCCATACTTGACAGGGACTCTTGGATGCGATATCTTGCGCTAAACCATTGAGACGGAAGTAACGGCAGCTACGCGCCAGACAGAGAGCCTGGGAGCTGAGAATCAGGCAGGAAATGCGAGTGTCAAATGGGCCGTTGAGGGCGCGGTCAAAGGCGTTAGCACCAAGTATTCCGCGACGTATAGGCATGCGTTAGTTGTCAGGGGTACGCTGTTGGTACCCCGCTAAGGGCGCGAGCAATCGCGAATCAGGGTGGCACCGCGAATAAGATGGTATTCGTCCCTGACAAAGCTGTATCTTTGTCAGGGATTTTTTTTGGACACTATCTAAGGAGGCAAGATTTTGGGAAGTGGAAGGTTCGGTATCTATGGAGGACAGTATATCCCGGAAACCCTCATGAGCGCAGTCTTGGAACTTGAGCAAGCTTATGAGCATTGGTCCCGGGATCTGGATTTTGTCAATGAACTGAATACTCTGCTTGGGCAGTACGCGGGAAGACCTTCACTTTTGTATCATGCAAAAAAAATGACTGCTGACTTGGGCGGGGCAAAAATATACCTAAAGCGCGAGGATCTAAACCACACTGGTTCCCACAAAATAAACAATGTCTTAGGGCAAGCGCTCCTGGCAAAAAAAATGGGCAAGAGGCGCCTGATTGCGGAAACTGGGGCTGGGCAACACGGTGTGGCTACTGCAACCGTCGCCGCGCTGATGAGCATGGAGTGCGAGATATTCATGGGTAGCGAAGATATGAAACGCCAGGCATTAAACGTCTACCGCATGGAACTTCTGGGAGCCAAGGTCAATCGTGTCTTAACTGGTACCGCAACGCTTAAGGATGCCGTAAACGCAACATTGCGCGAGTGGGCAGGCCGCATGGCAGACACTCACTATTGCCTTGGTTCGGTCATGGGACCGCACCCTTTCCCCGCTATGGTGCGCAATTTTCAAACCGTGATTGGCCGCGAAATCAGAGAGCAAATGATAGCCATCGATGGCAAGTTGCCCGATGCCATCATTGCCTGCGTAGGTGGTGGCAGCAACGCCATCGGCTCTTTTTATGAATTTATCAGCGACGAGCAGGTGGAGCTTATCGGCTGCGAGGCAGCTGGGAAAGGTATTGATTCCCCAGAGAATGCCGCTACCATAACAAACGGTGCTGTCGGGGTTTTTCATGGCATGAAGTCCTATTTCTGCCAGGATGCGTTCGGGCAAATAGCGCCGGTGCACTCCATCTCCGCAGGCTTAGACTATCCCGGCATCGGGCCAGAGCATGCCAATCTCTACGACCGTGGGCGGGCGCGCTATGTCCCGATTACCGATCAAGAAGCAGTGGAAGCCTTTGAATACCTAGCCAAAACCGAAGGGATTATCCCGGCGCTTGAAAGCGCCCACGCGGTAGCCTACACAACAAAATACGCACCGTTACTGAAACAAGACCAAACGATCGTGGTGACTTTGTCGGGACGCGGCGATAAGGACGTGGCAGCCGTTGCCAGATACAAGGGGGTATCCGCCAGTGAATAAGATCCGTGAAGCATTTTCTGCAGGGAAAACCTTTATTCCATTCATCACAGGCGGCGATCCGGATCTGGATACAACGGAAAAACTGCTTTACGCGCTTTATGAGGCGGGGGCAGACCTCATTGAAATAGGGGTGCCTTTTTCCGATCCGATCGCGGAGGGCCCCGTCATTGAGGCAGCGGACCAGCGCGCTCTCAAGGCCGGATGTACCATAGAGAAGCTACTGAACACCGTCTCACGTGTCCGCCCAAACATCCAAGCGCCGCTCTTGTTTATGACTTATTTTAATCCAATCTACACCTACGGCGTCTCGAAATTTACCGAACACTGCGCCGAGTGCGGCCTAGACGGCCTCATCATCCCTGATCTGCCCTTTGAAGAAAGAGGCGAGCTCCTCGGGCCATGCACCACACAACGTCTTGAGCTCATCTCGCTCGTCGCCCCTACCTCAAATGACAGGATTGCAAAGATCGCCAAGAACTCAGATGGCTTTCTCTACTGCGTGTCCTCATTGGGGGTTACCGGCGAACGCTGTGTCTTGAGTCATGACGCCAACCACATAGTGGAACAGGTAAGGCTGGTAACCAATATACCCTGTGCAGTTGGTTTTGGGATATCAACACCAAAACAGGCACGTGACGTAGCGAGCTTTGCCGACGGAGTGATCATAGGTAGCTCCCTCGTTCGAATCGCTGCCGAACACGGCCGAGATTGCATTGACCCCGTATTCAATTTTGCCAAGGAAGTCAAGCAGGCTATCGGGCAATTTTAATCACGGAAAGAAAGGTTGCGTGCGGAGAAGGAAACGCTGGAAAAAATCACTAGCCGACAAGAACTTGCGGAGAAAGAGGCTTCTGGGCTGGTCGCTATCGGCATTCGAAGTACGACCAGTGACATCAAAACAGCGTTCTCAGGCAACCTCTCCAGCCATCGTCGCTTTGGCAAACGTCTCCATTGCCAAGTACGCATAAAGCTCTTCGCCAGTCTCTCTAATAGCACCGAGATGCTTGGACCCTATGGATGAAGCGCGATCCTGGCACGAGAGACGAGGCCAAGATGCCAGTCCCATTTCGAGCGCTAGTTACATAAGACGAAGAATCAATTGGCTCCTGGGGAAACCATCACTCGCCCCTACTCAATCATTGGCCGCGCTAGGCTTCCAACTCATCTGGGAGTGGTATTGCTTCAAGGTAGGTTTCCTGCTCCAATTCACCGGCCGCAATAATCCCGACATCTCCGTATTGAAATAGCTGATCCAAGCACTCAATGGCCGCACGTATTTTGGTGCGCAGATAATACCCGCACGACCAAGCTCTTTCGCACAGTTCTTCCGCATTGGTGTTGGGTTTCCAATTATAGGCGAGTGCGTGGAATTCTATAATTTTTGACAAGATCTCTCTAAACTCAAATCGATCAAGGGGTTTTAATTCGGGAGCAGTTTCAATCCTGGTAAGTACATCTTCAATCAAGACATAATCGGGGCTCTCTGCTTCCGACAAATGCCCCCTCTCATCCTTCTCTTCAATAACCTGCTTTGCGTAGTTACTGGTCATAGTGAACAACGAAAAGAGGTTATGTTTGCTCGAGTTTAAAAACTTAGACATATTGACATAAGCACCAAATCGCGCCTTGCGCCCCAGTCGCCCGATGTGCTCAGCCTCGTCAAATAATATCACCCAACCGTGCAACCCGGATAACTCAAACAGCCGGCCTAAAAAGAGAACGTAGTCCCAGGTGTGGCGACTTTTTACAAAGTTGGCAGAAAATGTGACTCTTTCTGCAAATATACCCTTGTAAATCTTCTTGAGTTGCGTATTCCCGATAAAATCTCCCTGTAGGTCAGCAAGCAAAGAAAATTTGACCTCGGGGTCGTCTGTATTGCAATAGGCTTTGAGCAAATAATACAATTTGTCAGTTTGCAAATCCTTGGCGGTAAATAACTGCAATTCCGCCATCTTCCCAGGTTCCAGTTTTTCTAGCAAAGAGTCAAATCCCGACTGCTCCCGTTTTGGCAAGTAAGTGTTTTGGGAGATTCTCTGATATATCTGGGCTAGATTGCTAAAGGGGATATCACGCGATAGTGAAATCATGGATACAGCCATATTTTTGCCCTGCGCCACCCGGAACACGGTATTGAGCAGATGGGTCTTGCCCTCGCCATAGCTCGCCGTCAATATCTTGCCGCCTCCTGTATTCGAATCCAACCATTCCGATAATCCAGCTAACAATTCTGTCCGCGCACTCCCAAAGTATCCCCCAATGACCCTGGAAGGGATCCCTGATCGTAGCGCTTCTATGATTTTCCTTGATTCGAAATCCATGTTCTAAGCCACCTCCCATTGCCCAACTGTTGCCAACACGACCCTCCGCGGCAACGCTAACTCGCTGAAAGCGGCTTTTGATAGCAATTCTCTTGCCGCATCCTCACTGAGTGGCAGCACAGGGCATTCCCCTGCAGAGTTCAACAGTTTAGCTACCCGTGCAGATAGTGCCATAATGGATGGCACATCATAGACTGGCAAACGATCTAGATCGATCATGCTTGAGAAGCGATTCAACCGCTCGCTCTGGATCTCATTTTGAATACGGAACCAAAGCGCCTGGTAGGACTTCATCCCATTGACCACGTCATCTATTAGCTTTCTATCAAAAGCAAGCAGGAAGAACACATTGCGTAGCGTGTCGATCTCATCAATGAGCTCACGCAAACTCTCATATGCGTCTTCCCGTTTCAGGCGCGTATATCTGATTTCTTCCAAGCTGTCGCGAGAAACCAATATGTCCAGATCATCCACAGCAACAATCAGGCCACTATATCCCGCCATCTTAATTACCTCGACCAAGGAGCGCATCATGTGCCGGGCGTTGTGTTTTGCGATACGAACCGGCGACAAGCCAAGACTCCGCAGTGTCGAGAGTTTTACGTCCTTTTGTCCAGAAAGCCAGCCCAATAGAGCCTCACGCGCCGGTTCTTCTAATATCGGATGTCCGAGCTGGCCCCCCGTCAACAGAGCGCAGGCACAAGCAAAATTGTTGTCCATCAGCGGGTTCTGTAAAAACTTTTGATTCAACTGCAACCGTATTTCTCTCTTGGTGATGGGATCATTCAAGCCCTTGGATGCCAAATATTCGGTGAGGCTACCGCTAAACTCGCCTGGCGAGAATCCGAGTTCTTTGACAATGGTTTGAGCACAACGCCGTAAACATTCCTCAAGATCGCTCTGCCGCAATACCTCAAAAAAAATCTCTTTGAAATCGTGAACCCAGATTTTCCGGGCCGAAAAGGAGGCAATTTTGTAGTTTTTGGCCTGAGCTAGGAAGAATTCAATCATGTGGGTCTTCCCGCTACCTTGCCGTCCCGTCAGAAACTGGATGCGGCTCCCGCCATGGGGGATATAATCGCATAGATAATTCTTCTCCCAGAACTCAGTGAGGAAGTTAATTCCCACCGTTATATCTCCGATAACGCCCCTATGACCAGGCGCGGCCCCATTTTTTAGGCGCGAAACCGCCGCTTGAAGTTCATGCTCCACAATACATCCTCCAAACTACTGGTAGAATCTTATTGTCGTAATATACTGCTCAGAACCATGCCGATCAAGAATACGAATGGCTTTCTTGGCGTCGCGAACAGTGTCAAAACGCATCTTGCGCCCATCGTCCAAGGTTAAATCATCTTCGGCATACAGTCTAGCAAGGTCATAGGCGAAATTGTGCTTGGTGTATTCTTTCTTTGAACGCCTCATCGGCGTCAAGAAATCGTACAAATCAAGCACATAAATATGAGCATCTGCAGCACAAATCTTTTTCCTGGAAGCCTTTAGTATCGCCAAATCATAGGCCGTGGCAAGTTCTTTGGCAAAGGCAGGCGCGTTGAATGAGGCCCTGGACAATTTGTCAAGCTCCGCCTTGATATCACCTACAAGCTTAGTTGGGCGCAAGCACACTAGACGCTTGCGATCCACCGTAACATCCTGTGTTTCGGGGTTTATCGTCACCTTACAGGGGAACATTTCATACACCGGGAAACTACCCTGTACATCCACACCAAGCTGTTTACAGCACGCTAGCATATGGGAGGCGAAGTCACCATTAGCCATATAACCTCGCCCATCAAAGTCCATCGTAAGCGTCTCAAGACGATTTAGTGCATCTGCGCGCTCCTGAGAGGCATCGCGCAGAATCGCAAACAGCTTAGGCAGGGTGCCCATATCCCCGTCGGCCAGACATTTTTGTATCTTTTTTACAGCCCTCGACTGGGCATCTGTTTTATCCTTTACTTCTTTGACATGTATCTGGGCATCCGTGTAGTATTGCTCGTAATCCAATTGTAGACCCTCCCCCATTATATAATGTGGATATCCTTGTTCTATTGTGGCACAAATTATTTGCCAATGATTGTCAGCATACACTTGACCATTGGCCACATGGTTAGTGTTATTATAGCGGTCCCGCGGCTTCGTTGCACTACCTAACAGCGATACTCCAAACAAGTCTCATGGCTTCTTAGCCATGCTTGGTGCAAGAAAGTAGGATGGTATTGAAATTGCATGAATGGCAAACGGAGTGCTTAAACTCGTGGGCAAAGAATAATTACCGGGGCATCGTCAACGCCGTTACAGGCTCCGGCAAGACAACGTTGGCCTTAGCTGCAATTCAGTGTCTCCATGAGATCGTAGATCATGAATTACGCATAAAAATTGTCGTTCCGCAAACATTTCTGGCGAGCCAATGGAAGGAAGAGATAAAACAACAGCTCGGAGCAGCAAGGGCAGATATTGGCGTATACCATGGTAAGCACAAGGATATTGGCAAGAAGTACATGATTTATGTCGTCAATTCCGCGCGCCACAGCCTTGCAAAACATGTCTTGTCAGATCTAAATAATGGGTGTGCTGTATTATTGATCGCTGATGAGTGCCACCATTATGGAAGTATGGAAAACAATCGCATCTTTGATTTCTATAAAGTCGCTGACCAAAACGCGCCGTATTATACATTAGGACTATCGGCAACGCCTGAAATTGCCAACTTTATCGCTATAACTACTCCGCTTGGACAAGAAGTACACCATTATGATTTTGGCAGAGCTTTGAGGGATCGTGTTATCAACCGTTTTATCCTGTACAGTATCAGCCTGGACCTTACAGCTACCGAACGGGTGAATTACATTGAACTGAGCGAAAGATTGTCTCATTGTCTAGCATCGCTAATGAAAATGCATCCGGAGCTTAAGCGGATGGCTCCTAGTCAATTCTTTGCATATCTGAGCAAGCTAAGCCGCCAAGAAGGCGAGGCAGCCTCAATCGCACATGCCGCTACGCAACTCATGTTTAAACGAAAGGCGCTCTGCCATATGGCAACAGAGCGCCTTCCTTGCACTTTGTCGATAGTGAATGCCCTGCCAACACAATCGAGGATCATCCTCTTTTGCGAACGAATTAAATCCGCCGAGGCATTATATCACTCCCTTGCAGAACAGTACCCAAAGCAGGCTGGGTTGTATCATTCAAAAATGACGGATGACATCAGGCAGGATGTTTTAGAGCGCTATAAACGCGGGGCACTCAGACTGCTTGTTTGCTGTAAAGCACTGGATGAAGGTTTGAACATCCCGTCTACTGATGCAGGAATCATCGTGTCTACCACATCTAGCGCTCGTCAGCGCGTCCAGCGATTGGGACGCATGCTAAGGCTCTCAAAAAAAGCCAAGCAGATATATTACCTTTATGTTGGCGAATCAAGCGAAGAGCGCGAATTTGTAACGGGGCTGAACACTTCAGCGGACAACATACCACTGATCGCCCTCCGCTACTTAGAAAGGGTGTTTATTCATCCAGAATATGAAAAGTTGCGCAAAAATGTATTGGAGTATGTGTTCCGCCGCAGAAGTGACCATGCGCTCTTAAGCGCTTTGAACCAAAACCTCTCTCGGGCACTACTTCGCGGAGATTTTTTGTTGTCGGAGTCACAGTGCCGAGAAAACCTGCAAAACACGCACTCTATTTCTGGACGCAACTATTGGACTTCAGTGCTGTATGTCATACTCTCCAGGCTGGGTAAGCTATGAACACCATCGCAGCAAGTCAATGGAGAACAGACATTATCCAGCAGCCCCACTGCGGGAATATTGAACAGGTTGCCAAGATAATAGTCAGCGTCCTAAGGTTCTGTGAGTCAATAGCATGTAAGAAATTTGGCCAAATCGTGCTGATTATTAATCCGCCATGTAAGTCTTGTGCAAAAATCGCACTCTAGCATGCCAAACTAGGCTTCAAAAAGCACTAGACATGGATGGCGGATCAATGCGGATCAATATTGTATTGCCACAGACAATAGACAGCTATAATAATTACAGCCTGCTTACTAACAGACCATGATCACGATTTTGAGACTATCGTATGCCATGGGCCAGAGAATATCGTGGTACCCCTGGCGCGATTCGAACGCGCGACACGCGGTTTAGGAAACCGCTGCTCTATCCATCTGAGCTACAGGGGCGCGACCGTATTTTAAAGCTAATTAATGTCTTTTTCAATGTTCTGTTACTTTACCATAACCAGGTTTGTCAATGTACCTTACAAGACGACAAATGTTGAGTCAGTTCATCAAAAATCTTGGCAGCCTCTTCGTGTATCCCCGACAGGACATGGGAGTAGACACCAAGGGCTACTTCAATGCTAGCCTGAATTCCGACGTATACCCCAGCCCTCGTCTCACTGCGGCAATGCTATTGTCATACTTGAGATAAAGCTGCACTGCTCTCATCCGTTCTTGGTGGGAATACATAGACTACCTCCTGTATATATTTGGTCCAGGATCTTGTCCGCACCCCCAGGTTCAACAGTGGCGACCTATTCAACGCCCGCAGCGATGCGTTCGCGCACATCAATATTGGCTACGGACTAATAATTATCGCCGGAATACGTTCTTGCCCCGGTATGCCCGCAGCATCTGCTCTGCACTGACGGCAGTGGTGAAATTGG
>WRNP01000045.1 GCA_009776515.1 Dehalococcoidia bacterium | reverse complement strand
GCATATGGCAGGTCCTCCAGACGGGTAGCCTCGGTGGTGGGCTCACCCCAGCCAGACATCTCCTCGTATACCGGACGGCACCGATTCAGCGTCGCGGCATCAGCCGGAAAGTCATGGGTGATCTCTCCGTCCAATCGGTAGCCAGTGCATACCTGGAGGGTTTCCAGGGTATCCAGGATATCCAAGCGAGTGATTGCCATTCCGGTCAGCCCATTGATGCGTGCGGAGAAGCGTGCCGCGACCCCATCAAACCAACCAACCCGCCGAGGCCGCCCAGTGGTCGTGCCATATTCGTGCCCTCGCTCGCGGATAAGTTCTCCTGTGCTCTCAAGTAGTTCCGTCGGCATTGGACCGGCTCCCACCCGACTGCAGTAGGCCTTGAAAATACCCATCGCGCGATCCAATCTGACCGGTCCGATACCCGCCCCAAGACAACCACCCGCCACCAAAGGTGAAGAAGAAGTGGCATAGGGATAGGTACCAAAATCAGTATCCAGCAAAGCCCCCTGAGCCCCTTCCAGGATAACCTTCTTCCCCTGCTTGATATATTCGCTGAGCAATAAGCTCGTTTCTTTTATATTGTCCCTAAGTTGATCTGCATATCCGACGCAGACCTCAAAAAGCTTGTCAAAATCCAGCGGAGGTTCCCCATAAAGTTTGGTTAGGAGCTGATTTTTGTACTCCAGGACGTATTCCAATCGATCCCGCAGGACAGCCTTGTCCATCAGGTCAGCAGCCCGGATGCCCATGCGAGCCACTTTGTCCACAAAGGCCGGGCCAATGCCCCTTAGAGTGGTGCCCAGTGATTTTTCACCGCGCGCCTTTTCCTCCAGTCCGTCCAACAGGATATGATAAGGCATCACCAGATGGGCACGATCGCTGATGAAAACCCGGCCGGTATCCACCCCGCGCGCGATTAGCTCGTCGCGTTCTTGGATAAAAATGTCCGGGTTGACCACCACCCCATTGCCGATGATACAAGTACAGTGAGCATAGAACACTCCCGAGGGAATAAGGTGAAGCTTAAACGTCCCCCGAGGATTGACCACCGTGTGGCCAGCATTGTCACCGCCGGAAAAACGCACCACGGCGTCGGCGCGCTCAGCCAGCATATCAATGACCTTGCCCTTTCCTTCATCCCCCCACTGACCCCCTACAACTGCGATAACAGACATTCCAAATTCCTTTCTATCCTGCCTTACGCCAGACGGTATAGAGCCGCTGGAGAAAAGTTAACATGCTAAGTGCAGCCACAGCGGCCAAGGCAACGATGATATATCCTGTGAGTAGCCCCAACGCCAGAACGATAACCCGTTCCACTCGGGTAAAGTAGCCCTCCGAACACGAGATACCCAACCCCTCGGCCCGAGCACGGGCGTAACTTACCATGAGCGAGAAAAGGAGGGTAACACCAGCAAGCACGGCAACCCCCGGACGGCCGTCGGCAGAGGTAACGTACACAAGAGCCACCAGTACCACCCCCTCGGAGAGCCGGTCCAGAACAGAGTCTAACATTGCACCGAAGCGATTGGCGCGCCCTGTAAGGCGAGCAACCGCCCCGTCTACCCCATCCAGCAGGCTCCCGATCAACATGACAATCCCTGCCCAAAAGGACTCTTGGACGGCAATGAGCACCGCTGCCCCCACCACGATAAGAAAACCGGTCACCGTCAGGGTATTGGCAGAAATATGCAACCGCACCAACCACTGGGCAACACGTTCAGCGGCGGGGCGCACCAAACGATGGCGCCAATCCGGTGCAGAGATGATGGGTTCGGTCATAATCAGCTCAAGCCCATCGGCCGGGCGTTCTGCGCTATGGATTCGCATCTCTCGACAGTATGCCGGTAGTATTCCAACACTCGCTGGGCAATAATGGGCCAGTCATACCGCTGTACGGTGACTAGCCCCCGTGCGCCCATCTCCTGTCGCAGGGTTTCGCTCTCCAGACATTTTTCCAAGGCGCGAACCAAGCCGCCCACGTCTTTTGGGGGTGCCAGTAAGCCCTCTTGGCCATCGGTGACCACTGAGGCATAACCGTCAATACGGCTGGCCACAATCGGCTTGCCCAGGGCCATGGCTTCCAACAACACCATGCCGAAGCTCTCGTGGCCAGTGGCCGGAGCACAAAAGATGTCTGCCGTAGCATAGTAGCGCGGCAGATCACTAAAGGAGACGGGCCCGGCAAAAACCACGTCTTTAAGCCCCAACAGTTTCGCCTGGAGCTCATATTTACGCCGGAACCAGACCCCAGGACCAACGACGATGAGACGTATATGGGAATGCACAGCTTTCAGGCGTCGATAGGCCTGCAGCAGATAAGCCAGCCCTTTGCGCGGCTCCAGGCGTCCCACAAACAGGATATTGAGATACCCATCCCGATACTCCGCCAACGGGGCCACCTTGCAATGAAAGCGCTTAAGATCCACCCCATTGGGGATGATGGTGTATTCACCCGACACATGTTTCTCGGCATAGCGTCTGGCGGGAATGGAAACGGCGATGTGCCCCCTAAGCTTGCGGTTGCGCCGCTTGATGAGATAAGTCGTGATTGGCCACCCCAGCCAGTAGCCCGGCCGGCCGGCATAGGCGTGGAAAGTACCGATATTGAGGCCATCGGAGAAGCGCAACATGGCACTGCACAGCATGGGCGCAAACGGCTCGTGGAGATGGACCACGTCAAACTTTTCCCGCCCAAGCACCTCTTTGATACGCGGTGCCAGGTGCAACGACAGACTGACGCGACTGATGGAGCCGCTGTTCGGAAAAGAGTGCGGTCGGCCGATGGGAACAAAGCGGGCATCCCCCAGCGGCTCGCGGTGTGAGGCCGGAGCAATAATACGCACTTCGTGACCTAAGCGCTCAAACTCCTCAGCCAGGGAACGGATATGGTTGACCACCCCTCCAGGGTGCTCAAAGTCGTAAGGTGAGACTAGGGCGATTTTCATCATACAGGTCCGATATTCGCTCAAACCTGTACATTATGCTGGAATTTGACCAGCTCCGCAAACTCGCTGATGCGGGATAGGTTGTTGCTCTCCTTAAAACCATCGTAGGTGAGACTGATCCAGGGTTTATTATGCGCATTGCTTATCTTCTCGGATATGGCAGCCACGATGCCACCGGGCATACAACCATGCGGCATGACCGAGATGACTCCCCTAAAGTGCCGATCCTTCATCCAGCAGGCACCGCTCCCCAGGCTCAGGATGGCCTCGCCTCCACAACGCGGCGAAAGGTAAGTCCCCGACTCCCGCAGAAGCGCCTCAAGCGGCTCCTCACTCTCCACCACCCCATCCAGACAGCCCTCCAGACGGGACTCATCTCGACTACGGATGAAGCGCGCCGCATAGCGGGACAGGATCTTCCCCACATCACGGCTCTTGACGGCATCTTCATAATGGCGGTGCAGGATATATTTAAGCCACTCCCCCATGGGCGAGACGGTCACCTCCAACCCGGCTGCTTCACACTCCCGCACCAGCCTGGCGTTACTGAACTCATTGGCGCGGAGGTAGATCTCGCCGTTGATGCCCACGCGCGGCCGCCGCGCTTGGGCGGGGTCCATAATTCGCCTGAAGTCCTGTGCCGCCCGTCGGAGCAGATCGCTGCTCACCTCTTTATGCCCAGCACTCTCGGCAAACGCCGCAAGGTACTCCTCAAAGAGGCGGTCGGCCATACCCAGCTCCTTCTCGTAAGGGCGGGTGCGCCACAAAAGCCGCTGCAAGCCGTCCACGGCATCTACCAGACTGGCCGCCAAACGTTGGAAGCCGATGCCTAAACCCATATCGCGGTAGGCATTATTGGAGACGGAATTGCGCACCGGCAACTCATGACCCAGACTACGCAGAAGATAATTCTGTTCTAAAACATATTTCCCAAGACGGCAAGGTCCATAGGAGCCTGCCATAAATCCCTCATAACCATCAAGCGCCTCGCCACTCTGGCAAAAACGCAGAAAGTCCCCCAGGGTCACCCGGTACGGCAGACACTCCGTGCCCGAGGTGACGGCATTGGCTAGCTCCAGATTGCGCTGATCAGGCTCCGGCAACACGCGCGCTTTCACTCCATAGGCCCCGAGTACTGCTGCCAGCACGTCCACATGTGGGGTCATGCGCGGCAGCAACAAAGTCTTGTCACCCTGCACAAGCGGCGCAGCCGAGCGGTAGATATCGCGCACTGGGCGTTCCAGCGGGCTATAGGCTCGGATGGTGTCCGTAAAGGCCTCCAGCCGCGTCACCAACCCCGCCTCAGCGGCATGTTCGTCAATTTCTATTTGCCCCAATGGCTTGCCCGCCATGACGTCCTCAATAATATTTAGCATAAAAGAGTTCGGACCGCAGCCAAAGTTGCCGATGACGAGGCCGAAAAGGCCGGAGGTGCCAGTCACAATAGTCGCCCCAGCGATGAATTTGCTCTCATAAAACCAATATGGGCGATCAGAGACCATGCGAGGATTGACGCTCTCCAGAGGCAGGCAATCCAAGGGTACAGCCGCCACCCCTAGCTGGGCAAGTTTCTCCGCCACCCCCAAATTGGCCCCCGGATCCTGCGACATATATGAGCGGGCAAAGATGACCACCCCCGGCCGCCCAGATTCCTTAAGTTCCGACAGAATCCTTCTTCCAAGACTGAGGCGCGCCGCCTCAAAACGTTTTTGAGAGGCAAGCCCCGCCAAGGCTGCTGCCCGCCCCTGACCGTGTGCGAAGCCAAGCTCGTGCGCCACTGTCGTCAAGTTGTTAATCACCTCTGTCTCGCCTCGACTAAAGTCCAAGATGGGCACCAACAGCCTCTTGCCCAACCCAAATGCACTCCGTAGCATAAAGGGCGATGCTTGGACCAAAGGGCAGGAGTATTTCTGGTTCTCGTTGCCATCCTGGAGACCCATGCGAATGCTACAGGGGTAAAGAATGAAGTCGCAACGATTAGCAAGCGAGGCGGTGTGGCCATAGAGCAACTTAATAGGTAGACAGGAATCGGTATAGCCTAGCTCCACGGCCTGTTCCATGATCTCCTGATTGGTGGTACTAGACAGGACGGTCTTGACCCCCAGGGCGCTCAGAAAACCGAGGAGCAAGGGAGCAAAGTCATATACTTGAAGAGCGCGCGGGATGCCCACCGTGAGACCCGACCCCATCCCCTCGCGATAGTCCGCAAAGAGAAGTTCCGCCCGTGCCTCGAAATAGGTGGCCTGCTTCTTAGCCCCCGCCTCAGCGTCATAGCGATCACAGCGACTGCCATAGTAGGTCGCACCCCCATCCGCCAGCTTCATACGGGTGATAGCACAGTTATTATCGCAATGCTTGCAGGTAAAGCTGCTAAGCTCACAGTGTCCCTCTGCCACAGCGGCAAAGCCCTTAAAGCACGAGGTGGCACCTTTCGCTTCTTCCTTAGCCAGCAAGGCTGCCCCGATGGCTCCGCTCACCTCGCGGTGCTCAGCAACCAGAAGCTCCTTGTCTGGCAGCTGCTGGCGAAAGGCAGCGATTACCGCCTCGTTGTAAAAGACGGCTCCGGTTAGGATAATCTTCCTCCCCAGCCGGCGGTGGGCCACGACCTTGCTTAAATAATTCTTGGCAATAGAATTGGTAAGACTAGCGGTGATGACATCCAACCCCAACCCCTCCTGGCGCGCCGCAGCAACCGCCTGCCCGATGAATGCCGCACAGCGCGAGCCCAGGTCAACAGTATAAGGAGCCGAGAGCGCCAGACGCGCGAAGTCCCCGTTCTTGGCAGTTACCCCTAATAGCTCAGCTAGCTCATCGATAAAGCTTCCGGTACCCGCAGCACAGGCTTTGTTCATTTGGTAGTCGGCCACCGCTCCGGCACGCTTGATGATAAGCTTGCTGTCCTGACCGCCGATCTCAATGACATCAGCTTCGGAATCAAGTTCGGAGGCTGCACGAGCCTGAGCGGTAATCTCATTCTTGATAAGATCAGCTCCAATAAAGCTACCCACCAAGTATCGGCCGGAACCAGTGATGCCTGCGGCCAGCACCTTGACTTGCCCCGCGCCTGCTTCAAGCAGGTTGCGGCACACCTGTTGTACGGCGGCCACTGGCTGCCCTGCGGTCATAAGATAGCTCTTGGCAAGCACCGTTTTGCCCGTCTCGTCCAGGATAACCGCCTTGGTAGAGGTCGAACCCACATCCACTCCCAAATATCCGCAGCAAATCCCTTTGATACCGGCTGCCTCTGCCCTGGTTGCCGTGACCTGGGGCAGAGCAGACAGCTCATAGTGGGCCTTACTCCCCTCTTCCTCCAAGGGCAACTGCGCTGGTTGACCGCTGTCTCGGGCAAGGTACGCCGCGCCCAGCGCTTGAATGTGGAGGTAGTTATCCGGTACGGTGACACCAGTGGCCTGACCATTGCGCAACGTGAGCGCTTCTTCCAAGGCGTTCAGGATGGCACGGTTGCCCGCCACCCCTCCTACCAGCAGAACCGGTTCGCAGAAAGATCCTTTCTTGAGCGAGACCACCAGACGGGCCACGGCCTCGCACAGTCCATAAAGCAGGGCTGGAACAGGCACGCCTTTTTGCTGTAGATGGATTAAGTCACTCTTGGCAAATACGCTACAACGCGCGGCAATGCGCGGCGGTTTTCCTTGGCAACCCAAAGCCAAACGTGCCAGTTCGTCCAAGCTGATGCCCAAACGATAGGCCTGTTGTTCCAGAAAGCGGCCTGTACCCGCCGCACAGAGGGGATTGGTCGCCACCTTCCACGGCCTCTTTAGACCGTCTTCCAATTCGACAACCAGCGAGCTTTGAGCACCTATCTGAATGATGGTACGTACTGTGGGATAGGCCGACAAGGCCCCTGCAGCCGTAGCAAGCGCATTACTGAAATACGACCAGCCAGCCTTAGCAGGCACCGTCGTCTGACCAACACCCGTGACCCCCGCACTGGCGATATCATCTAAAGCTATGCCCGGCGGCAAGCGCCCAAGCAGAGCATTCACCGTAACCGCCGGCGATGAAAGGAGGCCGAGCGCATCGAAATGAACAGCCGCGCCCGCTTCGCCAATGAGGGACAGCTTGACGCTCGCTGAGCCTATGTCCAGCCCTAGAGAATAGCTCATGGTACTCTTGGCGTTAAGCGGTCAGCCTGGGCACTAAGGGCAAAGCCCAAGCCCGCCGCAACTCTTTTTGCCTCACGGCAATGAAGCCGCTCTACACCCCCTGGTCTTTGATATCAAGGCTGCATCAGGCAGCATAGAGGTATCATCTTATCATGGGCAAAGGACTGCACAACGCCAACGCTTCTTTCAGATTCTGCATGAGAACCCAGATTTAAAGCACGAGCGCCCTGCAATTTCGGGTAGCTATTACCGAGAACGGGATGTTAGCCCTTGGTCTCGTCCTTGGGGCGACTCATTTCGGCGATATATTCTTCTACCATGCACCGCGCTTGGTCATCGGTGTACTGCACTGGAGGAGACTTCATAAAATATGACGATGGCGCCGTAAGAGCGCCCTTGATGCCGTTATCCAGCGCCAGCTTGGCGCAGCGGACGGCATCAATGACCACACCCGCCGAGTTCGGACTATCCCAAACCTCAAGCTTGCATTCCACGCGCAAGGGAACATCACCGAAAGTACATCCCTCCATGCGAATATGGCAAAACTTTTGATCCTCCAGCCAAGGCACGTAGTCCGATGGCCCAACATGTACATCATTTGGATCCATCTTATAGTCAAGCTGCGAGGTAACAGCCCCCGTCTTGGAGATCTTCTTGCTCTCCAGACGCTCACGCTCCAGCATATTCATGAAGTCGGTGTTGCCTCCGAAGTTAAGCTGATAGGTCTTCTCCAACTTAACCCCCCGATCCATGAAAAGGCGAGTGAGGACGCGGTGCACAATGGTCGCCCCTACCTGAGATTTGATATCATCACCGATAATAGGCAGGCCTTTCTTTTCAAAACGCTGCTGCCAATATTTCTCTCGGGCGATGAAGACCGGAATGCAGTTGATAAAAGCGCAACCAGCCTCAAGTACCTGCTCCACGTACCATTTGGTGGCTTCCTCACTGCCCACCGGCAAATAATTGATTACCACATCGGCCTTGGTATCCTTTAGGATCTTTACGATATCGGCGGTCGGTCCGGGAGCTTTCTCAATGATCTGCGAGAGGTATTTTCCCAATCCATCGTGGGTCATGCCCCGCTCAACCTTGACGCCTATCTTGGGAACATCAGCAAACTTATAAGTGTTGTTGGGCTTGGCATAGATAGCCTCGGCAAAATCTTTGCCGACCTTGTTCTTGTCGATATCGAAAGCAGCCACGAAGTTGATGTCGCTGATGTGATAGCCGCCCAGATTGACATGCATCAACCCTGGCACAAAGTCCCCTTCTCGAGCTTTCTTATAAAAATGCACACCCTGCACCAGCGAGGAGCAACAGTTACCAACTCCGATAACAGCCACATTAATTTTACCCACGGGTCACCTCTTTCTTCGTCCGCCAGGATTGGGCCAAATGGCCTTGCCAAATAGCGTTTAGCCGCCTGAACTATAACTTTTGAGCGCGGGAATGTCAAGATGAGAACGCCGCACCGCTGAAGTAGAAACCAAAGAGGTCCCCGCAGGGCCCCGGCAATATATCAGCCCACCACCTATATCTTGTTTTTTGGGCTCCCAGTTCCGCTTGCCACATCGCAATAGAGCCCAAGGCTTACCTGGCGGCCTGATATCACGCATATACCCGCTTGGCATCACGAGCGCCCCGCAGTAGCTCGTTAAAACTGCCTATTGAATCTCAAACCTTGCTCGGTCGCCCCCTGAGCCACGCCGGCCACCTGCTCGTATCTATCCGATAGCTGGCCTTGATAAGATACGGTGTCAGAAAGGCCGTAACCGCCACCGCCACACCGACCGTCGGGAATAAAAAAGAACTAACAACCCCCAAATCCTGCCCCACTTTGGCCACAATTAAAGCAAATTCGCCTATCTGCCCCATGCCGAAACCGACTTTTAGCGATGTTGAAAGGTCATAGCCCATGAGACGAGTGCCAGCGCTGCAACCGATCACTTTGCCGAAGAGCATGATGACGATCACCACAATTGTCGGAATTATGAATTCCCCAAACAGGGTAATATCAATATGCATGCCGATAGATACAAAGAACAAGGCACCAAATAACTCCTTAATGCGATGAGAGAGGTAGACGATACGCCCCGCAGATTTGGAGTTAGCGATAAGCACCCCCATTAAGAAAGCCCCGATGGCCATGGACAACCCGATAAAGTGGGCAAGGATGGATAACCCTAAAGCAAACCCCAGGGCAACCAACACCAACACCTCGTCATGTTCGGCTTGGAACTCACCTTCCTCTGGATGGTTAATCCGGTCAATAATGCGAGGGATAGTAAAGAGACCGATGGCTAACACACCAACGATGAACAGGACTATTTTGCCCACCGTCCAAGTGAGATCCAGCGCCGAAAGCGAGTCGGCACCAACAATGGAGGTAATAAGTGACAAAATAAGTACTACCGCCAAGTCCTCAACTACCAGAACACCCATCATCACCGTGGCGGAAACATCTTTTAACTTCTTCATGTCGGTGAGTACCTTGGCGATTACCACAGTGCTACTGGAAGCCAGGGCTGCACTCAAAAAGAGCGAGTCCGTCGGGGACCAATGCATCAGATACCCCACCAGGAAACTCAGGGCAAACATGAGTGCAATCTCGATAACCGAGATCACAGCATATGTTTTCAGGCCGATTTTCAGAAGTTTAGACAGGGGGAACTCAAGCCCAATAGCAAAGAGTAGAACAAGAACCCCGAGCTCCGCAAAAGCACTCTCAACACCAGGCTGCCTAATGATATTAAGAGGCAAAAGGTATGGGCCAATAATAATGCCCGCGATGAGATACCCTAAGATAAGCGGCTGTTTTATCTTATGGAAGATATAGGTAACCACTCCCGCCACGGTCATGATGACCGCAAAATCGAAGATGACTTCGGTTGTAAAATCCAATCGCGTCTCCTCTAGTAAGCCTGCCCTTGAATTTGCTAACAGAGTTATATTAGACGCATATTAGCAGTCTTGTCAAGGCTTCTCAATATTAAAGCTGAAGTACTGCTATTAGGATAGCAGATGGACTGTGAGTAGATTGCAGACAGTTTTCTGAGCATTGCCACGCTCAGTCTATTGAGCACCGAAGCATTTGGCGAACACCTGACTATATCCCGCCAAGTGTCACCTCGACGCTTGGGCGCTAGAATTTGAGCCGCTGTTGACACCCAATGCAAGCAATGGGTTATCCAGTCAATCCGTATACTCTCAGAATAATCTCTCTAAAATACTTCTCTATGGCAGTTTGTCCCGGGAACAAGAGGCCAGATAGATTTGAGAAGTCATTTCTTGCCTCAGCACGTCCCCTGCGTTGATCTCTCGCTCCTAGGCTCAGGGCTTCTACGACAAGATCATTGGGGCTAAGCAAATGAACCACCCCGCAGCAGAGCTGCGAGGTATCTACCCGACCTGGAATGAAATATCTCATACTGTCATCGTGTTCTAACCAAAGCATCGACAATAGCAAGGATGCCGTTAACAATTCTTGTCACAACATCAACCGTTTGACCATATGCGAAATACGAATAAATCATGCCCCTGTCTTTGGGTTTAGTGCGCCAGCGCCATTGCTCAAAACTGAGTTGATTATGGAGTAAGCATAACGCCAGCTTTTAACCCCGAACATGTCCCGCGCAGGCTTTGACTGCATGATATGGTTTGCTTTCGCAGACATGATATTATTAAGTGCATTGCCTATTTGGTAATTATACAAACCTAAACTACCACTTGAGAGACTATACTCCTGACGAAATCCTGAACATCATTATCTGAAAAAACTGTATCGCATTCAAATTTCTGCCACGCAGACTTAATTCTCCATCCGCCCTTTGATCTACGGAGTGCCAGAAGGGGATTGTCTTCGCTTTCTAAGGTGCTGTAAACAAAATCAACGTCAGCACTTCTTAGCCATTGTTGACAACATAAAACGAGCTCCAAAATCGGGAAGAGTGGTTCATGGAAGAATGTCCGTTGATTAACGGAAATCTTGAAATCTCGTTCATCCCGCAACACATCATAGAGGTGCATATTGATTAACTCTGCTGCATGCATCTTTGGCTTACACTCTATTGCACAAGTTAAAATACAACCACCTCTTTGCCTCGCGGAGCAAACACGGGGTATGCCATAATTATTCGCCCGCTAACTGTGAACATGATTTTTAAGAACTGTTCACCGTTAGCGCCGATGACTCCCCCGTGTTCACAACTGTGTAATAAGAATCGCGGCTGTTTACAGTAAAGCTGTTGGCTATCTGCAATCCTTGCGATATTCATTGGTTAACAGTCGCAATTGAATTGGTGGCAGATTTGGAATGCCCAACCCCAAGATAAATGGGTTAAGTCGGGCTCAATTTTCATGATTATTTTTGTATTTGGCGCGTAATAAAATACGTAAGACTTCCCTAATTCAATATCAAAATTATTGCGATAATTTATTACCGTTGTCCCGTCATCTATATGTACGTAATTATTGAATAAATAACCCGAACTTACATCAATAACCCTACCTTCGCAGATCAACACTTCGTCACTAAGTAAATCCCTCATATGTGTTGATATATGCCAAAGAAACAAAGAACTCAGCAGTATTGTCGGTATTATTGTTATCAGCTTCGAGATGATGGGGTGATTCTTATTGAAATTCTTCCGTATACTGTAAAATGCGTCTCTACGCCCTCTTTTCTTAGCAAACAAATACAACAGAAGTACGCCGATTATAATAAATGTTACGAACAACAAGAAGACTACAAGCGACATCAAGACAACATTTTTATTCATCATGCCTAGCCTCCTGGCATAGCGAAACCGCTAAATCCAATATTTCTAAATAGGGTGGCGGGTGTTGCTTGGGTTATTTTGTCATGGTTACCGCAATTTCCCATGCTCCACTTTGTCCAGGTGTAGCAACTATGGTTACATCCTGCCCGTTTATGTTTATCGTATTGGAATACGGCTTCCCCTTGTTTAAATCATTGATCATTGAGGTGCCAGCCCAGTACCGGTTACCATGCGGATACCTGTCCGAATATTGTGCGGTTGCTGGTCTGAGTTGATGCGAATAGACATTAAAAAGCTACAGGCATTTCAATTTGTGGCTTAATTATCTTCTAATATCAATTTTTGGGATCGCTGATCAAACCTATCTAAGTTATTTTCATCATACATAGCAACCGTGATTTCGTGGGTATAATCCGAATCATTAACATGATAGTGGCCCATGCCCTTCTCTTCTGCATTCAATAGATTTTCTAACGCCCCGATCAAGAAAACTACTTCATTTTTTTTCAAATAAATGATTACGTTTTCTAAGCGATCCTCTGAATTGCCGTTGAGCAGTCTCATGTGCTATCTCCTTCTACCATACCAGATAGATTTGGGACGAACCAGCTGTACCAACCCATTTCCTACGGCTGTTCGGAAAGCCCGAAGCAGATCATTCACTTAGGGTCACCTCTAAAAACTATCAACCCTAGCAATTTGGTAAATGGCGACAGGTTCATTGTTTCGTTTTTGGAGCAAATCGACGGGGGTTTTTAG
>WRNP01000044.1 GCA_009776515.1 Dehalococcoidia bacterium | reverse complement strand
TCATCCGCTTGCTTGCTTGCTTGCTTGCTTGCTTGCTTGCTTGCTTGCTTGCTTGCTTGCTTAAAGCCTGTGTTGTGCTAAACATGGATTTGTCAAGTTCTTGCTGTAGAACATCGCCACGGATTATAGGCCAACCCCGTACCAGATGTCAAAGAGACGCAAGGCTATTTTAGGTGCTATTTTATTTTTGACGCAATATGCGGGTCTGTTGCTAGGAATATGAACTTTGGATGTGATGACTACCTGCTCCGCTACCTCGATTGCCAGTCTGAGGCCAAATGCCTATAATGGTAATGGTGATTTTGAGGGTAAGTAGCCAACACCTTGTACTGACACGATGAGCTCTGCTCTCTGATAACAAAATATCCTTAGATAGAAGAGGACTTAATTGTCTAAAAAGAAAAAGGCTGCTCCAGTTGTCAGTCCACCTACCAAGCGTCAGCTCTCTCGTTGGCAGAAACAGAAGCGGCAACAGAGAATCATCTTTGGCATTGCCTCGTTGGTTATCGCCGCAGTACTAATCTTGGTAGGTTCCGGGGTATTTTTTGGCTGGTACATGCCGGTATACCGACCATTGCACGCAACGGTACTGGAGATCGGCGGCACCAGCTACCCCATGAATTATTTTGTCGATTACTTGCAATATCAGATAGGGAATACTATAGACTCTTACCTCGGCGGAGACTGGTCATATGCGGCGTGGTATATGGACTATGTGGTGGATAGTCTTCAGAATGATGTGATGGTGCGCCAAGCAGCGGATAGGCTGGGCATCAGCATCTCTGAGGCCGAAATTGATAAGTATCTTGAAGGCCATCCCGAGATTAAAAACCGTGCCTTGCGAGATATTGCCTACAGCGTACTACTTTACCAAAAATTGAGCGATGAGTATTTTGCGCCTCAACTTCCCGAAAACCCCGAGCAGCGGCAGATATTGGCCATGCTCCTGGAAAGCCGGACACAGATTGACCAGGTTTTAGCGGAACTTGAAGCGGGGGCGGATTTTGGGACATTGGCCGAGGAGTTATCCCTGAATGAGGCTACTCGAACCAACAAGGGTGACCTAGGCTTCCACCCGCGCGAGGTCGTTCTGCCATTGTTTGAGTCGAATAACGAAGACCTGGCAGAGTTGATCTTTAGCCAGGAGGTTGGTGCTTTTGGATGGGTAGAGGATGCCAATTTCCTCAAGTCGGTTGGCTACTGGATCATCAAAATAACCGAGATAGACGAAGAGTTCGACATGGTGCGCTTCTCAGGCATGTTGCTTGGTACTGAAGAAGAAGCACTAGCCCTGATGGTCCGTCTGGACGAGGGGGAGGATTTTTCCGAGCTTGCCCAGGAGTACTCTCAGGTATGGGATAGCGCCGGCGGTGACGATATGGGTTGGTTTACCGCCGAAGACGCCGAAGCTGGGTATATTCCGATGGTACTGGCGGATTACATCTTTGACCCTGATACCCAGATTGAGGTGGCTGCATTGATCAAGGACGAGGCCGAGACGGAGACTACGGGAGCCTATTGGTTTATCCAAATAGCGGCCGAAGAGAACCGCCCCCTCTCCGATGATGATCGGAATACCATGATTGACCAACTCTTCAGCGATTGGATGGTCCAGGTGCAGGAGAACGCCGCCGATGGCATCTTTAACTATTTGGACGAGGACCGTCAGACTTGGGTGGTTGATTATCTCACGGGGGCGCTTAAATAGCCTATGCCTAGGCGAGAGCTTGGCCTTGGTCTCATCGGTCTCGGCACTATTGCCGGAGGGGTGGCTAAGGTTATACAAGAGAGGGGGCAGACGCTGGCCGAGCAGGCTGGTATCATGCCCGTGCTGCGCAAAGTAAAGGTGCTGCCTGCTGACCTTGAGCGTCCGCAAGCTCGCGCCTTGGGGCGGTCACTTCTCACCACCGAGGACGATGAGTTTTGGGCAACACCGGAGATAGATGTTGTTGTTGAGCTTATTGGCGGGGAACATCCCGCTTTGGAATATCAAGAACAGGCCTTGCGGGCGGGCAAACACGTAGTTACAGCCAACAAAGAGGTCATTGCCAAGCACGGTGTGGCGCTTCTTAAGATGGCAGGAGAACGAGGGGTGCACCTGCGCTACGAGGCGGCGGTGGGTGGGGGGATCCCCTTAATCGCTCCCTTTCGGCGCGATTTGGTCGTAAATCACGTCAATGGTATTTATGCCATCATCAACGGCACCACTAACTATATACTAAGCCGAATGGCTCAGGAGAAGGCCGGTTTTGCCGAGGTACTGGCGGAGGCACAGCGGCTGGGATACGCGGAGGCCAACCCGCACTATGACGTAGAGGGCATCGACGCGGCCTATAAACTAGCCATCTTGGCCACCTTGGCTTTTCGGAGTGAGGTACGCCCGGACCAAATATTTTGTGAAGGCATCTCAAGTCTAACGGCGCGGGATTTTCAAAATGCTCGCGAATTGGGCTATGCCATCAAACTCTTGGCTATCGCCAAACAATCCGGCGCGGGGATAGAGGCGCGGGTGCACCCGGCTTTTGTGGCAAGCGATAGCTTCTTGGCGCAAGTGAACGGCGTCTTCAATGCCGTACTGGTGGACGGCGACCTCACAGGCCAGGTGACGTTCTCCGGCAAAGGGGCTGGGGCTCTGCCCACCTCCAGTGCGGTGGTAGCGGATATTCTTACCATTGGGCATGACATTGCCGCCGGGGCTCCCCCGCCGGCTTTCTTTGAAAGTCTCACCCATAACGTGACCCCTATGGCCGATGTTGTTACTCGTTACTATCTTCGCCTAAATGGGGCTGACCAACCGGGTGTGTTGGCGCAGATTGCCCGCACCCTAGGCGACCATAATATCAGCATTGCCTCGGCCATCCAGAAACAAACCGATATCCGAGCCCAGATTGCAGAGATCGTCATCGTGACTCACCCAGCCCGCGAGCAGGAGATGCAGCATGCCCTGGGGGAACTGCGTGGGTTGGTGGGAGTGCGTGAGGTCGGTAATATTGTGCGTATTGAGGATTAATATGAGTAAAATCGGCCTTTTGGCTAAATACCAAGAATATCTCCCGATTACCCAGACGACCCCCCTGATTACCTTGGGTGAGGGCGACACCCCTTTGGTCAGAGCACCTCGCCTGGAGGAACTGACCGGGGTGGGCGAGATATATTTTAAACTGGAGGGCTGCAATCCAACTGGATCGTTTAAAGACCGCGGTATGGTGATGGCCATTGCTAAGGCTCTTGAAGAAGGCTCGCAGACGATCATGTGCGCCTCTACGGGTAATACCAGCGCATCGGCGGCGGCCTATGCGGCAAGGTGTGGTCTTAAAACCATCATTCTTATTCCGGAGGGCAAGATTGCCCTAGGCAAGCTGGCGCAGGCTATTGTGCACGGAGCGAGCATAGTGGCCGTTGACGGCAATTTTGATCAGGCGCTAGAGATGGTCAAAGTACTCACCCAAAAACACCCCATCACTCTGGTCAACTCTCTCAATCCTTATCGTATTGAGGGCCAGAAGACAGCCGCTTTTGAGATTATAGAAACCCTGGGGGAAGCCCCTGACTATCTATTCATCCCGGTGGGAAATGCCGGTAACATCACAGCCTATTGGCGGGGTTTTGTCGAGTTCAAAAATCTGGGAAAAGCGGCACACTGCCCCCAGATGATGGGCTTCCAAGCTGAGGGCTCTGCCCCCATTGTGCGTGGGTGCCCCATTGCCAAACCTGAGACGGTGGCCACAGCTATTCGTATCGGCAATCCGGCCAGTTGGCAGCGGGCCGTTCAGGCCAGGGATGAGTCAGGCGGGTTGATTGATATGGTAAGCGATGAGGAGATTCTCAAGGCCTATCACCTTATGGCGGAATGCGCGGGGATTTTTGGTGAGCCAGCTTCCGCCGCGCCGCTAGCCGGTCTAATAAAAATGGCCAGCCGCGGCATGAAATTCTCCAACAAAAAAGTGGTCTGCGTGGTTACGGGCACCGGCCTTAAAGATCCCGATACCGCAGTCCAGAATGTTCCAAACATCATGCATCTGCCGCCGGATATGGATGCCGTGGAAAGAGCATTGGGATTGGGGCAAAGCTAAGAACAAATCACGGGAGGCAGTAAATGGATAAAAGAAGCACTGAGGGCGTAGGTATCTTTGCGCAGCACTATCCCAGAGTAGCGGCGATTATCACCTCGCGCGACAAAGACAAAACCAACGCCATGACGGTGGCTTGGCACACACCGGTGTCGTATGATCCGCCTCTATTTGCCATAGCCATTGCCCCCAAGCGATATTCCTATCAATTAATTAGCTCGAGCAAAGAATTCGCCGTCAATTTTATGCCTGCCGCTCGCGCCGAGGAGGTGGCGGCTGTCGGTGGGAGCGGAGGCGGGGACATGGACAAACTGCGCTCTTTCCGCTTGAGCTCTGACCGGCCGGCTAAGACTTTGGTGCCCATATTGCATGCCGCCTATGCCGCTTATGAATGCCGACTGGTAGAGGACCGACCCTGCGGTGATCATCGCTTGCTCATTGGCGAAATCGTAGCTGTGCACTGGCAGAAAAATGCTTTTATGGAAGATGGCAGCCCCGATCTTGCCAGGATTAACCCATTGCTTTATATCGGTAATGAGCATTACGTCAGCACCGAGGGATGTACTATTCGTACTATAGAACGCGAACTCTGCATCGGTCGCTTGAGAGCTTAAAGTGATAGATACACCAGCCATCATCCAAGCAGTTACGGAGATTATAATAGCCGTAGGCGACGACCCAGCCCGAGAAGGACTGGCCGAAACGCCGCGACGGGTAGCCGAGATGTACCAGGAACTTTTCTCCGGCCTACGCACCGATCCCCGGGAAGAGCTCAAGGTGGGATATGAGTTGGGCTATCACGAGATGGTAATCATGAAAAGTGTCCCGTTCTACTCAATGTGCGAACACCACCTCTTGCCTTTTTTTGGCACGGTGGACATAGGCTATATACCCAATGCCGAGGGGCGCGTGGTGGGCATCAGCAAGCTGGCTCGGGTGGTAGAGTGCGTCTCGCGCCGTCCGCAAGTACAGGAGCGCATGGCAACCGAGATTGCTGATGCCATCAATGATGCCCTCAAGCCTTATGGCGTGGCGGTAGTCATTGAGGCTGAGCATTTGTGCATGGTCATGCGCGGCATTAAAAAGCCAGGCGCAACCGTCATAACCTCTGCCCTACGGGGCATCTTCCATCGCCAGGCCGCCTCACGAGCTGAATTCTTCTCACTTATCAAGGGCAGATAGGGGCCTGCGCGATTATCAGCGGGTGGAAAGCCTGCAAACTAGGGACGGCGCTTTGAGCGTTAAGTATAACCAAGCGCCGCCCCTAGTTTGATGACGATGCGCCTTTTAGAGCCTGGTAACCTTAGTCTTCCGCCAGCACAATTTCTCCACTGCCCATTATCTCCGCCGTAATACCATGATTCCCACGATGATGGCCAAGACTAAAAGGCCGCCAATGGACACGAGTATTATCCGATCAATGCTCCAGCCATTGTCTTGGGTTCCCGATGGTGCGGCATTGGTGCTTGTGGTCGGTTCAGTAGTGGTTGGCGTGGTCGTGGCCGTATTGGCTATTGTGGTTGCGTCAGCAGACGCAGCCATGGTGGGCTGAGTAGGCGCCAACGCCATAGTAGTAGCTAGTGTCTCGGTGGTAACAGTAGCCGACATTGTTGTCGGGGTGGTAGACGCCGCTGTGACTGAGAGTGTAAAAGTGATGCTGTCATCAGGCGATGTGCCGTTTGAGGCGGTCAGCACAATTGGGTAACTGCCAACTCCCAGCCCCGTAGCGATGTCCAATTTCTTAGTGCTGTTGTTCCAGGTGATTTTGCCTTCATAATTGTTATCCAGCGCCACCGTGGGCACCGGAGTACCCGTAATGGAGTAGGCGTTGGTTGATGTTGCCGCATATCCTTCGATGAGCGCCATGCTTGTAGGGCCGGTTATCATGGGTGCTTCGGTGGTAAGCGCAACCACTTCGACAGTATTGGAATCACCGGAATCATCGAAGTACAACATCATGCCAGACGGCCTCGGGCTACGAGCCCTCACCTTGTAATAATATGTCTTGCCACTTTCCACTTCGGTGTCTGTATAGGTCGTTATATTGGGGTCAACCATTGCGAACAAAGTATTCCAAGCGCCACTATTGCCCACTTTCCTTGAGATTACAAAACTATTTTCAATGTCTGAATTGTCTTCCCAGCTCAGGATTATGCCGTTTGCGCTGTTCGTTGCCGCCAAATTGGTTGGCGCGGCAACCATGGTTATGGTCACTTCGTTGGAATAAGCGGAATAGTCTTGTAGCAACCCGAAAACGGTCACCTTCGAGTTAAAAGCTGCCACCCTGTAAGTATATCTCTTGCCTTCTGTCGCCGAGAGATCCGTATAGGTCGTTACATCCTTGTTGACAGTCCCAGATCCTGTTATATATTTTCCCGGATGCAGTGTTTCCCATTCATCGCTGCCTTCTTTCCGCTCAACAAAAAAACCTTCTTCGTCAGTTGAATTGTCTTCCCAGCTCAGGATTATGCCGTTTGCGCTGGTAGTTGCCGTCAAATTGGTTGGCGCTGATGGAGTGGCCGCATAAGCAGTCATGGGCATAGTCGTGACCAGCCCTAATATGGTAGCTAGGGCGAGCAGGGTTGGTAGGAGTTTTGATATGGTTTTCATTCTTTCCTCCTGATTATTTGGGGTGCGTTATAAGCTTTCTGCAAAATACCTTTCAAGTTTCAGTTAGTTTAACTCGATATGCTCAATACTTCAATAGCCACCTTGTCCGTCGGTGGCTACCCTAAGATTGCTATGTTGGGATCATATAGCCGGATAGATACTCGGCAATAGGCCGTGTACCTAATGCCTGAAAGTATAAATTAGATAAAATATTTTATAATTACGCCCCTCTGGCTTCACGTTTTCCCATGCAAAAGGCCTGGCTGATTGGTTACGCGTATCAATGTACTTCCGTGTCGCTGAGTATGCGCATCGCAAAATTGTTGAACGTTGTCAAAACTGGCTCATCGGAATACTTTGCGCGCCATAATGTTAAGCCATATTCCAACTTGGTTTAGCCAATTTGCTGATGTTGGCCTGAAATGAAAAAACGCATGGAAAAATAGGGATTATAAAGAGCATAACACGGGCGGCTATCGCTAGCTTGTGCAATTCGGTTCTAATAATGTTTGGTATTATTTATCACTACGGCCTGGCGTGTCTACTTGGCGGCGCATTTGTATTCGCAACCCTCATAGAGATAATTTATGGTGCAGTATAGCGGATGAAATACTTACAATGGAGCGGATGAAACATTTACAATTTAGCGGATAAGTGTGGCATGCTGGTGTCATAGAAAAAGGCGGTAGTGTTTTGGATTATTATAAAAGATTCACTGACTCACTATTGACTGAGCGCCTACTAAGTTCAGGTGCAGTGCTCATTGAGGGAGCAAATGGTTGCGGTAAAACAGAAACTGCGATGCAAATCTCTGCCAGCGTGGCGAAGTTTGATACCGATGAACAGGCGCGCATTATGATGGGAATTGATCCAAAGATGATATTGGTTGGTGCCACACCGGGATTGCTTGACGAATGGCAAGAACACCCTCAAATATGGAATTATGTGCGGCGCGAGGTGGATGATCGAAAGCAAAAAGGACAATTTATTCTCACTGGATCCTCGACGCCAGATGACGAAGTTCGGCGCCACTCTGGTGTCGGCAGATTTTCGGTTATAAAAATGCGCCCCATGTCTCGTCATGATGGTACTAAATATCCGGGAATTCATCCCACAAAACACTGTGTATGTTGAATACCGGTCCGTGGCGGCAGACCTGTTGAAGCCCTTTGTCGGTGTTTATGGTGCAGCCATAGCAGACACCCAAGGCGCAGGCCATTCGAATCTCAAGCGATACCTGTATCTGGAGTTTTTTACACTCATCTAGGGAGGCAAGCGCCCGGTACATGGGGGTCGGTCCGCAGGCGAATAACTCTGATCCTTCTTTAAATAGTGCCGGCAGATGGGCGGTGACGAATCCCGGCCGACCGCGGCTGCCGTCCTCGGTGATAAAAACATACTCCGCTCCTTCGGGCAACAGACGATCGGGGCAGAGGAGAGCGGATGTGGCGGCTCCGTACGCAAAAGATACCTGGGTACCCCGTGCTATGAGTTCATCGGCCAGAAAACCTAGAGGGGCTACCCCCAAACCGCCAGCTATCAGTACGGCCCTTCTAAGTCCGGGGGATGGATCAAACCCATTGCCCAGTGGTCCTAATAGGTCGATATAGTCGCCCGCCTCGAGAGTAGCCAGCCAGGCGGTGCCCCGGCCGACTGAGGCAAAAAGAAAGGCCAGGCGGGTTTTGTCCGCGCTTAGGCGGTGAATGCTTAAGGGTCGGCGTAAAAAAGTGCCGTTTTGGCATTTCAGCATGACGAACTGCCCAGGTCTGGCCTGGGCAGCTACTCTCGGCTCCTCAAGCCAAAGCAAATGTACCCCTGGCATGACCGTATCGTTGGTAATAACTCTGGCAAACGTGCGGATGGGTACGATATCCATGGCTTGGCGTATTAAGCCAACTCCTTGCGTCGATATTCCGGAAGCGGCATTACATTATAGCCTTGCTCACCGCGAGACAGGGCATCAGCTAAGGCGGATAGGGTATCCAGTGAGGTAAAACACGGGATGCGCTTCTCGGCGGCACTGCGGCGAATCTCAAAGCCGTCCCGTAGCGACACGCGCCCGCCGGTGACGGTATTGACCACGCCGTCCACCATATCATGGCGGATAGCGTCCACCACGTTAGGGTGTCCCTGGAAGAGCTTTTTAGTGATTACCTGCACAGGCATGTCCGCAGCTCGGATCATGGCAGCGGTGCCCTCGGTGGCAAAAAAATGATAACCCACACTATGCAGACGGCGGATGATGGGTAAGGCCTCAGCCTTGTCACGATCGGCGATGGAAAGCAGGAGCTTGCCTTCGGGCGGCAACATCATCCCTGCGGCCAATAGCGACTTGGTCAGAGCGGCCTCAAAATTCTTGTCGATGCCCATCACCTCCCCGGTGGATTTCATCTCCGGACCAAGGTAAGTGTCCACCCCCGTGAGCTTCGACATGGAAAATACCGGGGCTTTGACAGCCACCAAGGGGCTGTTGGGGTGCAATCCGGTGGCATAGCCCTGTTCTTTAAGGCTTTCTCCCAGCATGACGCGGGTGGCAAGATCTACCAGCGGCACGCCCGTGACTTTCGAAATGAACGGGACGGTGCGCGAGGCGCGCGGATTGACCTCCAGCACGTAGATCTGGGACAGTCCATCGCTTCCTCCTGTCACCACAAACTGCACGTTCATGAGCCCTACGATGCCCAGCGCTCGCCCCATGCGCACTGAGTAGTCCACTATGGTGTCTATTTCCCGTGAGGAAAGTCGGATGGCCGGATAGACAGCCATGGAGTCACCGCTGTGTACTCCGGCGCGCTCGATATGCTCCATAACACCGGGAATGAAGACTGTTTCACCGTCGGACACGGCATCAATTTCCACCTCTTTGCCTTGCAGATATTTATCTATCAAAATGACATGCCCCGTATCAAGCTCGGCGGCTGCTTGCATATAGCGCACCAGCTCAGAAGCGTCGTGGACGATCTCCATGGCGCGTCCGCCCAGCACGTAGCTCGGGCGCACCAGCACGGGGTAGCCGATGACTTCGGCGGTGCTGAGCGCTTCATCGATGGTGCGTATACCGGCTCCTGGTGCTTGGGGGATGCCAAGATCAGAGAGGAATTGCTCAAATCGCCCACGGTCAGAGGCAACATCGGTGGTTTCTGCACTTGAACCAATAAGAGGCAAACTGGCCCGGGTGAGTGGCTCGGCTAGATTGATGGCTGTCTGCCCGCCGAATTGCACGATGGAAAGGGGAAAGATGGTGCCCTCGCCTGTGGTTACACCTGACGGAACCAGAGATTCATTCTCGAGCATATCCCTGATGCTCTCCTCGTCCAACGCCTCAAAGTAGAGGCGGTCGGAGGTGTCGAAGTCAGTGGAGACGGTTTCGGGATTGGAGTTGATCATAATACTCTGGTAGCCTGCTTGGTGCAGAGCGCGAGCAGCGTGTACGCTACTGTAATCAAATTCAATACCTTGGGCAATACGGATGGGGCCTGAGCCGATGACCACCGCTTTTTGTGTTGTTTCTGGTACCGCCTCGTTCTCTTCCTCGTAGGTGCTGTAGAAGTAGGGGGTAGCTGCCTCAAATTCGGCGGCGCAGGTGTCCACCATCTTATAGACAGGTCTGATGCCCCATTCCTGACGCATCTCCCGCACCTGCTCCGGCAGGCGGTCGGCTAGAGTGCCGATAATGCGGTCGGGAAAGCCCATCCGTTTAGCGTGGTGCATAAGCTCCGGTGCGAGCGGTTCTTGGAGCAGCCGCTTTTCCATGGCCACAATACCTTGTAATTTGTACAGAAACCAGGGATCGATGCCAGTCGCCTCGGCGATGGCTAATGGGGTGACGGCGCGCCTGAGGGCGGCCATAATCACCCACAGCCGGACATCGGTTGGTTGCATAGGGTAGCTATCTATATCACTGCCGAACTTCCAACTTGGGTCTTCCCAGAGCAGAGATTTCTTGCCGAACTCCAGTGAGCGCACGGCTTTCTGGAAAGCGGCTTCAAAGGTGCGGTCAATAGCCATCACTTCGCCCGTGGCTTTCATTTGAGTGCCTAGCAGTCTATCGCCCGAGGCGAACTTATCGAACGGCCAACGGGGAATCTTTACCACCAGGTAATCCAACGCCGGTTCAAAAGAGGCCAGCGTCTTGCCCGTGACGGCGTTGGTAATTTCGTCCAGCCTTTTGCCGATGGCGATCTTTGAAGCGACGCGGGCGATGGGGTAACCTGTGGCCTTTGAGGCCAGGGCAGAGGAGCGGCTCACGCGGGGGTTGACCTCAATGACGACATACCGACCGCTTTTGGGATCTAGGGCAAACTGGATATTGCACCCCCCCTCAATCTTGAGAGCACAGACAATCTTGAGACTTGCCGTTCGTAGCATCTGGCATTCTTTGGCGGTAAGCGTCTGGGATGGGGCCACCACGATACTGTCACCGGTGTGGACGCCGACGGGATCAAAGTTTTCCATGTTACAGACGGTGATGCAAGTGTCGGCGGCATCGCGGATGACCTCGTACTCAATCTCTTTCCAGCCGGCAACCGATTTCTCCACCAGCACTTGGTTGGTAGGAGATGCCAGTAGTCCTGCACTGGCCACTTGATCAAGCTCTTCCCAGGTATGAGCCATTCCCCCGCCCGTACCACCCAAGGTATAGGAGGGGCGGATGACTACGGGCAAACCAAGATTTCGTGCGACGAGTTGGGCATCCTCTAAGGTATTCACCGTGGCACTTGGAGGTACCGGCTCGCCAATCTTGATAAGAAGCTGTTTGAAAAGCTCCCGATCCTCGGCAGTCCTGATGGTCTCAATGGATGTACCAAGGGGGCGCACATTATATTTTTCAAGCACCCCGGCATCTGCCAGTGCCACCGCCAGGTTCAGACCTGTCTGCCCGCCAAGAGTAGGTAGCAATCCGTCCGGTCGCTCCTGTTCAATGATACGCGTGAGGACATCCAGGGTAAGTGGCTCGATGTAGACGACATCGGCAATCTCCTCATCGGTCATGATGGTAGCCGGATTGGAGTTTACCAGCACGGAACTTACACCTTCCTCGCGCATGGCTTTGCAAGCCTGTGTGCCGGCGTAGTCAAATTCTGCGGCCTGCCCGATGACGATGGGCCCCGAGCCGATGATCAGTACTTTAGAAGGCTTAGAAGGCATGGCTCTACAGTCTCCCCAAATCTATTTCCCAGATAATTGTTTTGGTGTACCTCGTATTATTAGTGCGCTCATTACTTCGCTCCTCGCACCATCTCCAAAAACTCCTCAAAGACCTGAAAGCTACCCAGTGTCCTAGGTGAAGCTTCGGTCCAGTACTGAACAGCAAAGATGGGCAGAGACTTATGCCTGACGCCTTCGATGGTACCGTCATTTAAGCTTACGTGGCTGATCCCAAGTTCGGAAGGAAGTGAGTCCGGATCGGGCACATAGGTGTGATTTTGCGATGTGATATGTACGCGCTTGGTGCGGAGTTCTCGTACAGGCTGATTAGCACCGCGGTGGCCAAAACTGAGCTTGAGGCTCTTGCCGCCGAAAGCGTGAGTAATAAGCTGGGCACCCAGGCAGATGCCCATGATCGGCAACCGTCCGATAAGCTTCTCGATGCTTGAAACGATGTTGCCCAGAAGATCGGGATTTCCCGGACCTGGCGAGATGATCACGCCGTTCGGCTTGAGGTTCAAGATCTCCTCGGCTGAAGTAGCGCTGGGCACTACGGTGACGGCGCAGTCTAGTGCACTAAGTGCTCGCAGTATACCGTAGTTGACTCCGCAGTCCAATACCGCGAGGTGAAATGGATGTGTTGCTCTGTCATCTTGCCAGCGGAAGACAGAGCGGGTAGAGACATCTTTCACGAAATTGGTCTGTCCGTAGCGGGGCACCGAGTTTAGGAGTTCAAGGGCTTGTTCCGGCGTCTTATCAGAGGTCACGATGCCCATCATGGTGCCTTGAGTACGGAGCTTGCGAGTTATGGCTCGCGTATCCAACTCGGATATACCGGAAATGGCGGCCTCGGCAAGATACTGGTCGAGCG
>WRNP01000043.1 GCA_009776515.1 Dehalococcoidia bacterium | reverse complement strand
GCCAAAACAGATAACCGTCCTGAGTTTCAGCGTATGGTCAAAGACAGTGCCAAGAAACTATTTGATGTGGTAATTGTCTGGAAGTTAGACCGCTTCGCCCGTAACCGATATGACAGCGCTCATTATAAGGCCATACTCAGAAAAAACGGGGTGAAAGTCATATCTGCCAAAGAGAATATCTCGGAAGGTCCCGAGGGCATTATTCTGGAGTCAATGCTTGAAGGCATGGCCGAGTATTATTCGGTAGAATTGAGCCAAAAAATACGCCGAGGTCAAACAGAGAATGCCCTGAAAGGCAAGAATAACGGCAGTATAATTCCCTTGGGATATGTGCTAGGCGATGACCAAAAACTGGTAGTTGACCCGCTTACATCACCATTGGTGGTGGAAGCCTTTACCAGATATGCCGATGGTGAGACTATTAAAGATATAGCTACATCTTTCAATGAACGAGGTCTTAGAACCAGAGCCAATAAGCCATTTCTCATTAACAGCTTTGATTCGATACTTCTCAATCGTAAATACATAGGCGAGTATAAGTATAGAGAGATTGTTATCCCAAACAGTATCCCGCCCATTGTTTCACAAGAGCTCTTTGATAGAGTGCAGACACGCAAGGCCAAGAACAGACGAGCTCCGGCAAGAGCTAAGGCTGAAATTGAATATCTTTTAACTACCAAGCTTATCTGCGGTGCCTGCGAACGACTGATGGTAGGCGAAAGCGGCAGAAGCCACACAGGTAAGAAGCATTACTACTACAAGTGTAGCGGTGTCAAAAAGAAGATGGGCTGTAATGCCAAAATGCTCAAGAAGGACTGGATAGAAAAGATAGTGGTTGAAACTACCGTCGATAAAGTACTCAAGGATGCAGAAATCAATAGAATTGCCGAAAAACTGGTGATTGAACAAGAGGCTGAGAACACTTTACTGCCTGCTCTGCAATTAAAGCTTGCCGAAATCACCAATGGTATTGATAATCTGCTCAGTGCCATTCAGCAGGGATTATTCAGTGAGTCTGCCATTAAGCGCATGGAAGAACTGGAATCACAGAAGAAAGAACTGGAAGTCAGCATTATACAGGCTGAACTTGAACAGCCGAAGTATACCAAAGAAGAAATGGTGCGCTGGATTAGTCAGTTCAAGTATGGCGATATTGAAAACATTGATTATCGCAGGCAGATTATTGATGTTTTTGTTAAGACTATCAAGGTATTTGAGGATAGAATAGTTTTAACCTATAATTACCAAAGCGAAACGGAGACTATTACAACCACAGACCCTAAGCTAAAGAGTGGTTTGGTTTTGGGCGGCAAGGAGCCACCAAGATTTAAAGCTAAAATGCCACCTAATTGACAAAAGCAGCAGGTGGCATTTTCTATTTTGCTAACAAATTGCTAACAAGTTGATTCTGCCGCCCCTACTAATTGCTTATCTTTGCGAGCCAGTACAATGGCATCAAACTGTGCGGCAGCAGACTGTTGCAAGCCAGGAGCGACGTGGCTATAGGTGTCCAGTGTTACTTGTATGCTGGAATGCCCCAATCTTTCCTGCACAATCTTGGGATGAACTCCCTGCTTAAGCATCAGGCTAGCATGGGTATGCCGCGCGTCATGTAACCTAATGCCAGCCAGTCCACACCGGCGGGTTATTCTTATCCAAGCATGTGTAAGACTATTGGGCAGTAGCGGGTTACCATCAATGCCGCAAAACACCAAATCATCCTCAGATATGGTAGCTCCAGATAGCAGCCTTATCTGTTCACGCTTAACCCTATAGTCACCGAGCAAATCACAAGTTGAGGGCGACAAGCTCACCATGCGACGGCTCTTAGCGGTCTTGGTGGGACGAAAAACAATTTCCCTGTTATGCAGTTGGTGGAGAGTGCGTGTCACATATACCTGGCAAAGTAGCAAGTCGATATCTGACCATCGTAATGCCAAGAGTTCCGAGCGTCTCAACCCAGTGAAGAGGGCCATATAAAACAGCTCATAGTACGGCGTTTCCTTGGCGGCTTCCAGCAAATGCTGAATGGCCGATTCGCTCATGATCTGCATCTCATGCCTTATCAAGCGAGGTGGCGTAACCGATTCAGCCGGATTACGATTAATCAGCCCCAATTTCATGGCATCTTTCAGGCTTTTATGCAAAGTGGAATGCAGATATCTGACAGTACGGTTACTGAGTCCAGCGGATGATTTTTGAGCATACAGGTGCTGAATATGAGCCGGTTTCAATTGGGTCAATAACGTCTGGCCAAGAGCGGGTGTCAGATGTTTGCGCACTAAGTACTGGTAGCTTTCCGCTGTCCTGGGAGATAAAATAGGCCAGCAGTAGTCTTTCAGCCATCTCTCTAGATACTCAGCCAAGGTGGCCTTACCTGGCTTCAGAAAGGTGCCGGTATCAAGTTGATGGATTAGCTCGGCCAGCTTCTTCTCCGCATCTTTCCTAGTACCTTTAACGCTCACCCACTGTTGCCGGCGTTTTCCTGTTTCGGGATCACGCCCTAGGTCAAAAACGATGGAGTAAGAATCATTGCCTCTTTTGGTGATGGTTCCGCGCACTACTTAGCCCCCTTGTTCTTTTTGTTCATTTTTTCCCAACGCTTTAGAAGCTCGGCCCATCTGCCAGGCGTTGTTTCAGGCGCTTCGCCAGTGAACCCTACTTTCTTAACCAATTTCTCAGGCAAGAAAGGCAGGTGGTAAGGCCACAGTGCTAATAGATCAGATAACTCAGGCTGTTTCAGCGTAGTCATCAATTCGTTAAAGGCTTTATGCAAGTCAGGAATTTCTTCCCAAACCCAAACGTGAAGATCCATGATTATCTGAATAGCATCCTCTTTACTCATTTTGCGCCATTTGGGGCCTTCGGATAAGGCCGTCATCAAATGAGCGTAAGTCCAGTATGAAGCAGCTTGCTTAGATATTTTTTCCATGGGCACAAGTACCTCTTGGCGCTTATCCTCTATCCACTTTCGGCCCTCTTCTGATTGATATGCTTCGAGGATGTCCAGGGCGTTCTGCTCGGCCATCTTCGCTGCTTCAATGGAGTCAGGGCTAGCAGCTTCATTAGAATCTGGACCCCATAGCAAAGCCCTATCGTTCCAGCTAATAATATAAAGCGCTTTGCCCAATACGTAAGAGATTGCGGCTTCCCAAAAGTTCATTGTTAGGGCAGTATCAACATCCTCGGTTGATAGGCAAGAATCAATGGGCCGATATGCCTTTTCTGTATCGGCATATTTGCCAGACCATGCCACAAGTTCATAGGAGTTTGTAATCGTTGTGCTTAGATAAGCAGCCCATTTAGCCTGCCTGATAGTAAATGGTTTGTTAAGAGCCTGAGTAAGCCTGAAGGCCCTAAGCAAGGCTGGTGTAGCCTCCACCGGAAAGTTGTACTGCAAAGAAGCTGCCAGTGTCCATGGCCTATCAAACTCGTCTTCAACCTGAGAACGCACCCTTGATATCAGTTTGATTATCGTTTCCTCTTGCGGAACCGCAGCTCCCATTAACCGAATTCTATCCTGCAGCTCTGAAGCCAGCGCCGTCCTGTTTTTTTCGCGCTGGCGCAAAGCCTCAGAGTAAATCAGCTTCAAAATTGCCGGTTGCATCCTGGCCCCTTTAGACATGTAACGCTGTCTTCCTTTCCTTTTATGCCTTCTTTTGCGTATGTTTATGCCTTGTATGCTTAGTTTTTACACCTTATCATATTACTAAAGATCATGCAAGTCAAGGAAAGGAGGTGCAAATGGAAAAACTGCTACTAAAGCCATCAGAAGTGGCGACAAGGCTTGGCATAGGCAAGTCGCTCACATATGAGCTGATCGCTCAGAAGAGGCTGCCCCATGTGAGACTAGGGCGATGCATACGCATTCCATCAAGGTCTCTCGAAACATGGCTTCAGGCCAATGAGATAAGCCAAGATGCCAACGCAATGTCCTGCGGTACAGCAATGATCGTGGACTAGGAGGGTGAATAACCCAATGCGTCACTATGGGTCACGGCTTACTCATCAACGGCTATGGTGACAGGTTGAGACGATAAGTGCGGGTGCGAAGCACGTACCCCGCACCGGCCGCAGTCGAGCGAAGCCGACAAGGCCGGCGGGGCCGCGCATCGTCTCAACCGACACCGAGCCGTTAAGTGCCGGACTTGGCGGNTGGCACAGAACAAAATGACAAACATGCCAACCACCACAGACGGCAATCGTCCCAAACCGAGTCGGAAAACATAAGGAGGACAACATGTCAAAACTTAACCATGCGCTAAAAAGCGCAGACCCCCCTCACACACTAACAGGGGGGTCGCAAACTCCATTTAGTGCTAAAACGCATAAATACTATTCGCATGAATCAAACGTGAAAAGATCGGTTTGTAGAGCAAGGTTATTTTGACGAACTTATGCGGTTTAACATTAGCAACACGCTATTCTCTGCGGCAAACACCACTAACAGGCTTACTCTCCATATAGCTTGATAGGTTGAGCGATATATGTTAGTATAGCTAGATTCAGTGTTATCGGCTAATGAAAATGGATTAGGTCATACCCAAAGGATGTGATGACCATGCATAAAATATAGCTCCAACTTAATGCCACACTGGCATTTGATTACATCAATACTTGCCTAAGTCGATTCACTTAAAAGACGTTAACAGCAGACCGCAGATTCGCCATCGTGAAAGGTGGTAGCGGTTAGGTTAATCGACTATATATAGTCATAAAACACAAAATAAAAAGGAGGCTATCATGCTAAAAAGAACCATCCTGAGTATTCTTCTTGCTCTTGTGACTATCCTGGGAGGTACCAGTTCGGTTTTTGCGGACGATGGTGGATACTGGAATCAGGATAGAGAACAGAATGCATATTGCGTGAGTATATACAGGGCAATGGTAAGCAATTTCCTAACCATTGATGATAATGGCCGCACGTATGCTGAATACCCGAGTGACTACGCCGGGGCTTATATTGACGAAGCTAACAATCTGCATATCCTCTTGGTTAACAATGCCGAAGGCGTTTATGATTACGCTGAGCTAACTGGCTACGATAAAGTCGTGATCATTGAATATGCAGACTTCTCCTACAATAAGCTTGTTGAGATCCGCGATGTGCTAAATAATGCCATTGATGAATATGGCGACTTAGGGTTTTATACTGAGTTTGGTATCAGCGGCTTTTCCGTAAACGAGATAACCAACGTTGTAGATATTGGCATGTTCGATAGGGCCAGAGAAAGTACAGTCTTGGCCTACCTAGAAGCCAATGTAGAAGGCTTCACTCCTAGAAGCGTCGTGTTTGATGATGGGCACAAAGCGGAGTATACGACAACCACCTCTACACAAACCACTGCGCTGGCGGGAGATCCGGCCATACTTGCTAGCGGAGCATTTGGCACGATCGGGTTTAACGCATATAGGGTGAAAGATAAGGTTACAACATACGGCATCGTCACTGCCGGCCACGTTGCTAGCGTAGGTGATGCAGTTTACAATGCTTATGGATCTAATCTCGGTAGCCACACAAAGATCGGAACTTGCGACATGAGCATTGTTGGCCATACCAATCAGGGAAACAGCGATTCGAGATTCGATGTCGCTTTTATTCCCATATCCTCAAATGCCCCGAATCCATCCATAACACCATCTTCCAAGGTAAGTAATAACTGGTGGAACTCCTCCGAAGAAGATGTTAGAGGTATACGCTACGACTACGACATTGTAGTTGGGATGGAAACAATAAAAGTAGGGGCAGGAGGCACTGGGACAGGAACACCGTCATTTGGAGTAGTAAATTCTGGTTATGTGCTGAGTAAGAGCTATACAGTGACTGTAGGGAGTGTGTACCATACGGATCAAGTCGTAACATCGAACTGGCAGGTACCGGGCGACAGCGGGGGGCCCGTTGGCGAGTGGGTATCAGGAATTACTGGCGGCATCTATCTCATTGGTATTGCAACAATGAGAGATGCCAACAACAATGCAATAGCTACAAAAGCATCCAATATCTCCAACTATCTTGGGATTTACCCTGTGACCAAGTAGTGAGTCAGATCTTGTCGGTATGATTCAAACGCCCGACCTTCCCCATCCCGCTAGCAGACAACGCTAGCGGGATGGGGAAGGTCGGGCGTGGCATAAGGAGGCCAATACCATGAAGAAAATGGCACGCATCGCCCTTTCGTTGTGCGTCCTCTCTACCATTCTGTCTGGTTGCTCTCCTGCTACCATGAGCGGTGCTTGGGTGCCAGAAACACCCGAAAATTCTAGCCGAGTAACTTTATTAGATACAGGGCCAATAACTGTACTACCCAAGGAGAGTATATCCTTGCTTCCTGATGGGGTTTCACTAATGATGGAAAACAATACTTGCCCTGTTGGCGTTGGGGAGATAAGGGCTATATTGAGAAATGATACAGAGAGAATGATAGGGTTAGGCGATATGGGTGGTTGGGTTATTGATAAAAAGGTAGGTGACAGGTGGGAGAGTATTGATGCCATCAAAAGCACAAGTATTACATATGCGGCAGGATATTATCTTCTGCCTCATGCCCAAAGAGACTGTATGTTCTCGGTGGGTCTCTATTATGGACACCTTGAAGTAGGCAATTACAGAATCGCAGTTAGGCTTTGGGACTCCACGCCTGAGCTTCCTAACAATCAAAGCATGTACTGGGTATACGTAGAATTTATGGTGGCTTAGCCATTTATAGTTCCCTCGTTATTTTATGCGGGTAATGCTTGAACTTGCTAACATTTTGCTAACATGTTAGATAGAATAGCGCAATATGGGACAGCATTTTGTACACGGAGTGGTAAAAGCCCGTTAACGGCGTAACGCGCCTTGAGGCATAAGGATTCCCCATGGAAAAACTGCATGAGATTTGCATTCAGAGGGTCGGGGGTTCGAATCCCCCCAGCTCCATTTCAAGGCTAAAAGCGGCTTAGCGGCCCAAAAATATTGATTACTGACCCTCTGAATGAACAAAAAAGTTACACACGATCAAGGCTAACTGCTGACCCTCTGATTACTCCGCTCATGCGTATCATTGGCGGGGCTGATCTATGGGGGCGAGTGGATTCATTCCTCAGATTTGCGGAGGCTGCCGAGCGTTCCCCGGATACTATCAGGGGCTACCGCACCAAGCTCGAGGCAAGTAACTATGGACAAAATAAATAACTGGGGATTCACGATCAAGGCATTGCGCGAAGAGCGTGGACTGACACAAGAGGAGTTGTCCGCAAAGTCGGGGGTCAAGCGTGGCTATATTTCCAAGGCGGAGATTGGCAAAATAGGCAAGCCATCCTACGACAAGGTTAGGCAGTTTGCTACTGGGCTTGGAATGTCAGTAACCGACTTGAGTGCCCGCCTATACGGCAGACAGGAAAGACCCCGGCCGCCTCTGTCGGAGAGGCAAGGCTTGATACCCATCGGGCCATCCCTCGATGCCATTGTTAACATCCCCATTCTTGGGCGGGTTCCATGCGGGCGGTTGGATATCAGGGAAGAATCCAACATGGGGTATCTGCAGGTGCCGCGTCAGGAGTTGCGGGGGTGGCAGCTTGATAGCCTCTTTGCCTTGGTGGCCGATGGGAAAAGCCTAATTGGTGACGGCATTGTAGAGGGGTGCTACCTATTGCTTACCACCTCCATGACGGATATAGATAACGGCAAAATCTATGTCGTGCGCTACGACGGGCAAGTAGCCGCCAAGCATGTCTATGTTGAAGAAGGCAGGGTTGTCCTGCGGTCGTCCAATCCGGCTTTTCGGGATGTCGTGCTTGAAATGACAGATGAGCTGCCCATCGATGTCGTGGGCCGAGTAGTAAAGATCGTCCACATGATGGATGTATAGGAGGATGAGATGAAGCTGCTGAGAATCGTCTGTCCCTTGCTTGTGCTGGCAGTATGTGCCTCGTGTAGCCAGTCGCCTTATTTCGTCACAAAAACTGTCACTAATACTGTAATATCGGCAATTCCCGCGACAGTAACCACTGCTCACCCCCCATACACTATGGTTGTCACCGAATTTATCCCGCAAGATATTGTTACAGTTGCAATCACGGTAGTAACAACTGTTACCATGGCATTGCCCACTACGACGGCTACAGTAACCCAGCCTGCGATACCCGCTAATAATGTTGCCCTAATCAACTTTTGCGACAACGGCGATGCGGTGCTTGATTTAATGCAAGAGTATTGGGGGCAACTTGTCAAATGGAGCGACGCATCTCGCCGCGGCCCACAATTGTATAGTGTGGCCGAGGTTGGCGACGGGCTACAGAACTGCAAGGCATCCATAGAGCAACTATTGGCACCAACCTCCACAGCAGTATCAATAAAAAGTAACCTTTACAAACAATGCCTACTGCTCGAGTCCGCTCACGGCAAGATTAGTGCGGGGTTACCGGGTTTATCCGCGGCAACAAAAGCATTGCTCGCAGATGGGCTGGCCATATTATACTCATCCGAGTATACCATGCTCTACGGCAGTAATAAGATAGATATAATCAGCCTTCGGGCGCAGATGGGTGGCTAATAACGACCAAAGGAGGCAAGCCCCTAGGTTCGCTTTCCTACTAAATGGTTTGCATTCAGAGGGTCGGGGGTTCGAATCCCCCCAGCTCCACCATTACCAGATAATCCGAACCAACTATTCGCATTCAAGGGTGGCTTTGGAATAGTGGTATATTTCAAGGATTTGAAATAGATTAAGGGCAGGAGTATTTTTGGTACCCCTGCCCTTTTCTGTAGATATGGATGCTAGTTTACGGTTTGCTAGCTTTTTCTGCCCGATACTTTTCTAAAGCCTGTTTGCCCTCTTCGCTTTGGCTGATAGTCTCCCGTCTATGGTTATTGGGGCGAAGCACAGATGCATATGGGGTGTCTTCTCATCCAGATGCACTATTGCGGTGAAGATGTGGTCCTTCCCTATTCTCTGGGAGAGGAAATCCACCACTGTTTGGAAGAACTCCCTTACATCCTCTCTGTTCTTGCCTTGGAGGAAACTTGAACTGCCATCAACTCTCCCAGCTTCAGATGGAGGCAGAGGATGCCGAAGAGGCTTTGGGCAGATGGCTGTCATGGGCGCAACGCAGTCGCATCCCTGAATTCATAGAGCTGAGGTGCAAGATTAAAAGACACCGGGAGGCTATCTTGTCCTCCATCCGCTATGGGTTATCCAACGCCCGTATCGAGGCGGTGAACAACAAGATCAAGCTTACCGTACGCGCAGGGTACGGCTTCAGGAACATCGACAACCTCATCACGCTCATTATGCTTCAGTGTACGAGCCTGCCGATATTCCTGCCCTGGGTGGCTATCGCCCGAGGTAATCAAGAGGCGCGGATGTTACCTAACCTCCCTTGGATGAAATCCGTGGGATTTGTCCCTGTATTCATATCGGACACTGCCTCCTTGGCAGAGACTGCTTCCAACACATGATGGTGGTTATGCCAAGGGAGTGAATACGAGGTGTCAGCCCCCCAACCATTTCTCGGAGTGATCTGTTAATCATACCCACATAAACTGGCGAAGACTCCATTTTTCAGACTTACATTTATTTTTTATGCGATTGCCCTGTGGTTTCCTTACCAAACCTTGACATATTTATTACCATGGTATAGATTACTTGCGCGAGCGAAGAAAACGGAGGTGTCGCATGAAGAAGCTTTGCGACATTAGGATTCTGGTAGCCACATTGTTGCTTGTGACCTTAGCTCTCGCCTCAATAGCGTGTTCAAATGACGTTTTTACACCGCCTACCGCCATCATCCTTGACGAAGCTCCCGTGGAAGTCGTTGCCTTGGATATGTGGCGTGACTTCCAGGCAGATCCTGTGGCAGCCGCAGCCAAATATGGGGAAAAGGACTTGCACTTTCCTAGCGTGCGCGTTGACCAGATGGCGTTTCTTGGGGAACCCCTAGAACCAGAACTCTATGTCCAAGAAGGCATTGATCCCAATATCGAACAGGTAAGGTTCCGGACAGATTTTCTATACACCATCATCAATGTGCGCGAAGAATATATCGTAGAAATTGTCGGCCGATACGAAAACCTAAGGTATGGATATGTCAACATCAGAATCTCCTGGCTCAGAGTCATAGATCCGCCCGGCGGCGATCCCAACCCGCCCCCAGAATACTGATATGCGTAATCAAGCAGAGCCACAATGCCTGAGACGACATACTGCACAACTTGATGGTTGCTCTTGGGCGATAATTATTGGCCTAGCACATCTATGTCCATGACAACACCGAGTTCCCATGCCTCAAGTCGGGCCAAAATCCACTGCACTGCCTGCACACATAGGCTGTTGCTCTCCATTGTCATGAAAACCGCCTATGCCGCTGGGCTGATACAAGCCCCTCATAGCCAATAATTGTGATATAAATACAAGGAGGTGAAGCGCCCGATAACAATAGATGCATAAGTCTTTCACTTAGGTAGTTGACTACAAGAATCAGGAGTCATTGCTCCGCCCATCTCGCAGTTTCATTTCAGATTAAGAAACTGTGCTTAGAGAGGTGGGAAACGACTAAAAGGAGGTCGAATAATCAATACCATGTCCGAAGAAAAACAGACTGGACACATTTCTCGGAGAGAGTTTCTCAAAGACGCCGGCCTTATCGTAGGCGGCGCCACCATCGGTTCCATTGCCCTAGTGAATGCCTGTAGCGACAAGACCGTAACTGTTCCAGCCGGCACCACCACCGTAACTGTGCCTGGGTCAGGCGGCAGTTCGTCATCCGATGTCATCACTCTTAATATCAATGACAGGGAGTACAAAGTGCAGGTCAAGCCATACTGGCCTTTGAGTTTCGTCCTGCGCGACAAACTAGGTCTATTCGGCACTAAAGTAGGTTGCGAGTATGGACAATGCGCCTCATGCACCGTGCTACAGGATGGTATGCCAGTTCTTTCATGTCTGGTTCTAGCTGTTGAAGCCGAAGGCAAGAAATACACTACAGTAGAAGGGCTGGCGAGCGCTGGGAATTTATCGCAGCTCCAGCAGAAATGGTACGACAACGAAGCTTTCCAATGTGGCTATTGCACCCCGGGGTTTTTGGTAGCCGCCACAGCTTTGTTGGCCTCAAATTCCAGACCAAGCCTAGACGATGTGCGTGAAGCTTTCTCCGGCCACATCTGCTCGTGTTACAACTTCAAGCTCTATATCGAAAACACCGTAGGAGGCGTATAAAATGTCTCTACCAGTTCTCAACGTAGTAGGCAAGCCTGGTCAACACGATTCCGCTGGCGTGAGTATCCTCACCGGCAAGGCTGACTTTGTCGCTGACCGTCTGCCCAATCAAAAGTACTTCGGCGCTGTCCGCCCCGCCAATTTTACCCGCGGCAAAATCACGAATATTGATGCCTCCGAGGCACTGAAACTCGCTGGGGTCAAAGCCGTTGTCACGTATCAAGATATTCCCAGTTGGTCACCAACCGTCTTGCACTGGGGCCAACCAGTTGCTGGCGTAGTTGCCGAAGATCCATACATCGCAGAGCGTGCGTTACCTCTCATCAAGATTGATTACACCCCCGCCCCCGCCGTTGTCGACCCTGATGAAGCCATAAAGCCAGGGGCAACTCTATCCGGCGTAATGCTCGAAACCAACCTCAGCGTCCAGGCCAACCTCAGTCGAGGTGATTTAGAGGCAGGCTGGGCCAATGCCGATGTTGTAGAAGATGCTTCCTGGAACTGGACCACCGTCCACCAGCACCAGACTCTCGAAACCAACGTTGCACTCGCTTGGTGGGTTGGCGAACACGCCTATGTCTGGGGTTCAACCCAAAGTGCCCACAGTGAAAAAAGCACTCTTATCAATACCCTGAACATGCCGGCCACCAAAATTCACTTCTATACCCACTTCTGCGGCTCAGGCGAAGGCGGCAAGGGTGCTGCCCTAGGTACTGTAGCTGTCCCTATGTCCAAAGCTGTGGGCGGCTACCCCGTGCTAATGTCGTGGAGCCGTCGGGTTCAAATGGGCACGTACACTCGTCAATTCCAAGTCCGTTCTGAGATCAAGTTAGGCGCCAAGAATGATGGCACTTTCACCGCCGCCGATGCCACTTGGTGGGCCATGGGCGGCGTCAACTCTGCCACCCCGAGCGGGAGCGCTCACTTTGGTTTTCGCACCACCTATACTATCCCCGATGCTAAAATGGTCGTCAACCTAATCGGAACTAACTCGCCACAACGCGGTTATTACCGCTGTGTCAATGACCCCCCCGGCAATATCAACTCTGATTCTGCCATTGACAAACTGGCGGTAAGGCTGGGAATGGATCCTTATGACCTGCGCATGAAAAACCTCCGTCCAATGGATGCCCCAGACCAGGATAGTCCATACAGGCAATGGGGTAATGGCGGCGCAGGCGGAGGGGTGCGTATGTGTTTCGAAAAGGTCTACCAAGAATCTAATTATGCCACCAAGAAACATAACCCCGGCGCATACCAGCTTGAAAATGGGAAAATGCACGGCATCGCCATCACCGGACACCTTGACAGCCACGGTTCTGTCGGCGGTGGTAGCCGAGGCGGCAATCTCGTCTTAACCCCAGACGGCCAAGTTCAGCTCAATGTTGGCGGAGCCCGAGGCACCCCCGGTGCCGAAACCACGATGGCACATTTTGTAGCTGAGGTTATGGGCCTGAAATACGATGACGTCGGCATAGGTGAATGGGGTAACACCGATATTTCCTTGGATTCTGGTATCCAGGCAGGCTCTGGCTTTACTGGCGGGG
>WRNP01000042.1 GCA_009776515.1 Dehalococcoidia bacterium | reverse complement strand
CGAGGAGTACTAAGAGGACGGCTTTACTGTGGATAACTGGAAATAGGACCCGACAATTTTCCCCCAACGAATAGTTAGGAGGATGACGCAGTGTTAAGATTCTGTACTAACTGCGGAAAGCAGCTTGGCGATTCCGCAAGGTTTTGTATTCTCTGCGGAACTCAGGCCGCGCCGCCCGTTCAGATGGCACGGCCTGAGCCCAACGCACAGCCCCAGCCGCAATATCAGCCACCGTACGCTCAGCAGCCTATGACGCAAAAACAGCAGACGCTGTATAACGCACCAGGGGCTCTCAACAAACCGGGGCAGCCATGGGAGGTTACGGTGGAGGGTGATGCCATCATCGCCCGATGGCGGTGGATGGATGCGACTTTCTTTGCGCCCCACGAGGTAAGCGACGAGACGCGGGCTTTCACTTTCACCGTCACCCTCAGTGATAATGGCAAGTGGAAAGAGTTTGATGTAACCGAGAACAAGTCGTCAGGCATCAAGATGAGCGGCGGCAAATTGAGTTTCGGTAGTTCGTCAAGTTCGTTTAAGGGCAAGACCAATCAGAAATCATTCTCTTTCGGTATGGGCAAGAACAACCAAACCGGAGAGGTCGGACTTGTAGGATTTAAATTCGATACAACAGCGGTTAAGCAGCCCATACGCGACTATCTGACATCCCTCGGGTGGAAAAAGGCATGACCGCAACAGTAACACGGGCCACGGAAATCTGAAAAACGAGTGGCGGGGTATTTTTCTGGCAACAGACCGCTCAAACAAAATTCATATATTCAGTAGAGGACAAAAGGACATGACTGAAAACAATTTCGGTGAACTTTTGGCGGCGGCAGAGGCGGAGGCCAAGGCTGTTGCCTGCCAACGGCTGGAAATACTGACTATGATTGGGGAAAAAGCGTTGCCAGATGTACGACACAAGTCTGACTTCGCCGCTTTGGTCTTGCGCCTCGGCGAAACCGAGAAGCAGGCGGATGAGCTCACCTCACGCGTGGCGAAGATTCGTGAGGAACAGAGACTCTTCGAACGGACAGAGAAAATGCGGCTGGCTAAGTACACCTGCGTTGCCTGCAAGAAGGTAAACGACGAGAGTGCCCGATTCTGCGAGGAGTGCGGCAAGACAGTCGGCGAATTGCCGCGGGAATTCTGTAATGCCTGCTGTACCATGAATCAGCAGGGAATGAAGTTCTGCGGCGAATGTGGCGAAAAACTAGCAGGCGCTACGCAGTGACGAGCTAGGGAAAACAAGTAAGACAAAGGCTAAGCCAATACATAAAAGGAGGGTTTTACCATGGCGTATTGTGCAAATTGCGGGGCACAGGTTCAGGGGGACACGAAATTTTGCCCTGCCTGCGGCGCGCAGGCTGGAAGTACACCCCAGCAGCAACAACACCAACCGTCATCGCAGTATCAGCAGCCGCATCAACAACAGAGCCAGCAAGGCGGTTTGGGGTTTTTGCAAAATACGGCCGATGAGACTGGGGGCATGGATCCAGCGGACATCGAGAAGAACAAAACAATCGCCGGCCTTGCTTACTTCCTGTTCTTCCTGCCGCTCATTTCCTGCCCCGAATCAAAGTATGGGCGCTTCCATGCCAACCAGGGCCTGATCCTGCTGATCCTCAGCATCGCCTGCGGCATCGTCAGTTTCATAATATCAGCGATATTGCCGTGGCGGCTGTCTGTGATCTCGACCATCATCTACCTCATCGTCTCAGTGGTCGTCATCATCCTCGGCGTCACTGGGCTGATCAATGGATTCAATGGCCGAGCAAAAGAGCTTCCTGTAATAGGTAAATTCAGGATTCTTAAATAGGGTTGCCAAATAGCTCCAGCCATTTTGTAGGCCAATACATTTGATGCTGGCGTACTAATTGAAGCGTAGGGATTTGCGGATCTTTGTCCAAAATCCCTACGCTTTGATAGGTGTTGCAATGCAGTTGGTTGTTTATGCGTAGCTTCTCGACCAATATGGCTTGTGACACTTAGCTCACCGTGGGCCCCTAGCCAACCAGCGGCAGCGAAGAAGATGACAGAGATTGGCAGAGCAACAACTGCTGCGTGATTCAAACATTGCGCCGATGATTCGAAAACCTTGAAATAATCAGGTTGCAGACTAACTTGGCCCAGGGTTTAAGAAAAACAGAAAGTGCTAGGGGGCGTGTTTGTGAATACAGGCAATCCCCGATGGATATTACGTTGCAAGCGCTCCTCTCCGCATTGTCAGGCTGTGTTTTTTGGCGAATTTCGTTGCTTTGCCCTGGCTTCTTCGCCAGAGAGGGTATCAGCCTATTTTCTCAAGCCCCCCGGTTATGGGGCTAATGACGAAGCCGTGCACGCGCACGTCAGCCGGAATAAACGGATGGTGCCTAATGGCACCGACTGTTTCGGGAACGGATTCCTCGACTTTATCAAAACCCTTTAGCCATTTATTGATATCAATGCCGCAGCTGGAAATAAAATCCACTCTTTCTTTTTTGATGCCCCGGTCCGTCATCTTTCGCAATAGTTTCGGAGCCTTCATGCCCTGCATGCCGCAATCCTGATGCCCAATCACCAAAATATCCTCCACCCCCAACTCATATACGGCTAGCAAAAGACTGCGCATCACACTTCCAAACGGATGGGAAATAACGGCACCGGCATTCGTGATTATTTGAACATCGCCGTTTTTGAAATTTAGAGCCGCTGGCAAAATCTCCGTTAAGCGCGCGTCCATGCAAGAGAGTATGACAATCTTTTTGCTGGGATATTTGGTAGCCGGATATAATTTATATCGCCTACCCTCAACAAATTTCTTGTTATATTCCAGCATTTCCTCAACATAGGACAAAATGACCCCTCCTCTTCGTTAGGAATTGAGTAGCGCGCACCTACTCGCCGCAAGCGCCGCTAATCCTCCGAGCAAATTTCGGCTGATGCCGGCTTCATCTTGATACCCATGCAAGCAGGGCCAATCAGAGAACCGCTGGTCTACTATCTACCCAAAACGATTTTTACAAGCTCCAGCGGTGCGACGATTTTCCCATCTTTGTAAACACGCATATTTCCGCCTGAAATCTCGTCAATCAGGATAATCTGACCATTGTTCCTGCCAAATTCAAGCTTGATATCGTAAAGCTCGCAGCCATATTTCGCCAGTTCTCTCTTTACCATTCTGCAGATCTTTTGCGTTTGCACCTTAAGAGATTCATACTCTTCATCGGCAAGAATGCTCAGCACTACCAAGGCATCCTTGGTAATCGGCGGATCCTCGCGTTCGTCATCTTTTAGGGTTACCTCAACAAACGCCTCCAAATCCTGCCCCTCACTGACATATTGTCCATATCTGCGCAAGAAGCTCCCGACTGCCTTAAAACGACAGACCACCTCCAGGCCATTGCCAAAAGCGGTGGCTGGCAAAACCTCCATGGAAGCACTTTCAATGTCCGACTTTACGTAGTGCGTTTTTATGCCATTTGCCTGGAGCAACTCAAAAAAATGAGTGCTAAGCCTGAGTCCGCCTTTTCCCAGCCCTTCGATGGAAAGCCCCACCGTGTTTGCCCCGGGATCAAAAACGCCGTTCGTGCCCGTTGCATCGTCTTTAAATTTTAAAAGATAATTACCGCTTTCAAGCGCGAAAACCGCCTTGGTCTTACCTTCGTAGACATGCTTCATATAAACTCCCCTTGCTTATAAATCTAGCGGGTCAGGCACCGCAGAGGATATTATGCATCATTTTCTTGCATCGTCAAAATATATGTGCGGAAGTTCCAGCAGTTTTGCTTGGGGCATGGTGATTTTTAGAGCCGCACCTCACTGCGCGCATCTCTTCGAGGTCGTACTGCTACTATGCTCCGAATACCACCGTTATCTCAGTCCCCACGCCCAGTTTACTTTTCAGTGACAGCTTCCAGCCATATAGGGCACAGATATGCTTGACAATCGAAAGCCCCAATCCCGTGCCGCCATCTCGTTGCGCACGGCTCTTGGTCACCCGGTAAAACCGTTCGAATACCCTCGCCTGCTCTTCAGCGGCCATCCCGACACCACTATCGGAAACGGAAAATCGCACGACTTTTCTCCTGCTTTCAATAGCTACGGCAACCCTGCCGCCTTGATGGTTATAACGTACGGCATTCTCGATCAGGTTTTTAACCAGTTCATAGACATGCCCTGACTCAGCCATCACCACCCCATCGCCGACTGTTTCAAAAACTATTGATTTCTCTTTAATGGCAACCGAAACAGACTCGCGTACCTCGTCCACTATTTTGGCAAGCGGCACTGGAACGCCGTCCAGCCTCTTGCTATTTTCCAGCTCAGACAGCTTAAGCATATCCCCGATGAGCGCCAGCATGCGGTCTGTTTCACGGGTAATGCCATCAATATACTTTTGAATGCCCCCATCCTTATTGTTAAGCGCTGCAAGCTCATTAAAGCCCTTTATGGCCGTTAGGGGTGTTTTCAACTCATGGGAAGCATTAGCAAAAAACTCCTCCCGCCGCTTCGCATTCTTCCGGCTTTCCGTAACATCGGATAGGACGGCCATCGTCAGCCTGGTCTCAGGTAACCGCTTCACTGCCACAAAATATATCCGGCCGTTAAACGAAAGTTCGAAGAGGGCGTTCTTCGCATGATCCACGCAGTCATCCAGCGCCCCTTTAAGCATTTTATCGTAGAACAGGTAGTTCAAATTTTTATTGACTATGTCTGGGGTGGCCCCAAAAATCTCCAGCGCAGCCATGTTTATAAGCACCACATCTTTATTTTCGTCTGCGACAAAAAGTCCATCGCCGACATTATTTAGAATGTACTCCGCCTTGTTTCTTTCGTCCCGGAGCGCTGTAAAGCTACGCTGCAGTACCCCAGCAATTTCATCAACTTCCCGCACTATTTTATTCGCCTCTTCATAACCACCAACAATAGGTCCCGGAACATACTCACCGCTAGAAAGGAGGCGCAGTTTTCGCTCGACCGACTCAAACGGCTTCACAATCCGGTTTATCATGCGACGCGTAATAAAGAAGCAAATCAAGACGATAGCGCACAGCAAACTCACCAATAGCGGCAGTGACTGAAATAGATAGGCATCAATCTTCGCCACAGGAATAGCAATGCGTATGAACACGTAGCTTTCTCCGCTATCCACCTTCAAGGCATAATAAATAAGATCAACCCCCAATGTTTCAGAATGGCGCACGTAAGCCGCAGGGGCGTCGTCAGCCGCCGCCTGGATTTCCGGCCGGGATAAGTGGTTCTCTAGGATGCCAACATCCAAGGGATGACTGTCTGCCAAAACTGCTCCATCTGGTGCGATGATCGTTATGCGCGTCTCGCTACCGGCGTTAACAAAGGTCAAGAGATCCGTATTGCTGACATACAGATCCCGACAAATCTCGGCCGTCTCTTTCACCGTGTCCTTGGCAATGTTGATGTTGTTGACACGAGCGGCATATACCGATGCGCCGAAAAAACCCAGAAAACCTGCGCCGATGATCAAGGCGGTATATAAAAAAAGCCGCTTTTTCATGTCAATACATAACCCACGCCACGAATAGTTTTAATGACAACCTCGCTTTTGGCTTCGAAGAGCTTTTTGCGCAACTCCTTTATGTGCATATCCAGCGTACGCGTCTCGCCCATAAAACCCCCACCCCACACTTCGCTAAAAATGGCCTCGCGCTCATGCACTTTTTCTGCCCCTCTACTAAGGAGGCACAGCAAATCGTATTCTTTGAGTGTCGTCTGTATTTGGTCACCGGCAACCGTTATCTGATGCCGCGACAAATCAATGACCACATCTTTATAAACTATCTTTTCAGCCGCCGTCTTGCTATTTTTTCTCAGGTTCGCCTTGATACGCGCCGCTAGCTCCAAGACTCCAAAAGGCTTAGCTATATAGTCATCGGCTCCCATGTTAAGCCCCTTGACCTTGGTAATTTCTTCGCCCTTGGCTGATACTATGATGACTGGGATATGGGAGGTTGCCCTGCCAGCTTTCAGGCGCGCCAAGATCGCAAAGCCATCGTCTCCAGGCAGCATTATGTCCAGCAAAATGAGATCGGGGATATTTTTGGCAAGCACCTCAAAAAGCGTTTCTCCGTCATCAAAGCAGTGTAGAGCATACTCATTCTCCAGAGAATAGGTGTAAAGCTCCCTCAGGGCCGCGTCGTCCTCAACCACAAAAACCGTATGCTTCAAAAAGATCACTCCTTCTTGGGATGACTGCCCGTGATGGCGTATTCAACCCACTCACCGATGTTGATAGCATGATCGCCGATACGTTCTAAGTATTTCGCGACCATCATCAGCATAATGGCCCGCTCGGCGCTGTCTGGGTCTCTCCTTATAAGAGCTGTGAGATCAGACCTTATGACCCTAAAAAGATCGTCGACTTTATCATCTGTTTTTTCGAGCGAGCGGGCCAACACTAGATCGCGGTTTATATAGGCCTGAACCCCGTCTTTAACCATCTGAACGACGATGGCCGCCATGCGCGGGATATTAACCAGCTTACTGCCCCCATCTTCACCAAGCTTGGTGGTTATCTCGGCGATATCGTGCGCCTGATCGCCAATGCGCTCCAAATCGGTGATCATCTTTAAGGCTGCCGACACCTCGCGGAAATCGCTGGCTAAGGGGTGCTCCATCACGAGTATCTTCAGGCATGACTGCTCAATGTCACGCTCCATCTTATCAATCAGCTGATCTTCTTCACAGACCTCCCGTGCCAGTTCATAATCCAAATCGGTCAGCGCTTTGATGCTCTTTTCGATAGCCACCTCAATATATCGGCACATCAGCACCAGATTATCAAAAACGCCCCTTAGCTCCTTTTCGTAACGCACCCTGATCGACATCATTTTCCTCCTCGTTCTAAAAACCAACTTAATATTTTAACCGAACCGCCCCGTTATGTAATTTTCGGTGCGCTTGTCTTTCGGATTGGTAAAAATATCCTCCGTTCGACCATACTCAACAATCTCCCCTAGAAGGAAAAAGGCTGTCTTGTGGGATATGCGCGCCGCCTGCTGCATATTGTGAGTGACAATGACAATGGTATAGTCCAGCTCCAATTCGTCAATAAGCTCCTCAATAATCCCCGTCGAAATCGGATCAAGCGCGCTGGTCGGCTCGTCCATGAGCAGAATCTTGGGATCAGCCGCCAAGGCACGGGCGATGCATAGCCTCTGTTGTTGGCCCCCTGAAAGATCCAAGGCGTTTTTGCGCAACCGATCCCTCGCCTCATCCCACAATCCCGCCCGCCGTAGCGAATGCTCGACAATCCCGTCAAGTTCCCTTTTCCGCCTGATCCCAAAGGTGCGCGGCGCAAAAGCCACGTTGTCATAGACACTCATCGGAAAGGGATTTGGTTTTTGAAAAACCATGCCGACGTTTTTCCTAAGCATAGTGACATCCGTCCCCTTGGCGTAGATGTCCTGTTCCCCTATTTTAATTTCGCCGGTGATGCGGCAATCATCCACCAAATCATTCATGCGGTTCAGCATCCTAATAAATGTCGACTTGCCACAACCGGAAGGCCCGATGAGCGCCGTGACCGCATGCTCCTCAATATCGATATTGATGTTTTTTAAAGCATGCAGATCACCATAGTACAGATCGCAGCCCCGTACGGTGATATTAAAACGCTCATCCATCCGCCAGTTCTCCCTTGCCGAATACTTTTCCTAAAACCGTCGCTATGATATTGATAGCCACTACCAGCACCAAGAGCACCACACCTGTAGCCGCCGCCTGTTCCGGATAGCCGTGGGAGCCGAAATAATATACGTTCAGCGCCAGACTGGTACCGGCAGAGGTGACATTTTGAGGTATGACTCGAACCGCCATGCCAATGGTCAGGATCAAAACTGCGCTTTCGGACACCACCCGCCCCACCGCCAAGATCAGCGAGGTCACCATGCCACTGGCAGCACACGGCAACACCACCGCAAACGTCGTCCGTACCTTTGAGGAACCAAGTGCAAAGCTGCCCTCTCTCAGCGAACGCGGCACAGCAAGCAAGCTTTCCTCGGTCGAACGGACGATGACCGGCAAGATCATAATCGCGAGCGTAATCCCGCCGCCGATGAGCGAGTATCCGAAACCAAGTGTGACCACAAAAACAACGTAGCCGAAGACCCCATACACAATGGACGGAATCCCCGCCAGGGTTTCTACCGCTACTCTGACAATGCGGATCAGGCGGCTTTTAGAGTTGGTGTATTCAGATAAAAAAATCGCACTCCCAATGCCGATCGGAGCAGCGATTGACAGGGCTATGACGATCAAATACAGCGTACCGACAAGGGCCGGCTTAAGAGAAGGAGCCCGGCTGGTATAATCGCCAAATAGTAGCTGCATATTGATATGCGGAATTCCCCGCACCAGAATAAAGATGATCACCGCGATAAGCGCGATGAGAGTCATCGCCAGCGCCGCTTGCGCGGCGAGCTTGTAGGCCGCATATTTAAGAATTTGCCTTTGATGCGCGCTTGTTTTCACGCTTCTCGCCTCCTTTCAGCAACGAAAAGCTGGCATTAAGCAACAGGGCAAAGAAGAAGAGCACCACCCCGGTGGCAACCAAAGCCGTCATGGGATCACCCGAGAGCTCAGTGGCCCCCATGGCGATATTGGCAGTCAGCGTTCGAACCGATTGAAACAGGCTGGTCGGCATCGCTGGCGAGCCACCGATGACCATGATAACCGCCATGGTTTCCCCGATGGCTCTCCCAATCGACAATACCACCGCTGCCATTATCCCGCTCTTGGCCGCAGGGAGCATCACTTTAAAAACCCCTTGCTCCTTTGTTGCCCCTAGGGCCAGCGCTCCCTCGTAGTAATTTTTCGGTACGGCGTTCAAGGCATCAAGGCTAACACCGACAATCGTTGGCAACACCATCACTGAAAGTACCAGACTGGTGGCTAGAATACCGTACCCCACTCCGTTGGGAGAGATATAGTCACGCAAAAACGGCACAATGATGATGAGGCCAAACAAACCATATATGACCGACGGTATACCAGCCAAGAGGTTCACCATCTGCCTGATAGGAGCAACGGCCCGACGAGGGCAAAACTTGTACAGGCTGACGGCCGTAAGTAATCCCAGGCTCACCCCGAAGATCATCGACAGAGCGGTGACATAGAGCGAGGCCACAATCATGGAGAGGATGCCGTAGTCGCCGTTGTGAATATCCCATTTGGTGCCAAAAAAGTTACCGAGCCCAACTTTACCTATAAACGGCAGGCCATTCGCAAGGAGAAAGACACAAATGCAGCCGAGCGCCAATATTGAAAAGACCGCGCAAAACAAAAAGATACCGCGCATGGCCCGGTCTCTGAATCTGATAAAGCGATGTGCCCGCTTCATGCTCATTCACCGCAGGAAAAAGCACCGGGCGGGGGCTTCTGCCCCCGCCCGGTCGCCACTTAGTTAACCAACGTCTCCCATTTGATTATGGCGCTTGCCCCCGCATCCACATCGTAGATATTCCTAAGCTGCGCCATGGTAATATTATCCAATGGGTTACTCTTGTTGACAATAACCGCAATGCCGTCGTTGCAGACAGTATACACCGTGCAGGTCGGCGCTTTCCCGAGATCAAACTCCTCGCTGATCATACCAAACTCGGTTACACCACTTTCAGCATTATTATAACCCGTTCCGCTACCGCCGCCAGTGACCACAACCTGAACATTCTTCTGGAGCTTTTGAAACTCCACCGCCAGATCATCCATCAAATCTTGAAGCGAGGTGGAACCGCTGACGGAGATGGCGCCTGAAAGCGCCCCGTTGGCCGTATAGGCCGGCGCATCGTCGAGGAGAGAAACATATCCTTCCTCAGAGATGATCTTTTGTGCATTGCTTGAACGAAGGAAAGTAAGAAAAGCCTGGCAGATATCGTTTTCCAGGGTGGATTCCTGGTAGATCACCGAGAGGGGACGGGCAATTTTGTATGTACCGTTTTTAATGTTGGCTACCGTCGCCGCCACGCCGTCAACCTTGAGGGTTTTTGCATCACTGGTAACATAGCCGAGGCTTTCATAGGCAATGGCCACCGGATTGCCTTTGACCTCCGTAAGAACCCCGGCCGTGCCGTTCTGCTGAATGGCCCCCACCGGGTCAACCTTACCTTTTAAGCCGATGATCTCCATAAAAGCACTCTTTGTGCCACTACCGTCCTCGCGGGCCACCACCGCGATGTTCTTTGAGGAGTCGAACCCCCCACCCCCACATCCAGCACCGGCGGTAATCACCAGCACCAGTGCCATCACCAAGGAAACAAGGGAGAATGGATTTTTCATTGTTTTTATGTTCCTCACGATTTTTTTATTTATACGCCCGTTTTTTAGACGCGTCAACATTTTAGACAACCAAAAGTCACCTGGAAACCAGCAAATTGTATGGAAAAGGTAAATTGTTTGTAAAATACCAAGGTCGCTGTGATTATGAGGCTGCAATCTCGTAAAAGAGGTGAAGGAAATCGGCGGATAGGTTCTCCCCGTCTTTTTATGCTATAGTTGTAGGCAAAATGAGCCAGACTGAACGTATTATCTCCAATAAGTCGCTGGCGGAAGACACCTCGCTGGACTTCAGTCTTCGGCCCAAAAGTCTTAATGATTTCATCTCTCAGGCACGCGTCAAGGAAAACCTAGCCATTGCCATCGCTGCCGCCCAGGCACGCGGAGAAGCCCTGGACCACATTCTGCTCTACGGCCCACCGGGGCTTGGCAAAACGACCCTCGCCAATATCATCGCCGTCGAGATGGGAGTAAACATCCGCATCACCTCCGGCCCAGCCATTGAGCGTAGCGGAGACCTGGCCGCCATCCTCACTAATTTGCATGCTCAGGACATCCTATTCATAGACGAGATCCACCGTCTAGGTCACGTCGTGGAAGAGGTGCTATATCCCGCCATGGAGGATCGCGCCCTGGATATCGTCATCGGTAAGGGGCCTACCGCCAAGAGCCTCCGCCTCAAGCTACCGCCTTTCACCTTGATCGGAGCCACCACCCGCTACGCCGCCATCTCCGCCCCACTACGCGACCGCTTCGGCTCGGTTTCCCGCCTTGACTTCTACGACCTGCCGTCCATGGAGGCCATTGTACAGCGCTCGGCGAAGATTCTCGGCCTCGACATTGAGGAGACTGCCATCCGCGAGGTCGCCCAGCGAGGCCGCGGTACACCACGGGTAGCTAACCGCCTGCTAAAACGGGTGCGCGACTACGCCCAGGTTAAAGGTAAGGGCACCGCCACAAAAGATATCACCCTAGCCTCCCTGCAAGGATTGGGGGTTGATCCCTTGGGGCTGGATGAGATTGACCACCGCATGCTCGTCAGTATCATCGACAAGTTCGGCGGTGGGCCTGTGGGGCTGGAAACCATCGCCGCCTCCATCAGTGAAGAATCGGATACCATCATGGACGTCTACGAGCCATTCCTATTGCAGCTCGGCTTTATAGACCGCACGCCCCGCGGACGGGTGGTAACGCCTCTAGGTTACGAACACCTAGGCAAGAAATATCCCGTGGCCAAGTCTGCCCAGCCCCCCCTGGGACTGTAATATGCCCAAAATACTCATTCACGCCTGCTGTGCCCACTGCACCGCCTATACCATGGAACACTTCCGTCAGGAAGGCATTGAGGTTACGGCCTTGTGGTACAACCCCAATATCCATCCATATTTGGAGCATGAAAACCGTCTGGCCGCCATGAAAGCCCTCGCCGAGAAGATGGCCTTTCCTCTAATTGTCGTTCCCGGATACGATCTCACCCGCTATCTGCGTGCCGTATCCGGCCATGAGAGTACGCGCTGTCAAGATTGCTTCCGCCTTAGACTGCAACGGACAGCCAAGATCGCCATTGATATGGAAATTGGCGCTTTCTCCACCAGCCTGCTCATCAGCCCCCATCAGGAGCATGAATTGGCAAGGATGGTAGGCGAGGAGATTGCTGCCAATACCGGTGCCACTTTTAGATATGTAGACTTAAGAAAAAGGTACTCCGACTCGCGCCGCATAACCAAACCATTAGAGCTTTACCGCCAGCAGTATTGCGGATGCCTCTTCAGCGAGTACGAGCGTTACGCCAATACCAAAATACAGACCCCAAGTGCAGACGAACCACTTAGCCTCAATGGGGAATCATAGTCCTTAAAGAAGATTGTCAAGGCTTTTCTTCTTCGATACGATTGCCGGCAATCTTTGGAGATCCGCTGCTGTTTATCTTGGCGACCTAATTGCCGAGATCTGAGCGTGTCAGAACATACTTCCTGATAATCTCAGCCTAAGATTTGCCAACACCCTGAATTACCGCAATGTTATGACAATGTCGACGGCGTAACATCACGGCCAATATATACGCCGCGCACCCGCTTGAAATAGCACTGATAGAGTTTCTGGTACCCTTCCTGTCGTTTACCCGATGCGGGCTCTGCCGGCAGATTCCTGAGCAGAAATGTGAGGTATCAGCCACGATAGGAATGAATAATCCCTAGAGTCTGTTGCCATGGCAGAGATGGCTTGATTATGAAGAGTCCCAGCCGCTTGATTATGTGCTAATGACGTTTTATCGTCCCAACGGCTATATGGTGGATTCTAGCGGCGGTTGCAACACCTATCCCACTATCAGTCCCTCCATTGTACCATGTGCCATAACGTAATTCATGGCCTCAGTCGGTGTATGCCAGCCGAGTTTCTTTCTCGGACGATCATTCAGCAGCCGTGCCACTCTTACAAGCTCTGCTTTTGAGTGAACGGATAAGTCGGTACTCTTCGGAAAATATTGGCGCAGCAAACCATTGGTATTCTCATTGCTGCCACGCTGCCATGGAGAATGCGGGTCGCAGAAATAGACATCAAGGTTGGCGGCAATAGTGATTTGTTTATGCAAGGCGAGCTCCGCACCCTGATCCCAAGTAAGTGATTTCCGCAGCTCGTCTGGAATATGGCGCACCTCGTCAGTCACAGCTTTCTGAACGTTTAGGGCGGTGTGACCATCAGGCAGGTGGCACAGCGCCAGATAGCCGGTAGTGCGCTCTACCAAGG
>WRNP01000041.1 GCA_009776515.1 Dehalococcoidia bacterium | reverse complement strand
GATGGTGTCCGTAAAGGCCTCCAGCCGCGTCACCAACCCCGCCTCAGCGGCATGTTCGTCAATTTCTATTTGCCCCAATGGCTTGCCCGCCATGACGTCCTCAATAATATTTAGCATAAAAGAGTTCGGACCGCAGCCAAAGTTGCCGATGACGAGGCCGAAAAGGCCGGAGGTGCCAGTCACAATAGTCGCCCCAGCGATGAATTTGCTCTCATAAAACCAATATGGGCGATCAGAGACCATGCGAGGATTGACGCTCTCCAGAGGCAGGCAATCCAAGGGTACAGCCGCCACCCCTAGCTGGGCAAGTTTCTCCGCCACCCCCAAATTGGCCCCCGGATCCTGCGACATATATGAGCGGGCAAAGATGACCACCCCCGGCCGCCCAGATTCCTTAAGTTCCGACAGAATCCTTCTTCCAAGACTGAGGCGCGCCGCCTCAAAACGTTTTTGAGAGGCAAGCCCCGCCAAGGCTGCTGCCCGCCCCTGACCGTGTGCGAAGCCAAGCTCGTGCGCCACTGTCGTCAAGTTGTTAATCACCTCTGTCTCGCCTCGACTAAAGTCCAAGATGGGCACCAACAGCCTCTTGCCCAACCCAAATGCACTCCGTAGCATAAAGGGCGATGCTTGGACCAAAGGGCAGGAGTATTTCTGGTTCTCGTTGCCATCCTGGAGACCCATGCGAATGCTACAGGGGTAAAGAATGAAGTCGCAACGATTAGCAAGCGAGGCGGTGTGGCCATAGAGCAACTTAATAGGTAGACAGGAATCGGTATAGCCTAGCTCCACGGCCTGTTCCATGATCTCCTGATTGGTGGTACTAGACAGGACGGTCTTGACCCCCAGGGCGCTCAGAAAACCGAGGAGCAAGGGAGCAAAGTCATATACTTGAAGAGCGCGCGGGATGCCCACCGTGAGACCCGACCCCATCCCCTCGCGATAGTCCGCAAAGAGAAGTTCCGCCCGTGCCTCGAAATAGGTGGCCTGCTTCTTAGCCCCCGCCTCAGCGTCATAGCGATCACAGCGACTGCCATAGTAGGTCGCACCCCCATCCGCCAGCTTCATACGGGTGATAGCACAGTTATTATCGCAATGCTTGCAGGTAAAGCTGCTAAGCTCACAGTGTCCCTCTGCCACAGCGGCAAAGCCCTTAAAGCACGAGGTGGCACCTTTCGCTTCTTCCTTAGCCAGCAAGGCTGCCCCGATGGCTCCGCTCACCTCGCGGTGCTCAGCAACCAGAAGCTCCTTGTCTGGCAGCTGCTGGCGAAAGGCAGCGATTACCGCCTCGTTGTAAAAGACGGCTCCGGTTAGGATAATCTTCCTCCCCAGCCGGCGGTGGGCCACGACCTTGCTTAAATAATTCTTGGCAATAGAATTGGTAAGACTAGCGGTGATGACATCCAACCCCAACCCCTCCTGGCGCGCCGCAGCAACCGCCTGCCCGATGAATGCCGCACAGCGCGAGCCCAGGTCAACAGTATAAGGAGCCGAGAGCGCCAGACGCGCGAAGTCCCCGTTCTTGGCAGTTACCCCTAATAGCTCAGCTAGCTCATCGATAAAGCTTCCGGTACCCGCAGCACAGGCTTTGTTCATTTGGTAGTCGGCCACCGCTCCGGCACGCTTGATGATAAGCTTGCTGTCCTGACCGCCGATCTCAATGACATCAGCTTCGGAATCAAGTTCGGAGGCTGCACGAGCCTGAGCGGTAATCTCATTCTTGATAAGATCAGCTCCAATAAAGCTACCCACCAAGTATCGGCCGGAACCAGTGATGCCTGCGGCCAGCACCTTGACTTGCCCCGCGCCTGCTTCAAGCAGGTTGCGGCACACCTGTTGTACGGCGGCCACTGGCTGCCCTGCGGTCATAAGATAGCTCTTGGCAAGCACCGTTTTGCCCGTCTCGTCCAGGATAACCGCCTTGGTAGAGGTCGAACCCACATCCACTCCCAAATATCCGCAGCAAATCCCTTTGATACCGGCTGCCTCTGCCCTGGTTGCCGTGACCTGGGGCAGAGCAGACAGCTCATAGTGGGCCTTACTCCCCTCTTCCTCCAAGGGCAACTGCGCTGGTTGACCGCTGTCTCGGGCAAGGTACGCCGCGCCCAGCGCTTGAATGTGGAGGTAGTTATCCGGTACGGTGACACCAGTGGCCTGACCATTGCGCAACGTGAGCGCTTCTTCCAAGGCGTTCAGGATGGCACGGTTGCCCGCCACCCCTCCTACCAGCAGAACCGGTTCGCAGAAAGATCCTTTCTTGAGCGAGACCACCAGACGGGCCACGGCCTCGCACAGTCCATAAAGCAGGGCTGGAACAGGCACGCCTTTTTGCTGTAGATGGATTAAGTCACTCTTGGCAAATACGCTACAACGCGCGGCAATGCGCGGCGGTTTTCCTTGGCAACCCAAAGCCAAACGTGCCAGTTCGTCCAAGCTGATGCCCAAACGATAGGCCTGTTGTTCCAGAAAGCGGCCTGTACCCGCCGCACAGAGGGGATTGGTCGCCACCTTCCACGGCCTCTTTAGACCGTCTTCCAATTCGACAACCAGCGAGCTTTGAGCACCTATCTGAATGATGGTACGTACTGTGGGATAGGCCGACAAGGCCCCTGCAGCCGTAGCAAGCGCATTACTGAAATACGACCAGCCAGCCTTAGCAGGCACCGTCGTCTGACCAACACCCGTGACCCCCGCACTGGCGATATCATCTAAAGCTATGCCCGGCGGCAAGCGCCCAAGCAGAGCATTCACCGTAACCGCCGGCGATGAAAGGAGGCCGAGCGCATCGAAATGAACAGCCGCGCCCGCTTCGCCAATGAGGGACAGCTTGACGCTCGCTGAGCCTATGTCCAGCCCTAGAGAATAGCTCATGGTACTCTTGGCGTTAAGCGGTCAGCCTGGGCACTAAGGGCAAAGCCCAAGCCCGCCGCAACTCTTTTTGCCTCACGGCAATGAAGCCGCTCTACACCCCCTGGTCTTTGATATCAAGGCTGCATCAGGCAGCATAGAGGTATCATCTTATCATGGGCAAAGGACTGCACAACGCCAACGCTTCTTTCAGATTCTGCATGAGAACCCAGATTTAAAGCACGAGCGCCCTGCAATTTCGGGTAGCTATTACCGAGAACGGGATGTTAGCCCTTGGTCTCGTCCTTGGGGCGACTCATTTCGGCGATATATTCTTCTACCATGCACCGCGCTTGGTCATCGGTGTACTGCACTGGAGGAGACTTCATAAAATATGACGATGGCGCCGTAAGAGCGCCCTTGATGCCGTTATCCAGCGCCAGCTTGGCGCAGCGGACGGCATCAATGACCACACCCGCCGAGTTCGGACTATCCCAAACCTCAAGCTTGCATTCCACGCGCAAGGGAACATCACCGAAAGTACATCCCTCCATGCGAATATGGCAAAACTTTTGATCCTCCAGCCAAGGCACGTAGTCCGATGGCCCAACATGTACATCATTTGGATCCATCTTATAGTCAAGCTGCGAGGTAACAGCCCCCGTCTTGGAGATCTTCTTGCTCTCCAGACGCTCACGCTCCAGCATATTCATGAAGTCGGTGTTGCCTCCGAAGTTAAGCTGATAGGTCTTCTCCAACTTAACCCCCCGATCCATGAAAAGGCGAGTGAGGACGCGGTGCACAATGGTCGCCCCTACCTGAGATTTGATATCATCACCGATAATAGGCAGGCCTTTCTTTTCAAAACGCTGCTGCCAATATTTCTCTCGGGCGATGAAGACCGGAATGCAGTTGATAAAAGCGCAACCAGCCTCAAGTACCTGCTCCACGTACCATTTGGTGGCTTCCTCACTGCCCACCGGCAAATAATTGATTACCACATCGGCCTTGGTATCCTTTAGGATCTTTACGATATCGGCGGTCGGTCCGGGAGCTTTCTCAATGATCTGCGAGAGGTATTTTCCCAATCCATCGTGGGTCATGCCCCGCTCAACCTTGACGCCTATCTTGGGAACATCAGCAAACTTATAAGTGTTGTTGGGCTTGGCATAGATAGCCTCGGCAAAATCTTTGCCGACCTTGTTCTTGTCGATATCGAAAGCAGCCACGAAGTTGATGTCGCTGATGTGATAGCCGCCCAGATTGACATGCATCAACCCTGGCACAAAGTCCCCTTCTCGAGCTTTCTTATAAAAATGCACACCCTGCACCAGCGAGGAGCAACAGTTACCAACTCCGATAACAGCCACATTAATTTTACCCACGGGTCACCTCTTTCTTCGTCCGCCAGGATTGGGCCAAATGGCCTTGCCAAATAGCGTTTAGCCGCCTGAACTATAACTTTTGAGCGCGGGAATGTCAAGATGAGAACGCCGCACCGCTGAAGTAGAAACCAAAGAGGTCCCCGCAGGGCCCCGGCAATATATCAGCCCACCACCTATATCTTGTTTTTTGGGCTCCCAGTTCCGCTTGCCACATCGCAATAGAGCCCAAGGCTTACCTGGCGGCCTGATATCACGCATATACCCGCTTGGCATCACGAGCGCCCCGCAGTAGCTCGTTAAAACTGCCTATTGAATCTCAAACCTTGCTCGGTCGCCCCCTGAGCCACGCCGGCCACCTGCTCGTATCTATCCGATAGCTGGCCTTGATAAGATACGGTGTCAGAAAGGCCGTAACCGCCACCGCCACACCGACCGTCGGGAATAAAAAAGAACTAACAACCCCCAAATCCTGCCCCACTTTGGCCACAATTAAAGCAAATTCGCCTATCTGCCCCATGCCGAAACCGACTTTTAGCGATGTTGAAAGGTCATAGCCCATGAGACGAGTGCCAGCGCTGCAACCGATCACTTTGCCGAAGAGCATGATGACGATCACCACAATTGTCGGAATTATGAATTCCCCAAACAGGGTAATATCAATATGCATGCCGATAGATACAAAGAACAAGGCACCAAATAACTCCTTAATGCGATGAGAGAGGTAGACGATACGCCCCGCAGATTTGGAGTTAGCGATAAGCACCCCCATTAAGAAAGCCCCGATGGCCATGGACAACCCGATAAAGTGGGCAAGGATGGATAACCCTAAAGCAAACCCCAGGGCAACCAACACCAACACCTCGTCATGTTCGGCTTGGAACTCACCTTCCTCTGGATGGTTAATCCGGTCAATAATGCGAGGGATAGTAAAGAGACCGATGGCTAACACACCAACGATGAACAGGACTATTTTGCCCACCGTCCAAGTGAGATCCAGCGCCGAAAGCGAGTCGGCACCAACAATGGAGGTAATAAGTGACAAAATAAGTACTACCGCCAAGTCCTCAACTACCAGAACACCCATCATCACCGTGGCGGAAACATCTTTTAACTTCTTCATGTCGGTGAGTACCTTGGCGATTACCACAGTGCTACTGGAAGCCAGGGCTGCACTCAAAAAGAGCGAGTCCGTCGGGGACCAATGCATCAGATACCCCACCAGGAAACTCAGGGCAAACATGAGTGCAATCTCGATAACCGAGATCACAGCATATGTTTTCAGGCCGATTTTCAGAAGTTTAGACAGGGGGAACTCAAGCCCAATAGCAAAGAGTAGAACAAGAACCCCGAGCTCCGCAAAAGCACTCTCAACACCAGGCTGCCTAATGATATTAAGAGGCAAAAGGTATGGGCCAATAATAATGCCCGCGATGAGATACCCTAAGATAAGCGGCTGTTTTATCTTATGGAAGATATAGGTAACCACTCCCGCCACGGTCATGATGACCGCAAAATCGAAGATGACTTCGGTTGTAAAATCCAATCGCGTCTCCTCTAGTAAGCCTGCCCTTGAATTTGCTAACAGAGTTATATTAGACGCATATTAGCAGTCTTGTCAAGGCTTCTCAATATTAAAGCTGAAGTACTGCTATTAGGATAGCAGATGGACTGTGAGTAGATTGCAGACAGTTTTCTGAGCATTGCCACGCTCAGTCTATTGAGCACCGAAGCATTTGGCGAACACCTGACTATATCCCGCCAAGTGTCACCTCGACGCTTGGGCGCTAGAATTTGAGCCGCTGTTGACACCCAATGCAAGCAATGGGTTATCCAGTCAATCCGTATACTCTCAGAATAATCTCTCTAAAATACTTCTCTATGGCAGTTTGTCCCGGGAACAAGAGGCCAGATAGATTTGAGAAGTCATTTCTTGCCTCAGCACGTCCCCTGCGTTGATCTCTCGCTCCTAGGCTCAGGGCTTCTACGACAAGATCATTGGGGCTAAGCAAATGAACCACCCCGCAGCAGAGCTGCGAGGTATCTACCCGACCTGGAATGAAATATCTCATACTGTCATCGTGTTCTAACCAAAGCATCGACAATAGCAAGGATGCCGTTAACAATTCTTGTCACAACATCAACCGTTTGACCATATGCGAAATACGAATAAATCATGCCCCTGTCTTTGGGTTTAGTGCGCCAGCGCCATTGCTCAAAACTGAGTTGATTATGGAGTAAGCATAACGCCAGCTTTTAACCCCGAACATGTCCCGCGCAGGCTTTGACTGCATGATATGGTTTGCTTTCGCAGACATGATATTATTAAGTGCATTGCCTATTTGGTAATTATACAAACCTAAACTACCACTTGAGAGACTATACTCCTGACGAAATCCTGAACATCATTATCTGAAAAAACTGTATCGCATTCAAATTTCTGCCACGCAGACTTAATTCTCCATCCGCCCTTTGATCTACGGAGTGCCAGAAGGGGATTGTCTTCGCTTTCTAAGGTGCTGTAAACAAAATCAACGTCAGCACTTCTTAGCCATTGTTGACAACATAAAACGAGCTCCAAAATCGGGAAGAGTGGTTCATGGAAGAATGTCCGTTGATTAACGGAAATCTTGAAATCTCGTTCATCCCGCAACACATCATAGAGGTGCATATTGATTAACTCTGCTGCATGCATCTTTGGCTTACACTCTATTGCACAAGTTAAAATACAACCACCTCTTTGCCTCGCGGAGCAAACACGGGGTATGCCATAATTATTCGCCCGCTAACTGTGAACATGATTTTTAAGAACTGTTCACCGTTAGCGCCGATGACTCCCCCGTGTTCACAACTGTGTAATAAGAATCGCGGCTGTTTACAGTAAAGCTGTTGGCTATCTGCAATCCTTGCGATATTCATTGGTTAACAGTCGCAATTGAATTGGTGGCAGATTTGGAATGCCCAACCCCAAGATAAATGGGTTAAGTCGGGCTCAATTTTCATGATTATTTTTGTATTTGGCGCGTAATAAAATACGTAAGACTTCCCTAATTCAATATCAAAATTATTGCGATAATTTATTACCGTTGTCCCGTCATCTATATGTACGTAATTATTGAATAAATAACCCGAACTTACATCAATAACCCTACCTTCGCAGATCAACACTTCGTCACTAAGTAAATCCCTCATATGTGTTGATATATGCCAAAGAAACAAAGAACTCAGCAGTATTGTCGGTATTATTGTTATCAGCTTCGAGATGATGGGGTGATTCTTATTGAAATTCTTCCGTATACTGTAAAATGCGTCTCTACGCCCTCTTTTCTTAGCAAACAAATACAACAGAAGTACGCCGATTATAATAAATGTTACGAACAACAAGAAGACTACAAGCGACATCAAGACAACATTTTTATTCATCATGCCTAGCCTCCTGGCATAGCGAAACCGCTAAATCCAATATTTCTAAATAGGGTGGCGGGTGTTGCTTGGGTTATTTTGTCATGGTTACCGCAATTTCCCATGCTCCACTTTGTCCAGGTGTAGCAACTATGGTTACATCCTGCCCGTTTATGTTTATCGTATTGGAATACGGCTTCCCCTTGTTTAAATCATTGATCATTGAGGTGCCAGCCCAGTACCGGTTACCATGCGGATACCTGTCCGAATATTGTGCGGTTGCTGGTCTGAGTTGATGCGAATAGACATTAAAAAGCTACAGGCATTTCAATTTGTGGCTTAATTATCTTCTAATATCAATTTTTGGGATCGCTGATCAAACCTATCTAAGTTATTTTCATCATACATAGCAACCGTGATTTCGTGGGTATAATCCGAATCATTAACATGATAGTGGCCCATGCCCTTCTCTTCTGCATTCAATAGATTTTCTAACGCCCCGATCAAGAAAACTACTTCATTTTTTTTCAAATAAATGATTACGTTTTCTAAGCGATCCTCTGAATTGCCGTTGAGCAGTCTCATGTGCTATCTCCTTCTACCATACCAGATAGATTTGGGACGAACCAGCTGTACCAACCCATTTCCTACGGCTGTTCGGAAAGCCCGAAGCAGATCATTCACTTAGGGTCACCTCTAAAAACTATCAACCCTAGCAATTTGGTAAATGGCGACAGGTTCATTGTTTCGTTTTTGGAGCAAATCGACGGGGGTTTTTAGAGGTGACCTTAGGTTTATATATCCTCCCTCTTTAAGGATATGATCAATGGTGCTTTGCCACACTTACAAAGAGGTTGTCATCCTAGCGCTGTGAACTGCCCGTGGCACCCAAGCGCTCACCGCACCATGCCTCTCACATCTCTCCCTGGGAAGCCCCGCTGGATATCAGCCTTTGTACCGAACACCTTGGTCGGCTGCCAAGCCCCAGTCTCGCTATCCAAGCATAGCAATGCGAGGAAATGCCCACCCTCATCGTACGCGCGCAGGCGTCTCGCCTCTCTCGCCTCTAGAGCAAGCTGCCGACCAAAGCAAACATCCTGCTCTTGCTCCTTCGTCAGGGTCACCAGCGGCCAGAACGCGAGCACGGCATCCAGTGGTCGCACAAGTGTGGTGAGCGTATCTTCCGCCGCCGCTTGCGTCAGCCGCTCCGGCCTGATGGCATCATTTATGTCAAACGGACCATAGGCTGTACGCACTAGACTAGCTAGGTGGGCCCCTACCCCGAGTATTTGCCCTAAGTCGTTAGCCAGCGAACGGATATAGGTGCCCTTGCTACACTCAATATCCAGGGTAAGCAACGGAGGCTGGTAGTCAACAATCTCCAGCCGATAGATGCTTACCTGGCGAGGATCAACCACGGGCATCAGTCCTTGCCGTGCCAATTCGTAGAGAGGCCGCCCGTTCTGTTTGATGGCACTATAGGCCGGAGGTATCTGGGTGATCGTTCCCCTGAAAGAATCCAGTGACACCGCTATCGCCTGAGACGTTATCCCTGAGGCATCGGCCGTAGCCACCACCCGACCCCCGGCATCATAAGTGTCCGTGGCTACACCCAAAGTGACCCCAGCCAGATAGGTCTTAGGGTATTCCTGCAAATACTCCACCAGGCGCGTCGCCCGGCCCAGGAAAAGCGGCAGAACCCCCGCCGCCAGCGGATCCAAAGTACCGCCGTGACCAACCCGTTTCTCTTTGGTAAGACGTCTAAGCTGCGCTACAATGGCAAAAGAGGTGGGGCCTGAGGGTTTGCTGACGTTGATGATACCATCCATAACAAGCAATCCCAATTTCCAAATCTGCAAGACCCCGCCGGAAGACACGGAGGCTTATTTTGAGGGATTATCCGTCGGCGCTTTGACCTTATCCAGCAGCTCTAAGAGATGCGCCCCCTGCTCCAAAGACTCATCCCAACGGAAGTCAAGCTCTGGAACATAGCGCAGGTCAAGATCCTTAGCAAGCTCGGTGCGGATAAAGCCCCCCGCTCGGCGGAGGCCGCCCAAGACCTCATCTCTCTCTGTCACCCCACCCAGACTGCTCACAAAAACCTTGGCATACTTCAAGTCAGAAGCGGTCTCTACTGCAGTGATGGAGATCATCCCAGACAGAGCAGGATCTTTTATCTCGCGGCGCAGAAGCTCCGATAGTTCATGGCGTATAAGACTATTTACTCTTTCTACACGATGGGACATGAGATTTCCTCAATTGAAACTATATAACCAGACTAAATAACCCCTAACAGGCACAACGTTTACACGGAATATGTCCAACATGGTTACCAGTTAAAAACCGAAGTACAGTTCCAGTAATGCTACCTTGATCAGCAGTGTTCTAAACTCCGAGTCTCATTGGCACCAGGGCATCAACCATCATGAAACCGGGGTCTTTTCCTGCCGGTAAAACTCCAGCACATCACCCACCTGGAAATCGTTGCAATCCTTGATCTCCACGCCGCACTCATAGCCTGCAGCAACCTCACGCACGTTATCCTTGAAGCGCCTAAGGCTGGCCACGGCTGAATCGAGCACCAGCTTATCACCGCGCCTAAGGCGTACCTCCGCATCGCGGCGCACCACGCCTTCAAGCACAGCTACTCCCGCCACCTGTATCTTCTTAGCGCCCGAAAACACCTGCTTTACTTGAGCGCGTCCCTCGACAATTTCCTTATACTCAGGCTCTTTGAGGCCTTTTAGGGCACGCTCAACATCGTCGATGAGTTCGTAGATGATGCGGTAACGGCGCACGTCTATACTTTCCGCTTCTGCTCGGCGCTGAGCATTGTCCTCGACTCCTGTGTTAAAAGCGATGACCAAACCCCGCGAAGCAATGGCTAGATTGACATCATTTTCGTTCACATTTCCCGACGCACTGTGAATGATGTTCACCTTGACCTCAGGGGTGGACAGCCGCAAGAGCGAGGTTCTGATAGGCTCAAGACTGCCCTGGACGTCAGTTTTAAGGACGAGTGCCAGTTCTTTAACCACGCCCTGATTGATTTGATCAAAGAGGGTGCTTAAACTGATCGGCCTGGCTTCCCCAGCTGCTTGCTTTTGGTTTTCCTCAACGATAGCCCGCATCTGGCGTTCGCCGGCAACCACCGCCACCGGATCGCCTACCTCCGGCACCTTTTGCAAGCCGAGGATGGCCACTGGGGTGGCCGGCCCGGCTCGGCGTATCTGTTTGCCTGTGTCGTTGAACATGGCCTTGATACGCCCGCTGGTGGTGCCCACCACCACCAAATCGCCGGGGCGCAAGGTGCCATCATGCACCAGCACGGTCGCCAAGGGGCCACGGGTCTTATCCATGCGCGACTCAACCACCACCCCCTTGGCAGGCTGGGTGGGATCAGCTCGCAGGTTTTCCATTTCAGCCACCAGCAAAAGGCTTTCTAACAACTCAGGGATGCCCTGACCTGTTTTGGCTGAGACCGGGGCCGCAATGGTGTCGCCGCCCCATTCCTCCACCACCAATCCCGCATCGGCGAGCTGCCTCTTGACCATGTCAGCATTGACCTCTGGCTTGTCCATTTTGTTGATGGCCACCACAATGGGCACCTCAGCCGCCTTGGCATGGGCAATGGCCTCCAGAGTCTGCGGCATAACGCCGTCGTCAGCTGCCACCACTAACACGGTAACGTCGGTAACCTGAGCTCCACGGGCACGCATAGCTGTAAAAGCCTCGTGTCCCGGGGTATCCAGAAAAGTGATTTTTTGACCGCTGATCTCGGCCTGATAGGCACCGATGTGCTGAGTGATGCCACCGGCCTCGCCCTCCATAACATGCGTCTGGCGAATGGCGTCCAAAAGGCGCGTCTTGCCATGGTCCACGTGGCCCATGATGGTAACCACCGGCGGACGTGGCTTTAGGTTGCCTTGTTCCTCGGCAAGTTGCTGTTGCTTCTTAATTTCGGAAATCACCGAGGCCCGACGCGCTCCCTGCGGCTGAGGGCAGACGGCAACGCCTAACCCCTCGGCCACCTTAGCCGCCACCTCGTAGTCTATGACTTGATTGATGTTGGCCATGATGCCTTGACGCATGAGGGCCTTAATAACATCCACTGCCCCCGCTTTTAAGGCCTCGGCAAGTTGCCGCACACTTAAACTTGGCGGAAGTTCAATACTCGTTGTCGGTTCTGTCTGTTCAACCACTAGTTTTTCCCTACCTTAGCTGCCTTTCCGCTACGCCCATTGCTCGTTTGCAGCAATCTCTCTGCCCAGAGCCAGCAACCTTTCCTTCGCTTCCGAAAGGAGATGAGTCTTCAGGGCATGATCCAACTGGGCCGGAGCTTCCTCCCAGCATTTCACCCGACGGCAGAGGTAAGCCCCCCGCCCCGGTGCCCGGCCGATTTCATCCACAACCACCTCTCCGTTTGGCTGTCTCACCAGGCGTATAAGCCCACTCTTATTGCCTGTCTGCCGACAGGCAACACAAGTGCGCTGAGGAATTTTACGTCTTACCGTCCCGGCCTGTTTCACGGCTTATTCACCAGGCGCTAGTATTCTTCTCCCTCTTCATCATAGAAGCTCCCGCGGCGCGCTTTCTTCAAGCGAATTCCGTCTTCGGCCTTTTCTTTGCCGACCTTCTTTTTCTTCTTGTCTTTTGCACCCGGCTTCTCGGTGGCAGGAGCCGGCGTAAGGATATCTTCGGCGAAACGGATCTCTTTGACGGGAGCGGCAGCTACAGCCTCAGCGGGGATGCCCCCGACGCCTACGGCTCCCGTCGCTTTTTCCTTGGTCTTATCTTTATCTTCGGCAACCAGACGGGCCGCCTCAATCTCCATTTTTTCTTTCTCGGCCTCAGAGGCACTCTTAATATCAATACGCCATCCGGTCAATTTGACTGCGAGGCGCACATTCTGACCTTCTTTGCCAATGGCCAGCGAGAGCTGTTTGTCCGGGATGATCGCCATAGCCGATTGTCTTTTTTCATCTATCCTGACGCCCACCACCTGAGCCGGGCTAAGGGCATGGGTAATAAAAATAGCTGGATCCTGGTTCCAATTGATAACATCTATCTTTTCGCCACCGAGTTCACTTACGATGTTCTGAATGCGGATGCCGCGCAGTCCCACACAGCAACCAACCGCATCCACGCCTTCCTGGCGAGAAGTAACGGCCACTTTGCTGCGCATACCAGCCTCACGAGCCAGTGCTTTTATCTCCACCGTACCGCCGTAAACTTCGGGCACTTCAAGCTCAAGCAGCCGGCGCAGGAAGTTTGGATGAGAGCGCGAGAGGGTGAGAGACGGCCCTTTGGCAGCCTGACCGACCTCCAGAAGATAGGCACGCACGCGCTGGCCGGAGCGGTAATGCTCGCTGGGCAGTAGCTCAGTTTGAGGCATCACGGCTTCGGTGCGCCCCAAGTCAACGATGATCTGCTTCGGCTCCACCCGCCGCACCACCCCGGCGACGATGTCGCCCGCCTTACCGG
>WRNP01000040.1 GCA_009776515.1 Dehalococcoidia bacterium | reverse complement strand
CTGTGCCGGTGCCCAGCAGATTATCGCCGCCAAAGCTCATGTTGCTGTGGCCATCCAGCCCATCCAAGGTCATGAGGCAGTTTTCGATAGTGAGAGAGGGCTCTTCAAGATGTACGTTGTACACACTATTTGTGCTGGTCTTAGCATTTCCGGCAAAGGTGCTGTGACGCAAAATTGCTCCCATAGGAGCATCCAAAATGCCGGTGGTGTATGTACTGTTGTTTATAGTGTTGGCGAAGAAAGTAGTATCGCTGACGATTGTAGGTGTGGACCAAGCGCTCCAAGAATAAACGATGCCATATTGCGCAGTATTGTGCGAGAAAGCGCAGGCATCTAAGTCGGCAATGCCATATGTGTATACGCCGCCGCCAAAATCGGCAGAGTTGTTGGTGAAAGTGCATCTGACGAGAGTGGCATCAAACCCGGCTGAAACTCCGCCTCCGTAACTGTAGGCGTTGTTACTGACAGCTTTGTTTCCGATGAAAGTGCAATCAGAGATGGTGCAACTCCCATCGGTATAAACCCCGCCGCCGATGTATACCCCGCCGCCGGATCCTGCTTTATTATTGATGAACGCACAGTTAACGATGGTGGCGCTGTCATATATAAGCACCCCACCGCCGAAACTGTCGTAGTAGCTGTTACTAGCTATATTTCCGTTTTCAAAGATAAGTCCCGCAAGTGTTAGAGTGCTGTCTGCCGCAGTGCAGTTAAACAACCGGAAGATGCCCGATATATCCTTCGAGATGATTATCCCGTGGCCGCCGTCAATGGTGACGTTCTTCTGTGAAAATTTGATCTCGCTTAGTAAGGTGATAACTGTAATGCTCGGGGCAAAAATGATAGTGTCACCGTCTTCAGCAACGTTTTCCAATATATCGCGCAGTGTACCCGAGCCGCTGTCTTTGTCGCTGGTGACCAACAAGGCAATGGTCTGGGATTCTGCTGAGATTGGCCGTACCGCAAAGCTCAGTGACAATGTCGTTAGCAATATTACCAGTGCCAGCATTGTAGAGAGTAATAAGCTGGCATGATCGGTTTTTGGCATAATATTGCACTTTCTGAAGAGTAATTGGTGGTGATTCTTGCTGTCTTATCTCCGCCGCTGCACAAATACTAGCACCCCGATTACAACCGCCAGTACGGCACTGATGGCAAAGAATATCAAGCCGGCTATGAACCAGGCCGGCATCTTGTTATTAGAGGTGGGTCCGGAAGGCGACGTTGATGATACGGGTGATGTGGGCGTTATCGCTTGGGTTGTCGTTTCCGCTGGTGTTTGAGTGTTTGCGGATGTTGTCGGTGTCGTTATAAGTGGCACTGTAGTTGTAGCTATTGATGTGGGCAGGGGTGTTGTAGGCCATGTTTCTGTTGTTGTTGTTGTTGTTGTGGGTGGTGTCGTCGTCGATGTTGCTGGCGATTCAAGCACCCAATTAGCGGCAATAATCACGTTCTCGGCAGGCATAATGAAATTTGTTGTCGAGCTATTGGGATTGGCCATAACTATGTCGCCCTCAATCACCGCCCATTTGGCAAAGATATATCCAGCCCGACTACCTGCATCAATGACAACAACATCTCCTGCCGCGTAAGCTTGCGTATCAGGGTTGTGGGCATACCCATCGTTTATGGTTACCGTATAAGCGGGCACCCAAACCGCATAGGTTGTAATATCGTTAACAACCGTGGTTTCCGATGTAAACAAATTGCCCGAACCATTAGGCATTGTGTTCCAGTTGCTGAAGATATGCCCGCTATTCTCAGGGTTAGGTGGCATATTCGCGCCAAACGCGCCGTTTTGGGGCACAGATTGGATTTTGTGCGGCTTGGAGTCGCCGAAAACCCCGCCATTTGCATCAAAGGTGACAATAGCGAGTGAGTTGCCCCTGGTATAGTTTATGTCGTAGTTGTTATAGCCGTATTCAAAGGGCTCCGTCCAGGACTGCGGGGAATGCCTGATTTGGCTGAGATAAATAGTCGTATAATCGACGGAGTTGATGTCCAGTGCATATGCCCTTCTTGCGCTGTTATTAAGAAAGATGATGCCGGCGACGCTACTTGAGGTTGTCAGATTGGCGTAATCTGTGGTGTATATACCCCCGCCGTCTAATGCGGCATTATTGCCGGAAATAGTCCCGCTGGATATTCTTGCAGTACCGCGGTTGTATATACCGCCACCGCTTGCCGTAGCTGTATTGCCGTTCAGAACGATACTAAGTATGTCAAGAGTGCAATTGCTGCTGACGTACACTCCGCCGCCATCGCGAGCAATGTTGCCAGAAATAGCACCGGATTGAATAGAGACATCGCGCATAAAAGCACTATTAATGAATAGGCCGCCGCCATTGCCCTCGGCTTTATTGTCGGAAATCGTGCCGTTGGACATTCTAAAACTGCCGCGGTTATATACACCGCCGCCGTTTACCGTCGCTGTGTTGCGAGAAATCATGCCACCAAGCATTGTCAAGATTACATTGGTATCAGCGTACAGGCCGCCGCCATTCACAGCGTTATTGTCTGTTATGAAACAACCATTAAGGTAAACTCGGGCAATGCCTGTATTCATATTGGCGTTGATGCGTAAACCACCGCCGTCGCTGGCGCTACAGCCCGTAATGACTGCGCCGCTAATGGTATAGACTGGCATGTTTATCGGTATACTGCCGGTGGGCGGAGGGCCGAGCGTTACATCGACCGCGATGTTTTCAATCCCGCCATTGATAGTATAGCCGCCAATCACAGATTGGCGGCCGTCCAAAACAACGCCATCGAACGCGAGCGCGATATCTTGCGGCGCAAGAAGGATGTGCCGGTAACCAATCTTGGATACAATGTAAGCCGTGCCGTTCACGGGCCCGTAAAAGGAGAAACTGCGGTTAAGAGAGATGGCTTTTGTCAGTATGTAGTCAGTAGCTTCGAGGTAGACGGTATTGACCGCTGTGTCACTAACCGCTGCCATAAGCTCGGTAACATTTTGGCAGTACCTCTCGTTTGGCGAGAGCGTAACAGGTCGCGAGCGCCCCATGTGCACAGCACTGTCATCTACGCCCAAAAAATTGTATCCGGGCGCGTCAGATGGATTCAGGGCGGGGACCATTACCATTGCTGCCATCAGCAACGCACCAAGAACTAGCTTGTCAACGCCATGCTTGTAACAATTCGTTACGTTGACCATAGGCGCACCTCTTTTTATTACAATCGGCACACCGCAAGAAAAGGTGTTTACTTAGGTTACCATGGTTATGGGAGCTAATCAAAAGCCTATGAGTTACAGAGTCCTAGTATTCGTCCAAACAGTCGCGGGAATGATATAATCGGCTTTCTATGACTGATATATTAGCTAATCTCAATCCTGCCCAAAAAGATGCCGCCGAAACCATCCAGGGCCCCGTGCTTATACTGGCCGGGCCCGGCTCAGGGAAAACACGCGTCATCACACATCGCATTGCCTACTTATTAAAAGTGTGCGGGGTAAGCCCGTACCGCATAATGGCAGTAACCTTTACCAATAAAGCTGCCCGCGAGATGGAGACACGCCTTGCGACTCTTGCCAGTGCGGTAGCAAAAGACCTGACACTTGGCACTTTTCATGCCATTTGTGCCCGTATCCTGCGTGTGGACGGTAAGGCTGTCGGTGTGAAATCTGGTTTTGTTATATATGACCAGGATGACCAAGTGGCGCTAATCAAGCGCTCTCTGCAAGAACTAGGGCTGGACCCCAAGCAGTACAGTCCGTCAGCGGTACTTTCGCACGTGAGTAACGCCAAGAGCCAAATGTTGAGCCCAGCCGATGCCCTTCAGCGCGGAAGGAGCTACTTTGAAGAGGTGGTAGGGCGTGCCTATGAGCGCTATCAGGACATGTTGAATTTAGCAAACGCCCTTGACTTTGATGACCTATTGCTACGCACGGTTAAGCTCTTTCGCGAGCACCCAGATGTATCGTCCAAGTATCAAAGCCGCTACCAGCATGTCATGGTGGATGAGTTTCAGGACACTAATCTGGTGCAATACGAATTGGTCAAACAGGTTGCCGCTCGTAGCCGCAACCTGTGTGTGGTGGGTGATCCCGATCAGTCCATTTACTCCTGGCGCGCTGCTGATGTGCGCAATATCCTTAATTTTGAGAAAGACTATCCCGATGCCAAGATAATCTTGCTCACCCAGAACTACCGCTCCACGCGCACCATCCTTGAAACGGCTTCGGCGGTAATCGCTGCCAACACCCAGCGTAAGCAAAAAGAGCTATGGACAGAGAACGAAAACGGCGAACTCATCACTCTGCGTGAGACCTATTCTGAGCAGGACGAGGCTCAATACGTGGTAAGTGAAATCGATCGGCTCACTGGCGGCGGCACCTTTAGGCCGGGGGATATCGCTGTCATGTACCGCACTAATGCCCAATCTCGCGCTGTTGAAGAGGCTTTCATCCGCTACGGCATGGCCTATAAGCTCGTAGCGGGCACGCGCTTCTACGAGCGCAAGGAGATCAAGGACATCTTGGCCTATCTGCGACTAATCCATAATCCAAACGATAATATTGCCCTGGCGCGCATTATCAATACTCCGACACGAGGCATCGGCGAGCGCACGGTGGCGGAGCTTTCCAGTTGGGCTAAGGCTAAGGGAATATCCTTGCATGAAGCCATTATGCACCTGGAACCCGAAGGTGGGGAGGGCGCCTCGCCATTATCGGCGCGCTCGGCAAAACTCCTAGGGCAGTTCGCTGAGCTCATCAAGGAACTTGTTACGCNAAGTTGGACGCTGGCACNGCCTGAGCTCATTGATTATCTGGCCAAGCGGACAGGATACCGGGAGTGCTTAATGGCCGCCCCTGATGGTGAAGAACGCTGGGAGAACGTGATGGAGCTTAGGGGGGTTGCCGAGCAGTACACTGAACTTTCGCCAGATGAAGCGTTGCCGGCATTTTTGGAGGGCACCACGCTGGTATCCGATGTGGACGGACTGGATGGAGCCAAAGATGCTGTAACCCTGATTACGCTGCACCAAGCCAAGGGGCTGGAGTTCCCGGTGGTCTTTATGGTGGGTATGGAAGAAGGGGTTCTACCTCATATCCGCTCTTTCGACGATCCGGCTCAGATGGAAGAAGAGCGCCGTCTGTGTTACGTGGGTATCACTCGCGCTAGACAGCGCCTCTATCTAGTACGAGCTTACCGTCGCAACTTGATGGGAGGCAACACTACCAATAATCCCTCTCGCTTTCTACAGGACATCCCGAAGCATTTGGTAGCCGGAGCGGAGATGTGGCGCGGCGTGGAAGCCAGAGCGAGTTCGCCGGTCTATGAGTGGGAGGAGTCTTCCCAGGAAATTGAGGACCTGCCCGAGCTAAAGTCCGGCGATCGTGTGCGCCATGCCCAGTTTGGCGAAGGCGTGCTCATCAGCGCCCAGCCTACACGCGGCGACATCCAGGTCATCGTCACTTTCAAGGGCGCAGGAACAAAAAAGTTGCTGCTTAGTTTGGCACGCTTGGAAAAAGTGGAACAGGATTAGCTTGTCGCTCCCACCTTTTGGTTAGGGGCGCTACCCCATTCCGAGGGTGGCCAGATGACAATCCAGGCCTTACCCAGGATATCTGACTTAGGTACTGTCCAGCCGTGGCGGGAGTCAGCACTATTATTACGGTTATCACCCAATACAAAATAGTGATCCTCGGGGATGACTCCGCTTACATAATAACCTAGCATGGGCTGAGGCAGATAGTCTTCATCAAGCCGTATCTCCGTCCCATCGGCCTGAATGATATAGACATAACCGTTTTCGATCTTTACTCGTTCTCCCGGTAAGCCGATGACACGTTTAACATAACTGACATCACCCTCTGGTTGCTCCGGGGAGATGAAGACGATGATGTCTCCCCGCTGTGGTTCTCCCCCGAAACGGTAGGCGAGCTTATTGATTAGAACCCTTTCCCCGTTATGAAGACTGGGCTCCATGCTGGGTCCGGTGACTTCGGTGTTCTGGAGACTGAAGCTAATGGCGCAGTATACGATGAGAGTGAAGATAATGGTGACGAGAATGTCACGCCAAGGGAACTCTCTCCACAATCTTGAAGCCCTAATCTTTGCTGGAAGCTCCTTGATAGATGAGCCTATCGTAGAAAAATAATGTGATAGAGTGGACAAACCTATCTCCTTTATTGTCGTTTTTATAGTATATGGTTTCTCTGGTAAAGTAAACAAAAAGTGAGGTACACATGAAAAAGGTAACCCATCTTCTCTTGGCTGTCCTGGTGCTGGGCGCTCTAAGTTTTTCCGCTTGGGGTTGCGGGGCTGCCACGGCAGCAAATGACAATCCTGGTTCAGTGTATGTCGTTGGGCAAAACACTGGTATCTCAGTGTCAGGGGTAGGCACGGTTGTTGTGGTTCGCGATCTGGCCATATTGAACATCGGCGTCCAAACCCAATCCAGTACGGTGGCCGAGGCTCAGCAGGAGGCAGCCGTGGCCATGACTGAAGTAATGGCGGCCCTTAAGGCGAGCGGCGTTGCTGATAAAGATATCACCACCTCCGGTTACTCGGTGTATCCCGTCTATAACTACATGTCTGATGCGGCTATCATCATCGGATATACCGTTTCCAATTCGATCACCGTCAAGATCCGCCATATAGAGGATGCTGGCAATATTATTGATGAAGCGGCCCTGGCAGGGGGCGATGCGCTCCGCATTAATAATATCTATTTTACCGTGGACAATCCCGAGCAATATAACGATATCGCGCGTGAGCGTGCCATGGCCGATGCTCTGACGCGAGCAGGGCAGCTCGCAAAACTTGGCGGCGTAGAACTCGGCAAGCCGGCATATATCACTGAGTCCGGCGGCTATTCTTCACTGCCTCCGGTCGTCTACTACGAAACGGCTACCGTCTCTGGCGGCGCAGGTGATAGATACACAACCCCCATTTCGTCAGGAGAGAGCGAACTTACGGTCTACGTACAGGTTGTCTATAACATCCAGTAAAAATATTGAGAGCGGTAATCCGTATATCAGCATGACCGAAGCCATTTTCTGCGGCCAGCCTCCAAAGAGGTAAATTTATATACGGATTACTGCTCTCCCATAAATAGGTGCCTGCTAGATTTATTCACCGCAGCTATCGTCAAAAGCTGTCTCTGGCGGCGTACCTGATTTGCACTTTCCGTAGCTCGCGGTTAGAATGTGAGCCGTGGAGTACATGGAGCAAGCCCTAGCTCTTGCCCGTCTGGCTCTAGGACAGGTGAGCCCTAATCCGGCTGTTGGCGCGGTACTCGTTAAAGACGGGGCGATAATTGGGCAGGGTTATACCCAGCCCCCCGGCGGCCATCACGCCGAGATTGTTGCCCTTGAGCAAGCTGGTGAAGATGCTCGGGGCAGTGCTCTTTACGTAACCTTGGAGCCATGTGCTCATTTCGGACGCACCCCGCCTTGCATCCAGGCGCTTATAAGAGCCGGAGTAGGGCAGGTACATATGGCCATGATTGACCCCAATCCCTTGGTCGCAGGCCAAGGCCAGGCCCAGCTTGAAGCATCGGGCATTGCCACCATCGTGGGGGAAGGAAGCGAGCAGGCCCAGCTACTTAACGAGGCTTATATAAAATATATCACCACAGGGTTGCCCTTTGTCACCGTAAAATTCGCTATGAGCTTGGATGGCAAGATTGCCACACATGCAGGGGATTCTAAGTGGATCAGCAGCGAAGAGTCACGCCAGTATGCGCATAACTTAAGATATATGCATGATGCTATCATGTGCGGGGCCAACACGGTATTAGCCGACGATCCCCAACTGACTAGGCGTAGCGGCGGCGGTCGCGGTGGTACCACCAGAAAACAGCCCCTGAGGGTGGTCGTTGATGGGCGGGGGCGCACTTCGGCTAAGGCGCGCATCTTTCACGAACAAGGCGAGTCGTTACTAGCTTTTGGCCGGGCGCCTACTCCCGTCGAGCGCGAGGACTTTGCCAAACTTAAGGCTGAAGTGGTGGAGTTCCCCGCTACTGAAGGGATAATAGATCTCAGGGAACTTTTGTGTCGGCTTGGGCAGCGGCAGATATCCAGCGCGCTGGTAGAGGGCGGGGGCATTCTGATTGGCTCCCTGTTTGATCAGGGTCTAGTGGACAAAGTGGTGGTCTTTATCGCACCCATCATCATCGGAGGATTGGCTAAGAGTGCGGTGGCAGGACGAGGGGTGGAGAAGCTCACCGAAGCCTATGCACTGACGCGAGTGTCAGTAGCTCAGAGCGGACCGGACGTCATTGTCCAGGGTTACGTGGGCTTGCCTCCCGGTGAATAGACGATGTTTACCGGTATTGTCGAAGAAGTGGGGCGTATTGTCCATATTTCCCCGTGTCGTCTCACGATTGCAGCCAATAAGATCACTCGGCAGGCCGCTTTGGGCGACAGCATCAGCGTAAATGGCATTTGCCTTACGGTTGCGGGGTTTGACCAAAATACTTTTACCGTGGACGTCATGGGGGAAACCTTGACGCGCACGGCCTTAAAATATCTGAAGACTGGCGAGTCGGTCAATTTGGAGAGCGCCCTCACCCTGCGAAAACCGCTAGGGGGGCATTTGGTACAGGGGCATGTTGATGACGTGGGCCAGATTGAGTCCCTTGATCGCCGTACGGAGGCGACTGTAATGCGCCTTGTTGCCCCGCCCCGCGTCATGCGATACATTGTAGAAAAGGGCTTTATCGCCGTGGATGGCATAAGCCTGACGGTGGTTGCGTGCGACACTCGCGGATTTAGTGTTTCCATCGTCAATTACACCTGGGACTACACCCGACTCAATTCCCTAGCGGCGGGCGATTTTGTTAACCTGGAAGTGGATGTTATTGCTAAGTATGCAGAGAAGTTAATTGCCAAGGGAAAAGAGCCCCTCAACATGGAATTCTTGAGCGAACACGGCTTCACAACTTAGAAGTCTGGGTGAGGAAGCAAGCCATTTGGTGGCAAGCGCGCTCTGGTTGGTTCTGTAGCCCCCAGATCTATATGGCAGGAAGGGTTGTTGCGGGGGCTGAGTATTGCTCTGCCAATTGTACGCTGGACATGGCATTGCCTAGATTAGCCAGATTTAGGAATGCACTATTCCAATGCATAGGTGTCTCATCTAAATAATAATCAGGTTTCCCATTCCCACGCTGGCACATATTCCCTCGGGCCTTTGGTGACATAACATGAATCTTCTGGCAATACGAGAAGTACCGGAGCCATTAAAGGTGAGTAGGGGGCATATTTTGGGCAGTATCGTATGAATACAGCTGCCTTTGGTGAATTTGGGTACGGGTCTTTATTCTTGGCGATATTTTCATTCCTGGTAGGCATTGTTGCTTTTGCCATTGCTCGTCTCTCCCCTGAAATATGATCCCAGAGAGGGATTTTCGGTACTATTCTATTTTGACGCAACGATACACTTTTCGGTGCTATTAATTATGAGACAATACGGCAGATTGACAGCTTGCTAGCATTTATGCTACTATCGGCTCATGAACAGCATTTTGAGCATAGCCATCAAGGAGCAGAGTCGGCGTGGTTTGACCAATCGCCAAATGGCTGAAGCACTCGGATATCGCCAAGATGTTAATTGGATAAGGGTTAAAACCGGCCGCGCCCCCGCAGGTGATAAATTTAGCATGCGTGTTAGGCGCGCTTTTCCGGAGAGTTTTATGACCGAAGATATGATGCCGCGCACGAACACTAGCAAATTAGCAACTATCACTGAGATTATTGATGATATCCGAGACGGAAAATTCGTTATATTAGTGGACGACGAGGGGCGTGAGAACGAAGGCGACTTGATGATTGCCGCCGAAAAGGTCACCCCGGAAGCCATCAATTACATGGCTCGCCATGCTCGGGGGCTCCATTGTGTGCCCATGACGGGCGAGCGGTTAGATGCCCTGGGAATTCCCATGATGGTGAGCAACAATACCTCTGCCCATGGCACAGCCTTTACCATCTCGGTGGAGGCTCGACGCGGAGTAAGCACAGGCATTTCAGCCCAAGACCGTGCCGTCACGGTAAAAACCCTTATTGATCCCGCTACAACATCGGATGACATTGCCCGCCCGGGACACATGTTTCCCCTGCGAGCCCGGGATGGTGGGGTATTGGTGAGAGCAGGACATACTGAGGCTGCCGTCGATCTCGCACGCCTGGCCGGACTCTTTCCTGCAGGCGTCATCTGCGAAATTATGAATCCCGATGGGACCATGGCGCGCTTACCGGAGCTGGAAAAGATGGCCCAAGGGTTTGGTATTAAGATTGCCAGTATCGCCGACTTAATCGCCTACCGACGCCGACATGAAAAGCTAGTATTTAAAGTGACCGAAGCCAAACTGCCAACGCGCTACGGCGAGTTCTTGGCAGTGGCTTACAAGAGTGAGATTGAGCAGGGTGAACATTTGGCTCTCATCATGGGTGATGTTACTACCGCTCCGCCAGTGCTGGTGAGAGTGCACAGCGAATGCCTGACTGGCGACGTGCTGGGTAGCCAGCGATGCGACTGTGGCGAACAGTTAGACTTGGCTCTCAAAATGGTGGCCAAAGAAGGGCGAGGGGTCATCCTATATATGCGTCAGGAAGGACGGGGCATTGGCTTCCATAACAAGCTTTGTACGTATGCCTTGCAGGACCAAGGGTTGGATACGGTTGAGGCCAACCTCGCCTTGGGTTTTGAACCTGACCTGCGCGACTATGGCATCGGGGCGCAGATCCTGGTCGACCTGAGACTCAGTAAAATCCGCCTATTAACCAATAACCCCAAAAAGGTCATCGGATTGGAGGGATATGGGTTGACGGTGGCGGAGACCATTCCTATCATCATTCCGCCCAATCGATATAATCGCAAATATCTTGAGACTAAACAGCAGAAGATGGGACATATCTTAAAGATGGCGGAAACTGATGGGGTGGCCTAAAATATGCCCTGGCGTATTTATCTACACATACTCTGATTACTAAAGGAGGGTACGATGGCAAAGTTATTTGAAGGCAAACTACTCGGAGCTGGGCTTAGATTTGGGATAGTCATCTCGCGTTTTAACGAATTTATCGGCAACAAATTGCTGGACGGGGCGCGCGATGCCTTTACCCGTCACGGGGTTGATCCTGCAAAGATTGACGTTGCCTGGACGCCCGGATCGTTTGAGACGCCGTTCATCGCCCAAAAACTAGCTCAGAGCGGGGACTACGATGCTGTTATCTGCTTGGGGGCAATCATCAGAGGAGGCACGCCTCATTTTGAGTATGTGGCAGCGGAGCTTACTAAGGGCATTGCCAGGGTGGCGCTGGAAAGTGGCGTTCCTGTTATAAATGGCGTGATCACCGCTGAAAATCTGGAGCAGGCTATTGAACGTGCAGGTACTAAGATGGGGAATAAAGGCTTCGATGCGGCGACAGCTGCTATTGAGATGGCTAATCTGGTAAAGAGCCTGGCTAAACCCAAGGTGCGGCCCAGGGGCAAGTAGCTAATGTTATCTCCTGCGCTTGATGTGCGCTTAGACCAGTTGGGTTTCATTGACACCCTGCGGAGGCTTTACCTATAATTGGATATGCTTCAAGTTAGGGGAGGGTCATGGCTAAAGGTGTAAAGAGAGAAGAAGCCCCCACGTTAGACAACCTGCGCCAGCGTCTGGATATGTTTGACGAGAGGCTGGATAACATTGACTCCATGGTTTCTGCGGTTATTGAAAGGGTGATGAACCAGTCGCTTAGTGTGTCGGCGGCTTGTCCGCACTGCAACCGCAATTTCGAGGTTGCTCTTATCGGGGTACGCAAGCCCAAGCCATAGCCTATCGTGATTGACGTTGGGCGAAAGAGCTAGTAGAATTACAGGCACGCGGGCGGTTAGCTCAGTTGGTTAGAGCGCAGCGTTGACATCGCTGAGGTCAGTGGTTCGAGCCCTCTACCGCCCACCATCTCGGACAAGATGCTTGATAACTTTTGCCGGGGATATCGTTGCAGAAGTGTCCTAATAGGCGTTGTCTCGTTTATCCGCAAGATCTTTTCTGGCGATTGTGTATCGCTGGTAAGCCGCGAAGTTTTTCAACTACTTTCCTGTCAAGGATCCACATTTTTATCAATTTCTCTGCACAAACAAATGTAACCTCAATAGTAAAGCATGTCAGGCCGCGCCCATAAAGGAGTAATGATTATATCCAAAATCACGCTAAGCGTGATAACTGCACCGATATCTGAATGCAAACGTCTCATAAATACCGCGTTGATCCTTAGTTACCGGAAATAGTATGAAAGATATTCGTTTGCATGATGCCCAGCATACCCATGCCACCTCGATGCTTTAGCAAAGGGGCAACATCAAGATGGCGCAAGAAAGATTATCCCTTGCCAGTATCGAACAAGCCCTAGGAATCTACTCCCAGGTTTTCATGGATATGCGAGAAGAAACAGTGGAGACCTTTGATGAACTTGCCCAACACACATCATCCCGAAAGGTCCATTAGCAAATTATTAGCAAAACTGGTTATGGTAAAATAACTGAACATTGAAAAGGGGAGAAAGTAGCTTTAAAATACTATCATGCGCCTGTAGCTCAGTGGATAGAGCATCGGTCTTCGGAACCGAGGGTCGTGGGTTCGAATCCCCCCAGGCGCGCCAATATTTAGAAAAATATATGTTTTCAAATTTCTTGAAGAGATGGCAACCTGCGAAGATGAACTGGTTATCAATTTATTAGTGGTATCTGTGTTGGAAGCCATATTATCGGAAAGAAATTTGGTTAAAACCCTGATAGCCCACTTGAAAACAAAGACAGTGGGGTTGCTGTTATTTTCTGAAAACCAGACCGGGCGGGAATGATCTGCAATACTAAGGCCATGCTCCCGTTTTCATCGAAATATGATTACGCGGCTTCTCGCACGCTTTATCATGATTTGAAGCCGTTACCTTAGCTCAACGCGGATAACAAGAATTGGCGACGGATTCGCAAGGAGAAAGAAAAACGAAAAAACGGCATCGCAGAAAAAGTAGCCTGCATGTTCGATGGGGCATGTAGAGCAATGTGTGACTAACATGCATTTTAAGAAGATGAAATATTATATTTACGACTTCGCCGTCATGTTGTTTGTCGTAATAGCGGTATCGGTAAGCATGGTATACTTAGATTTAATCACCATCTCCTTTAGGGCGCATTTCTTAACCATAGCCCTAATAATCATTCTCATTGCGTACTGCATACAGTTGCTTAATCAAGTCTTGTTTTTAGGCATAAGAGCTATTTGTGATTTGATATTCCAAAATTACGTACAAATACAAGGTGTTTATGTAGGCCCTACTGAATAACGCCAAACACGCACAAAACGATGGTGACTTAGGCATGCGCATGGTAAAATAGACGCAAGGAAAAAGCGGGATAGCGCCCAAAACCCTTGCGTCCGGGAGAGTGCACCATGTACAAATGCGATAGCGGCCAACTGCACATC
>WRNP01000039.1 GCA_009776515.1 Dehalococcoidia bacterium | reverse complement strand
GAGCCGTGCCCCTGCTTATTAACCGCCGGCTTGGTGCCGGCCGACGATTGGGGAAGGTTTTATGCCGAAAACACTTATCTGCGGACTAGGGAGCAAGCTCCAAGGCGACGATGGACTGGGTCCATACGTTATCGAAGAATTGGAGAAAAGAGATACTCCAAAGGGTGCAGAATTGGCCGACTTTGGCATCTCCGGTTTCAAATGCGCCCTCAATCTCGCTAACTACGAGAGGGTGATCTTTGTGGACGCCATCAGCCTGCCGGGGCATGCGCCAGGCACACTGCACCGCCTACGAATCCCTCGTGAGAAGTTGGGCGGACTGCCTACCCTAGGTGAGGTGGGTATCAGCATGCATGAAACCGACCTACCGCGCATCTTGGCTACCGCCGCCGTCCTAGGCACCGCCCCTGCTGAGATCATAATCATTGGTGCCCAGCCCGCCGATACCTCCGTCCGATTTGGCCTGTCACCAAAGGTGGCAGAGGCCGTGCCAGAGATCATCAGATTGGTAGAGGCCGAGCTCGCCAGCCCTGACAGCCAAAACGCCCACGACTAGCCAGGGGCCCCCTGCTCTTTGCCTGGAAAAGCCTTGCGATAACTTTTCTCTGATGTAAACAATATGAGTGCGGATACGAGAGCAAACCAGGCCAGGCGCATCAGTATCTTCGGAGTGGTACAGGGAGTAGGTTTCCGCCCTTTCATCTACCAACTCGCTCAGCGCCACCAGCTTCGGGGGTGGGTGCGCAATACCTCTGGTTATGTGGAAATAGCCGCAGAGGGGCCCGTTGCGTCTCTTGAAGCTTTTACCCAGGACATTGAGCATCAAGCTCCGCCCGCCGCACACATACAGCACCTCGCATTTGAAGATGCCCCGCTTCGGAACCTTGACGACTTCAGCATTAGGGAGAGCTTGCCCCGGCCGGATGAGTATCAACTCATCTCGCCAGACCTGGCCACCTGCGCCGATTGCCAGCGTGAGATCTTCGACCCCGCCAACCGCCGCTACAGGTACCCTTTTACCAACTGTACCAATTGCGGTCCGCGCTTCACAATCATTGAAGATATACCTTACGACCGCCCGCGTACCACCATGCGTGCATTTACCATGTGTTCCGCCTGCCAACAGGAGTATGATGATCCATCCGACCGGCGCTTTCACGCCCAGCCTAACGCCTGTCCCATTTGCGGACCAAAAATTAAACTGGTTGATGCCCGAGGAAACGAGATTCTCGGTGACCCACTAAGCCAGACAGCTACCATTCTGCGAGAGGGAGGAATCATTGCCCTGAAAGGGCTGGGTGGCTTTCTCTTGGCCTGCGATGCTACCAACGAAGATGCCGTATCACTTCTCCGCACGCGCAAGCGGCGCCCCTCGCGTCCTTTCGCCATTATGTTAAGAGATCTAGACAAGGTAAAGGAGTACTGCACGATCTCATCCGCCGAAGAGGCTTTGCTCCGCTCGCCCGCTGCTCCCATCGTCCTCCTCAAGATTCAGGGCAAAGCCCTGGCCCCAGCAGTAGCTCCCGGTCTTGGATATCTGGGGGCGATGCTCCCTTATACTCCCCTACACCACTTGCTGGTACAAGAGGCCGACCGGCCGTTGGTCATGACCAGCGGCAACCTCTCCGAAGAACCTATCGCTCGGGACAACCACGAGGCAACGGCCCGCCTAGGCAAGATCGCCGACTACTTCGTATTTCACGACCGCGACATCTATGTGCGCTATGATGACAGTGTAGCCATGTGCACCGCAGAAAAGATCAGCCTCATACGGAGGGCGCGGGGCTATGCCCCCCACCCCATCAAGCTTAGCTTTAAGGCACCCCGCATTCTCGCCTGCGGGGCAGAGTTGAAAAGCACTTTCTGTCTCACTCGCGACGACTATGCTTTCATAAGCCAACACGTGGGTGACCTGGAAAACGATGCCACCTTAGCCAACTACGAGGAATTGATAGAAGTCTACCAGAGACTCTTCCGCACAATGCCCGAGCTCATCGCCTGCGACCTCCACCCAGACTATCTTAGTACCCAATACGCGCTTAAGACTGCGGCTCGTAGCGCTCTGCCGCTCATATCAATACAGCATCATCACGCCCACATCGCAAGCTTATTGACCGAGCACAGCTATAGTCAGCCGGTCATCGGCGTGATCTTCGATGGCACAGGTTACGGTACGGATGGAACCGTCTGGGGAGGCGAGTTTCTGCATGCTGACATTAGTAGGTATCGGAGATTAGCCCACTTAGAATACCTGCCTTTGCCCGGCGGAGATGCCGCCACGCGTAAACCCTACCGCATCGCGGCAGCTTACCTTTGCCATCTATGGGGTACAGAGGGCTTTGCCACCGCGAGCAGACTCGTCAGCCTAGACCATACAGAGCTCGAGATCATCAAAACACAGTTGGATCGACGCCTGAACACCCTCCTCACCTCAAGCGCGGGGCGCCTCTTTGATGCTGTTGCTGCCCTTGTGGGTATACGCCAAGTGATAGATTATGAAGCCCAAGCAGCTATTGAACTTGAAATGGCCGCAACTAGCAACGAGTTACCTGACGAGCGGGTTTACCCTTTCGGGATTCCAGATGATGACAGTGCGGATATTCGCCTAGCCCCGCTCTTTCGCGCTATAATAGCCGACATTGATGCTGGATGCCGTCCGGCGGAGATTGCCCGGCGCTTCCACCGCTCTACGGCGCTGATGATCGCTAAGGTCTGCCATAAACTGAGCGGCGAGACCGGTATTACAACCGTAGGGCTCTCTGGCGGTTGCTTTCAAAACCGTCTACTTCTGGAAATGACTACTGCGGCACTCGGCAGAGAAGGTCTACAGGTACTCTCGCACCGGCAAGTGCCGCCGGGCGACGGCGGTATCGCTTTGGGACAGGCGGCTATTGCCGCCGAGGCTTTTAAAAACAAGGAGTGCGTGGCTTGAGAATAATTACGACTAAGACGTTCTCGCCATCGTGGAAATAGCTGGTATAGGGAGCAGTTTATGTGTGTAGCAGTTCCGGCAGAGATTATAAGCATTGATGGCACCGAAGCCGAGGTAAACATCAACGGTGCGCGCCGCCGCGCCAGCATCTACCTTACCCCTGAGGCGCAGATTGGTGATTACGTTTTGTTGCACGCGGGCTTCGCCATCCGCATCATCGACCTCGCTGAGGCGCGCGCAACCATCAAGCTTTTGAGGGATATTAGTGCCGCTAGCGGATGAATTTACCAACAGCGTCCTGGCACTCAAGCTGGTAGAGCATATCAAGACCGCGCTCTGCCCGGAACAGCCGGTGCGCCTGATGGAATTTTGCGGCAGTCACACGGCAGCCATCCTGCGCTACGGTATTCGCCAGCTACTACCGCCGGGCATTGAGCTTTTGTCCGGCCCCGGATGTCCTGTATGCGTCACCGACCAGTCAGATATCGACCGCGCTTTATATCTTGCACGTGTACCAGGCGTTATCATGGCCACTTTCGGCGACATGCTAAAGGTACCAGGCAGCCAAGGTAGCTTGGCTGAGGCACGCGCGGAGGGAGCCGATGTGCGCGTGGCCTATTCCACCATGGATGCCCTCCAACTTGCCCGCGAAAACCCCTCCCGCCGTATTATCTTCCTGGGAGTGGGCTTTGAAACCACCGCACCTACCATCGCCGCTTCGGTGGCACAAGCCGCCGAACAGAACATCGGGAATTATGCCGTCTTTTCTCTAGCAAAGATCTGCCCTCCGGTAATCAAGGCCCTCCTAGACGGGGGCGAGGTCCGATTGCATGGCCTCATTTGCCCCGGCCACGTGAGCGCCATTATCGGCACTGAGCCCTACGAATTCATCGCCCGCGACCATGCCGTTGCCTGCGTCGTTGCTGGATTTGAGCCGGTGGATATTCTCCAGGCAATCACCATGCTACTAACGCAGCTTCGCGAAGCGCGTCCGAGGGTGGAGGTGGCCTACACCCGAGGCGTGATGCCAATCGGCAATCTGCACGCTCTCAATCTTATGAGCCAAATCTTTGAGACGTCTGCGGTGAGCTGGCGCGGGATGGGCGAAGTGCCCGCCAGCGGCCTTAAACTGCGCGCAAAATATGCCGCCCACGATGCCGAAAGGCTGTACGACATTCCACCCATACCGGCACACGAGGCAACTGGTTGCATATGCGGGGAGATCCTGCGCGGGGTGAAGACCCCAGCTGACTGCTCCCTCTTTGGTCTAGCCTGCACCCCAGCACACCCTATCGGCCCCTGTATGGTTTCTGGCGAAGGGGCTTGCGGCGCCTACCATAGCTACGGAGATGGCCGTGGAGGATAGGATTCTCATGGCCCACGGCGCGGGTGGCCGCCTGAGCCATGAACTTGTGGTACACCTGATCAACTGCTTGAGCACAGCTTGTCGCAATAACCTGGACGATGCCTCGGTGGTGCCGGGTGCCGAGCGCCTTGCATTTACCACCGACAGCTTTGTGGTGACCCCCCTCTTCTTCCCTGGCGGAGATGTGGGAAGGCTGGCCGTATGCGGTACGGTCAACGACCTCGCCATGAGCGGAGCGACCGCACTCTACCTCAGCCTGTCTCTGATCATTGAAGAAGGCTTGCCCCTAGTTGAGCTAACGCGGGTGGCCACCTCCATCCGAGAGGCCGCCTTGGAGGCCAGAGTATATATCGTTACCGGCGATACTAAAGTAGTACCGCACGGGGCGGCGGATAAGCTCTTTATCAATACCGCAGGCCTAGGCACCGTACCCGAAGGCATCAACATCTCCGGTGCCTTTGCCCGCCCTGGAGATGCGATCATCCTAAGTGGCTCTATTGGCGACCATGGCACAGCCGTCATGGCGCAAAGAGAGGGGCTACGCTTCTCGGGTGATCTTTCTTCCGACTGTGCCCCCCTAAACAATCTTGTCGCCGCCATGATGACCGTCTGTCCCAACATCCACACCCTGCGCGATCCCACGCGCGGAGGGCTGGCTACCACCCTGAATGAAATCGCTCACCAGTCAAACGTAAATATAGTCATTGAGGAATCCGCCGTCCCGATAAATCCTCCCGTGCAAGCCATGTGCAGCCTGCTGGGGCTTGATCCATTTTATGTTGCCAACGAGGGCAAATTAGTGGCTTTCGTGCCGGAGGAAAAGGCCGGAGAAGTGGTTGCTGCCATGCGTCATGAACGGTACGGTGCACAGGCAGAAATTATCGGGGCAGTCAATGCCCAGCCGGCAACCAGGGTCACCCTTCGAACCCCTCTGGGCACCACTCGGGTGCTGCCTATGTTGGCGGGAGATCTTTTACCACGCATCTGTTAGCCCAGCGGAACTGTCCGAGAGAAGAAGAGCATCTGGCCAAAAGGCAGTTTTCGATTACACACACATGATTCCCAGTTCGCGCGCAATGAGACGGGCTGCCTCTTCAGTCGCCTCACCAGTAAAGCTGATGCACTGACTGATATGCTCAGGGGAGCCAAGTTGCAATCCCCGAGTCAAAACGCGACAACACAGAACCGCATGCTTTGCCTGAAAACCATCGTGCAGTTCGCGGGCTAAAGCCATGACATGTTTAACCCGAGGGTCTTTGCCTTGGGTGCGGCCAAACACCATGCCCAGCGCCATGATACCGCCGACAATGGCTCCGCAAGTGCAGCCAGCCCGACCCATACCCACCGGAAAGCCAGATGCCATGGCAATGACCTCTTCCGGCATTGATATGCCAAACCCGTCGCGGAGGGCCTTGACCACCGACTCAGAGCAAGCAAATTCACCGTTCCGATAGTAACTTTCTGCTGTCTCGCGCAATCGATTAAGGTCTATCTCCTTTATGGTTATATCTATTCTACCTGCAAATGGGGCGGCTTGGTTCACAGCAGTCTCCTTTCTTTGTACTCCCACCTAGGAACCCATATTCTGACATCAGACGCACCACGTCCAAGCTTTTTTCGGGACGAATGGAGCCGATGCAACTACAACCAGGGTCGGTCTTTCAACAACGCCTGGGCTTGTACCATATCCTGCGGGGTATTGATGTTGAAAAACGACAAACCATCTGGATCAAAGCAAGTGATATCCTCCTGCTTCAGGTAAACTGTCTTGACTCTGGGGTAGATGTCACGTAGCGACCGTAAGCCGGCATCCAGCATCATTTTGATAACCGACAAGCAGCTCGTGGCATAAATTGCATGCAGAGGATGCATCTCACTTCCAAGCGGCTGCTCTCCTAGGCGCGGTATCAGTACGTCATAATCACGCGGCTGCTCTGCCATGTAGCGGAGCAACCGGAGATTGAGAAACGGCATATCGCAAGCCACGGCCAGACAATGGGAAAAGCGAGCCGCCAAAAGCCCGCTGTACAGCCCACCCAATGGTCCACCATCCTGCAGGGCGTCCTTCACCCAGTGCGCTCCGGCCACCCGGATCACATCCGAAACCACTATCACATCTGTACTTAAGCATTTCATCCGGCTTACTGCATTTTCTAGTAGCGTCTGGGCGCCGTTAAGTTTCAGTTGGGCCTTGTCTGTTCCCATTCGTGAATTCTGCCCACCTGCCAGCACAATTGCCGTAATCCCGTAATGCATCATGTAAGGCAAGGCTATTGTAGTTGTATTTCATGGTTTTTCAAAACATGTCGCCGAGAAAAGGTTCACTCACAACGATCCCATGGTTATAGTAATTAATTGGACCTAATCCAACTATACCTACAGTCATGTTGCACCTGGCATCCAAGAAGCTGCGGCAAACCGCTTTGATGAACTCGTTCATAGCCAAATCCGCACCGAGGTAAAAATCTAACTTGTTAGCAAAATGTTAGCAAGATACAGAAAATCCCCCAAAACGGGAGCATTTTAACTTTGGGAGAAGAGAATGGTAGCGCATACCGGATTCGAACCGGTGATCTCGTCCTTGAGAGGGACGCGTCCTAGGCCTCTAGACGAATGCGCCACAAACGTACCTGTGGGGGATAGCCTGCTATCCAGAATTATGCCTGAATAAGCACTATAAGTCAAGGCGAGCGGAAGCTTGACTTGCTTGTAAAAAATAGTGATAATACATAGGGTTGTTGCCCCAGGATAGCATTGGTGTTTATTGTACACACTCCCCGATAGCTCAACGGTAGAGCGGGCGGCTGTTAACCGCTAGGTTCTAGGTTCGAATCCTAGTCGGGGAGCCATTCTCACCGTCATGGATTAACACCACTGCAGTAAAGCTCCAGACCAGCTGCATGCTGCCACCCGGTATACTCCAGCCCAGTATTGACTAGGGGGACACCCTCTTCCGCCTCCAGCAAAATTAGACAGGGAGAAGTAGTCGGTGCGTACGCTTATAAAAGACAAGGCGATAGAAGTTATAAGAGCAATCACCCCCTTGATTGCCGTCGTCATCCTCATGCAAGTCTTCCTGGTTAAAGCTCCTGCTGGAACATTTATGCAGTTTCTTATTAGTGCCTTGATGGTCATTGCAGGCATGACCCTATTCCTGCTCGGAATTGAGGTCGGCATTCTTAACGCAGGCAAAACCGTCGGCACCGGATTGGCAGGGAGACGCTCTGTTTGGCTGATCATAGCCGTGGCTTTCCTAATAGGTTTCGCCGTTGCTATCGCCGAACCTGCTGTTATTGTCCTATCACAGCAAGCCGACACTATCTCTCAAGGTGCCATCCCCGGCAACCTCCTTATGTATGTTATCGGACTTGGCTTGGCCTTCTTTGGGGTCATGGCCATGATGCGTATTATCTTGGGGTTTCCCATCGCCTACATACTAGCTTTGAGCTACGCCATCGTCATCATACTATCATTCTTCACCCCCACCGATTTTATCGCATTAGCTTTCGATTCCGGCAGTGTCTCAGCTGGAGCCTTGGCAGCTCCCATCATTATTTCGCTAGGTATTGGCCTGAGTTCCGTCCTATCAGGTAGATCTGCACTTTCTGACGGCTTCGGGCTAGTTGGTTTAGCTTCAGTTGGCCCAATCATCGCAGTAATGATTATGGGGATCATATTGCATTGAACAGCATTAACATCTTCAACAACCTGGGAGATACCGCCCTGAGTGTGATACAGGCCGTGCTCCCACTACTATTGATTCTGGTCTTATTTCAGGTTTTATTCCTAAAGCTACCCGCAAGCTATGTCGTCAATCTCTTAAAGGGGACCGCCATCTCCGCTGTTGGACTGTTACTGTTTTTACAGGGAATTAACACGGGATTCCTCCCTTACGGGCAAGCCATTGGTCAAGCCATGAGCAGTCTTGCCTATCGCTGGCTCATGATACCATTCGGTTTGATAATCGGCTTTTTAACTGCCTGGAGCGAGCCGGCTGTGCGCATACTATGCGATCAAGTAGAACAAGCTTCCTCCGGAGCTATCCGCAAGATGGTCGTCCTCATCGCTATCTGTCTCGGGGTAGCCATCTTCGTTGCTGTAGCCATGGCTCGCATGGTCTACGATATCCCCTTGCTCTACATTTTGATCCCTGGCTACGCGCTTGCCATCATCATGTTCTGGCTTACTCAGAAAGAGTTTCTGGCCATCGCCGTCGATGCCGGTGGCGTTGCCACGGGGCCGATAACCAATACTTTTCTGCTCAGTTTAGGATTGGGACTGTCATCAGCCAGCAGTGACCAGAATCTAGCAACCAGCGGACTGGGAATAATCGCCCTCGTCACTCTAGCGCCCATTATCTCAGTCATGGCACTAGGCATTGTTGTCCGCATTAAGCACCGCCAAATGAAAGCCGAAGCTTCCTAGTCCGCTACAGATACAACCGATTCGCCTAATGAAGATCCCGTGCTATAATAAGGCCTTGGCTGGACTTAGGCGACTAACCATCCGCATATCGTAGCCTAAATTCAGCCTCTAACCTCAAGGAGGCATCGTGAACAGCGAAAACCTGCTGGAAATAGAAGACTTACACGTATCCGTGGACGGCCGGGGTATCTTGCATGGCCTTAATCTCACCCTAAAGCCCGGTGAAACGCACGTCATCTTCGGACCCAACGGTAGTGGCAAGACTACCCTACTCATGTCGATCATGGGCTTTCCGCGCTACAAAGTAACTCAGGGCAGAATACTGTTCAAAGGTCAAGATGTGACCGCACTACCGGTTGACGGGCGTGCAAGACTAGGCATCGGCATCTCTTTCCAGCGCCCACCCGTAGTGCGCGGCGTGAAGACACACGACATGGTAGCCGCCTGCTTCAGAGATAAGCGCCCATATGAACAGAAGGGGGCTGAGGTCACGCAACTCGCCGAGCGCGCCAATCTCCTAGGTTTTCTTGAGCGTGACATCAACCACGGCTTTTCAGGCGGCGAGATAAAGCGTAGCGAGATGCTCCAACTCCTTGCCCAAAACCCAGACCTCGCCCTTTTGGATGAGCCAGAGTCAGGTGTAGATCTGGAGAATATTGCCCTCATCGGCCAGCTCATCAACGAACTGCTTGACGAGACTCACCCCGCTTGTCAACAGGCGCACAGCGGCCTCATCATCACCCATACCGGACATATTCTGGATTACGTAAATGCCCGCACCGGTTACGTCCTCTGTGCAGGCATGATCATGTGTGAAGGCGATCCCCGCGATATCCTCAACAGCATCAAGGAAAAGGGCTACCAGGAGTGTGTGGCATGTCTGAAGAAGTAAAAGAAAAGTCGGATAAAGCTCGCGCGGCCGCTGCCAAAAGCGCCCCTTTCGGCAATGATATCAACCTTGCGCAGTATGAGACGTGTCCGCCGGAAATTCCAGTCCAAATTGCGCCGTCCGAGATCCGCCACCAGGATCGCCGCAAGATGCTGGCCACCGGTATCATGCTAGACGATCCCTCCCAGCGCTCAGGCACTTTCGTACAGTTCGACAATCGCCCCCTGCACACCTCAGTGGCCCAGGAAGGCATTGAGGTCATGGCCACCAGCCAAGCACTGGCGAAATATGGTTGGCTTGGCGATTACTTCTGGAAAGCCGTTGCCGTGGATGCCGACAAATACACAGCCCACGTTGAACTCAACAACGCTGACGGTTATTTCATCCGTGCCCTACCCGGGGCAAAAACTCTCTTCCCCCTTCAAGCGTGTATCTATCTTTCCCGAGCACGCCTTATCCAGGATGTCCACAACATCATCATTGCCGAAGAAGGCTCGGAACTGCATATCATCACCGGCTGTGCCACCGCAGGCAACGAGCCAGGGTTGCATCTTGGCATTTCAGAGTTCTATATCAAAAAGGGAGCTAAGGTTACTTTCAGCATGATTCATTCTTGGTCACCCGAAATAGAAGTGCGCCCTCGCACTGGGGCTATTATTGAGCAGGACGGGCTGTTTCTATCCAATTATGTACTCATGCGCCCCGTGCAGTCCATTCAGCTCAACCCTTCAGCTCACTGTGTGGGCGAGAACGCCACCGTGCGTTTCAACAGTGTTATGGTGGCCACACCAGGCTCCAAAATAGATGCTGGCTCAAAAGCTTTCCTCAATGCTGAAGGCACCCGCACCGAAATGATCGCTCGCGCCATTTCCACTGGCGGCGAGATCGTCTCCCGAGGCTACATCGAAGGTAACGTAGCCAACTGCAAGGGTCATTTGGAGTGCCGCGGCCTCATTCTAGGTGAGGCAGGCTTCATCCATGCCATCCCTGAACTCAAAGGAGCCAAAGCAGGAGTTGACCTCTCTCACGAGGCTGCCGTAGGCAAAATCGCCGAGGAAGAGGTGGAATACCTTATGGCGCGGGGGCTTACGCGCGACGAAGCCACCGCAACCATCATCCGGGGATTCCTGAAGGTAGATATTGAGGGCCTACCGCCCATGTTGAACGAGGAGTTGAAGAAAGCGGTCCAGGCAAGCGAGCAAGATATTTTCTAATAACACCACAAAATATTGTTCTCGCCCGCATACGCTTTTTCACAAGTGCCATGAATAAGCCAGCAAATCCAGGGCGACGTTTCAACTGGAAACTATGGGCTGCCGTCTTGGCCTTGGGCATGGTATTGGCAGTCTTCTTCTGGCTCAATGCCACCATGCCGCGCCTGGCGCTCTTCTGGATATTCGGACTAGCCTTGGGCTTTATCTTACAGCGCTCCCGCTTCTGTTTCGTTTCGGCAGTGAGCAACTGCTTTCTCTTCCGCGATACTCGCCTGCTACAAGGCATCTTGGGCGGCCTCTTTATCGCCACGTTAGGCTTTGTTTTTATCATGTACCGCATGGTACCCGACCCCACCACCGGAAATATCCCCCTCACCGCCATCATCTCTCCTTTCGGCTGGCATCTGGCCTTGGGTGGATTACTCTTCGGTAGTGGCATGATGCTCAGCGGAGGTTGTATAACAGGAAACCTTTACCGCATCGGTGAAGGAGGCCTTTCCGCCCTGGTAGCCTTTTTCGGTATCATCCTAGGCATGGGAGCCCTTCAATTCACCTGGCCTTGGTGGTGGGAGAATTACATCAGCACCCTCCCCGCTATATGGCTACCAGCCAAAGTCGGGTGGGTAGGAGCAGTAGCAATCACGCTTCTCGTTATCATTCTCCTGTTCATCATCGTAAGACGGATAAGGGCAAAAACACCCGCCACTGATCATACCCCCACTTCGGATGCAAGACTGAGCGCACGATTTATCGGAGTGGTAAAATTGCTTTTTACCAAGGCTTGGCCCCTTACTCTAGGCGGGGTTGTGCTGGGTATCATGAACGTACTCCTGTTCCAAGCAGCAGGCCGCCCATGGACAGTTACTGGCGAGATTATGTCCTGGGCACAGGGCTGCTTTACCTTTGTAGGCCTCCCACCGCCGGCCTTTGATGCTGTACCTGGCACCTGAGTTACTGGCTCTGCGCCAGGTCAGTTGACCTGGGGGCTCTTCCTCAACATCGGTATCATCGCCGGCTCATTTGTCGCGGCTACCATCTCTGGCGATTTCCGGTTACGCCGTCCGCGTCAGGCATCCGTCTATATACGCACACTTTCAGGAGGGATTATGATGGGTTACGGGGCGGGCTTGGCCTCAGCCTGTATCATGGGTGGCTTCTTTTCTGCCGTGCCATCGCTTGGTTTAAATGGCTTAATTTTTGGAGCGGCTGTGTTTGCAGGGGCTTTCATCGGGTTGCAGGTAATCAAAAAGGCGAGCTGATGGTGTATAATCATGCGACCAAGGAGGTAACAGAATGAAGCATTTACTACTTGCTGTCGTCACTATGATTATCCTATTCACAGGTTGCAGTGGTGGTGGCGACACGCCGGCCACTTCTTCTACTGCAATGCCAGGCACCGAGGTTACAACAAGCAATGGCTCCTACTGGCGCATCACTCCAGCACAGCTTGCCTCACTTTCCCGATCAGCATTTTTCTTGGTATGCGTAGATGACCCGATAACCATGATAATCAGCGCCACCACCACCGATCTCTTTATTAAAAATGACGAGATCGCACAAAACCTAGATAAGTTCCCAACGGATAAGGACCGCCAAATTGTAGTCTATTGCATCGTGGGCGAAAAAAGTCGACCTGCTTCCGAGGCGCTCGTTGCTGCAGGCTACAATAAGGTCATGCACTTGGAAGGCGGAACCCTGCTATGGCAACAGCAGGGATACCCTGTTGCAAACTATACCGGCACACCATAGCACACCGATTTTTCTGGCCTTTCTTGGGCATATCCACAATGCGGCAGGGCTGCAAATAGCGCAAGCTTTCCAAGACAAGCAGATAAAAAAGAGATATCAGAACCAGTGGGCAAGCAAGCTAAAATACCGCCCCTGGGTTAAGTGGTCGAGGTGCTTTTTAGCTTTGAATTTCGGTGAGCCGCTGATGAATCGAACCTCAAACCGGCTGATTAAGATTCTTGCGAGAGTTTTCTGCGACGTGTTTTTATGCCCAGAAATGGCTTGTGGCATTAGATGGATGGTGTTGCGACGTTCACTGGAACCCAAGAAGCCATGGGGGGGGTACCATACCCTATGATTACTCGTAGTCCGGGTGGTTTTTCCTGACGAATCTTTTCGTGAACTTAGTTAGTTCCCTCGCTTGGGTTGATTCAATGTTCTCACAATGGGATCGTACGAGTTGAGAGAACTGAGGAAGCCCATATTGGCATGCTACATAATTCATGGAGCGCTAATATTTGCGCTGGCCTTATGCCTAATCCTTTCACGGAATCGCATTATGCAAATCTCCGCAGTATTTATAATACCCATACCCGGGGTCGCCGCATTGGTATGCTCAATACTGTTTATGCCTAAATTCGAAAGGGCTCTAAAAAACATAGCCCCCGAGGTGCGCAATTTGGTATTTAGATATTATCCCCTTGACCTTATTGGCGGTAGCATCTACCCTCTTATTTTTGCCTTCAGCGGGAAGGGAGAAAACGAAGAGGTCAACGAAATCAAAGCCTACGCAAGATACCATTATTTATTGATATTGCTTTTTCCAATTGAGATGGTGTTGGCAGGAATGCAACTTTGATCATGTGTTGCAAGGGGTGCGGACATTTTGGCTTGCTCTAACCATGTGGCATGGACAATTTGTGGTTCAACAGGAGAGCAAGTACCGGTTTACACCTCGCACTCGTAGTAGCAAACAGCCTCGGTCTGGTGCCATGCGCTTATAGTATGCGCCCCTTTACCCAC
>WRNP01000038.1 GCA_009776515.1 Dehalococcoidia bacterium | reverse complement strand
AAGGCTTCTTTTGCGTCTTTTCAATATGGGATACTACGATCATGGTTTTGCCATATCAACAGCCCAGGGAGAAAAAAGGGGCGTTCTTCAGTAGGGCCTAATTATCTATTCGATTTTCGGCTTCGTCGCATTTATGGCATTGCTGATACTGAGACCGGCATTTTTCGATGACAAATTGTATTCGTATCCCATTTTTGGATTAACGCTCGCGTTAATTGGGGTGGTCATTACCACAGTTGTTACTCAAGTAAAAACCATAGTATTCTATAAAAATTCATCCTTAATTGACGCTCAGGCAGCGCAGCAACAATCGCGGGGGAAATCTGGACAACTTTTGTTAAAGAAACAGAACAAGCGTTCTCTGGCCGAACTTACCGAAGATGCATTTAGTGACATGGAATGCATAAGCGCAGACGACATAGAAAAACATAAGACAATTGCCGGTGCTACCTATCTCTTATTTGGTATTGCATACATTTCTGCCCCCGACTCTAGGTATGTACGCTTTCATTCCAACCAGGCGATGGTCCTCTGGATTGTGTGGTGCATAGTCCCTGTGATGGCTTATTTCCCTGTAAAGATATTGCCACATGAATCTCCAGCTATTGTCGTGATAGGGCTGTTTGTTAACGCTTGGATGCTATCATTATTGCCACCTATGATTAAAGGGGCAAAAAATGGATTCAGCGGGAAAGTTAAGGAACTTCCTCTTATAGGCAAGTTCAGGGTTATCAAAACCATCCATACCCCAAAAATCTGAAAATTGGTGAATCGAGTAGGGGCTAGTACTACGTAACATCTAATGCTCTACTATTATTGCCTAATCATTGTATGGCACCCTGATGCCAATCCCCACAGGTTAACAGAGAGCAGGGGATATTGAGAGCATGTTGGCCTGTTATGTATTGCATGGCAGGTTCTTGCTTCTTCTTGATGACTTATGGGGGAGGCAACGAGTCTTTCTTCAAACCGCTTACTTTTCGTGCCATGCGGTAGGCGTCTTTGCTGGGTATTCCTCCGCTGTATTCACATTATACGCTTTCCCATGATCAAATTAAGATGGCGCTATTTACTTTTCGAGAGGCATAAAGCACAGTATCAATAGGCGCGCAGGAGAGGCGATGATAGGCCGCTTGTTATGCTATACTTGCACTATTAGAGGGCAAAGATGTTAAGCCAAAACAAAATACTGACAATTGAAGAGATAGCGCAAATCATCAAGCCTATTGCACAATCCTATGGCGTGGGTAGTGTCGCGCTGTTCGGTTCATATGCAAGAGGCGAAGCAACCTCTGGAAGTGATATTGATTTGCGCATAGTCGATGACGGTACTTTGAGAGGATTTGTTCGTCTTGCTGGTTTTCATCGTGAACTCGAGGAAAGCCTTCACACCCATGTTGATGTGATTCCAACTGATGCGCTCAGCGAATCATTTTTAAACGAAATCCGTGCAGAAGAAGTAATGGTCTATGCCTCTTAACAAACGTGATGAAGTACTGTTACAGAAAATCGTAAATTACTGCGATGATATAGATAAAACAAATGCGCTTTTTAGCACATCAGAGAGTGCTCTCCGCGAAAACAGTGTTTATAGAAATGCGCTTGCGATGTGCTTGCTTCAGATAGGTGAATTAACGACCCATATTTCTGATGAATTCAAAGACACACACCAAGAAATACCCTGGAAAGATATCCGTGGCATGAGAAATGTTGCTGCCCACCATTATGGCAATTTCAGCGCAAAATATCTTTGGCAAACAATTAACGAAGATATCACTGAATTACGCCGGTTTTGTGAATCCCAATTAAGCAAGAATGATAAGCCGTTGTAAACCACACCTTTTATGGCTCTTAATGGAAACCCTTGTCCTCCGCCATTACAAAAATGAACCTTCCGTACTTTTGTCTTTTTAGCTTGCGAGTCTAGTTTAAGCCAATACAACCCACGAAGTTGTATTTGATCTGCAGTGTTTGAGTTCGGATGCCAGGTTTTATTAGCAAAGCCAAAATACGTCCAATTTCTCTACGAAGAGAATAAAAAGCTTCTGTTATTGGTTGGAAATAACGAAAAACTACCAGGTTCGCTAGCTGTTCCTAAATCTGTCTACACCAAGCGCAAAAAATATCTGCGTATTTGCCACAAGCATTTAACAGAAGCTTTCGCCTTGCGGCTAGGTTGGAATAAAAATGAAAGTTATAGCACGTTGGAGGTATTGAATCCCAGAATTAACATGGTGGTTTTCGAATGAACTCAAGCATCTGTAAACAAATACGAACAGAATGTGCTAGAATAAACAATTATCGTCGGTCACGGTTATTGCTTTACGGCAGAAGGCAAGTGATCGTCTATGTGTATGGTTGCTGTTATGAATAAGCAAAAAATATATTTTGAAACAACCCTTTTCAATTACTAACTTGATGCAGACAGAGATGCCCATGCAGATACAGTTGCTTTGTTTGAAGAATGTGTAGCGGGGAGATTTGAGCCATTTACTTCTGATTACACTGTTAGGGAAATTGAAGATGCTCCGGCAGGAAAACGGGAGAAAATGATTGGGTTGATTAGTAAATATCAAATCATTGTCCTTACAGCTTCAAAACAAGCAAACAAGCTTGCACAAAGATATATTAAAGAGGGCGCATTTCCGAAAGGGTCAGTTGCTGACGCAAGGCATGTTGCTATTGCAACGGTTAATTCGCTTGATAAGGTTGTCAGTCTTAATTTTAGGCATATTGTAAAAGAAAGAACTATCGAGCTTACAGGAGCAATAAACACTCTCTTTGGCTATCGTCCCGTAAAAATTGTTACTCCGATGGAGGTGATTGATTATGAGAAAACAAGATACCATACTGGATGAGATACATGAGACGCGACGAAAAATAGATGAGGAAACAAAAGGCATGACATCTGACGAGGTTACGGAATACTTCAACCGAATAGGTGAAGCTGCTGCCAAGAAATACGGGTTTCGTCGTGTAGCAAGTGCAAAAGGGACTCGCGCGGTAGAGAGTGCATAATTCAAACCATCGCTAATTGGAATGACATCAGTTTCATTGGACACCACTTGAGAATAGATCACCTGGTTATGCTGTCAAGCTTATTATCTCAGGGTTTTGTTTCCATAGTAAGATAGACCAGCAACCGCACCACATTCGGGCAGGTAGCCGTACGATATTTGCATGTTTACTTTTTGAGGGTCATAAAGTACAGTATCAATATGTATTTGCAGAGAAGGCAAACAATGGGTTGCCTGTTAGCTGTTCTTTGCCACGAAACCACCGATGTTATCAATGGCTTCATAGGCACAACAAATCACACGTCATACGGCAAAAAGTAGTGAACTGCTTCCACCAAAGCGGCACACAAAAGGAGAAGAAACCATGCAAAGGGAACAAATATTTGACTTTATGAATAACAACCCGGCTTTTTTCTTAGCGACGATTGAAGGAGGAGATCCTCGCGTAAGAGCCATGCTTTTGTATAAAGCGGATGAATCAGGGGTGGTCTTTCATACCGGACCCTCAAAAGACGTTTATCGTCAAATCTTGGCACACCCGACTGTACAGATGTGCTTCTATAATCCGGCACAAAACCTGCAGATTCGCGTTCGGGGCACACTTGAGCTTTCCAGTGATATTATGTTAAAGAAAGAAATATCAAGCCATCCCACCCGTCAGTTTATGCAGGCTTGGAGAGCGAGTTGCGCAACTGAAGAAGATTTTTATAACACGTTTGCTGTGTTTAGTCTAAAAAATGGTATTGCCAATGTTTGGACTTTCGCATCAAACTTTGCCCCCAGAGAAGATATCGCACTTGCGTAAAGACATCTTTTTTCGCAAGGCAGACACGCAGGCAGTGGCGAACCCCAGGCGGCTTTTGTCGGCGTGGATCACTTTTCTTATTTTACAGCCTGGCGATATCCAGGTGACACGTTTACCGCACAACCGCGTTACGGATTAGGACGATGAAGCGCCCTATTTTCCCGACGTGTTAAATCGCGCTCAACGCCTGAAGACAGGGGCGATGTCACGGCCAAGTGATTTTACTTGTAGGGCATAATGTATTACATTACACTGGTATGTTCCGGATAAGGGCACGCCGCTATTTAGCTGACTCTAGCTGCAGCTTATTAAAGGAGGATGCACTTAATGTCTGCTCCTCCGATTTGCTTGCCATCTCGATATATACAATATTGAGGAGATCTACCGATGGACGAATTTTCGGGGACTAAAGAGCTTATCTTTGATGCCTTTATAGAGATGACCAGCGAACTTGGCTATGAAAGTGTAAGCATTCGGGATATCGCCAGAAAGGTTGGTATCAATTCCGCCTCAATATACTATCACTTTGAAAACAAAGGCAAGATACTGGAGTGTGCCTACAATTACTACGCGCAGCACCAGTACGATGCCCGCAGGCCTATCGAAATGATGAGAGCTGTAATTGAGACGGCCGATGCAGAGGAGTTTGTCCGAACGCTTTTCTACACGTTTGATACGGATGACCCCAAAAAACATGCGCGGATGGCTCGCATCACTAAGATCATTTACATGAGGCTGTTCCAAGACCCTATTGCCAATGCCATGTTTGCCGAATCAAACAATCACAACGCCGAATACGCCATCGGCATCTTAAGATATGGGGTGGGGGTGGGACGGATAGATTCCAGCTTTGATTTGGAAAGCTTCGTCAATCTCTTAATGGGCTCGATGGATTTCATAGTCGTTAAATCGCTCGCCAACCCAGCCTATGCATCCGGGCAACTTGAGCAGGAAAAGCGAAACTTGGCACTGCTCTCCCGACTCCTTTCGGCTGCGCTTAAATAGTCAGACGGTCTTTATCCTCACTGGCAAAACTTGGCAAATGCCCCCGAGGGTATGCCCGTAATCTGAAGCCAGTTTCCGCCGAGTGGCACCCAACGATCTCGTTGGGTGCCACTGTTCAATATGCACCATTGTGGTTTTAGTAGTTTTCCGCCTTTGATATCCGGCGTTATCCCTGCCCCCCACGATTCAATGCCCGGGGTAGCGGCGCAATCATCGCGAACTAAGTCTACAGAGCTTCCTATATCTCGTTTTATTCCTCGATAGGTATCACCAAGGAAAAAACGAGTGACAAATCGGCCTGATATCTGGCCCGGTTAATGCCAAACGAGGAGGTACTAAGAGCGGCAGCACTGAAGCAGTAATAAGCCAGTATCTCGATGGTAGCATCAAGATCCAGCGGCTTGATCTTCCCCAACACTACCATACGCTCCAAGAGCGGCTTCAGTATTATTGCAACAGAATCAAAGATATGCTCTTTGATGAATTGCTCGCTATCAGGGTCAGCCCCTATTTCGCGAGTGGCGGTCACAAGAATCTGACTAAGTATGCCTTGGACTTTTTCGTTGTAGCAAAATACTGCCCTCATCAAGACTTCGTGGGGAGGCGCAGTTTCTGCGAGTTGCAGTAATTCGTCAAGATCGGGGAGTGCCTTGCGGTATTCGTCGGCATACAATTTGTAAAGGCTTGCCAAAATCTTGTTTTTTGACGGGAAATGGTAATAAATTGACGGCGAACTGATCCCAACAACGCTGGCTATATCCCTCGTTGTCACCCTCTTGTATCCGTTTTCGGAAAACAGTTTGGCAGCGACCTTCAGAATCTTTTTCTTGGTAGCTGCACCATTCTTTACGTTCATCCTTTTGACCTTTCGCAAATAAATATTAACCAATCGATTAGTTAAATAAACTATAACAATCAAACGATTGATTGTCAAGAAATCCGGTATTGACATTGGAGCAGATATGCAGTGTATAATACATATCGAATAAATTAGATTTGAGTAGCGACATTGCCAAAATATCTTGAAAACGCCAAGGTCTTCATGGCCTTTTGCAATGAGACCCGGCTGATGGTCATAGATTTATTGCGAAGCGGCGAAAAGTGCGCTGAAGCGCTCTTAAAACAGGTCAGCGTAGGGCAGTCAACCCTCTCACATCACATGAGAATTCTGGTGGAAAGCGGCATCGTATCCGCACGCAAGGTAGGCAAGCGGACATACTACTCAATTTGCGAAAGCGATCGGCAACGCGCCATTGAACTCTTGAAACGACTGACGGCCATTACCGCCAGCGACGGCATCGAGGGCAAACCCGCCCACGAACATTAAGGAGGAGAGGTATTTATTATGAGCTCGTTTACCATCATGGTTGATTCAAGTTGCGACTTGCCCCCCGAATACATCAAGGAGCATGGCATTGAGATCCTGCCCATGCCGTTTTACTTAGACGGTAAAGCCCACAATGCGGGATATTGGCAGGAAATATCCGGAAAAGAGTATTATGACGCACTGCGTAGCGGCAGCGTTGCCAAGACTTCTCAAACCAACCCAGGGGCATTTGTTACGGTTTTCACGGAGTATGCCAAAAAGGGTCAGGGCGTTATCTTTATTGGCCTAAGCGGCGGACTCTCGGCGACATTTCAGAACGCGAAGATCGCGCTTCAAGAGGTTAAGGAATCCTATCCCGACTGCAATATTTATCCCATTGACAGCCTGAATGCCACCTCTGGGCACGGCCTGTTGACCATGTTGGCCGTTAAAAAGCGTGCGGAAGGCCTGTCGGCAGGCGAGACAGTAGATTGGCTGGAAGAGAAAAAACATTCCTGTTTTTCCCTCTTCACGGTTGATGATCTGATGTATCTGCATCGCGGCGGGAGGCTCAGTAAACTCTCGGCAGTGGCCGGTTCGATGTTGGGAGTCAAGCCTGTCTTGAATGTAGCTGTTGACGGAACCCTTAAGCTAAAGGATAAGGTGCGCGGGCGGAAAGCAGCCCTGGAACTCATAGCCAGTCAGCTAAAACGAAGCATCGCCCCAGACGCCACCCTCGAGACCGTACTGATCAATCATACCGCTTGCCCCGAGGATGCCGAGACCCTCGCCAAGATGGTCAGGGACAAGGTCAACGTTCGTCATATCGTCATCGTCATGATGGGACCAATCATTGGCGCCCACGTCGGCCCCGGAGCCGTCACCTTGATATTTGAGGCCGATATGACGCGGGGAGAGTACGAGAGCAAATTCTACGGAAAAACATCGGCCCGGTGAGCCGCCTGTGCCCCTAACCACACCCAGCATCGGCTACCTTTCTAGCCATACCGTATTCAGCCACACAAGGCCTAGGGGATTGGGAATATAACCCCGCACGTACGGCCTGATCAGGGTATAGCTCTCACCCGACCAGAGCGGGATGCAGGCCGCATCGTCTATGAGTGCTTGCTCCGCAGCTTGGTAAAGCCGCAGGCTCTCTGCCTCATCCTGTGACGCACCTGCTTGCCTTAGCAGTTCGTTAAAAGCCGCCCCCTCATACTCCCCGATGTTATAAGGCCTACCCGCTCCAAAAAGTACCTCCAAGAAGTTTTGGGGATGGGCATAGTCGGCACTCCATCCGAATATGACCAGGTTGTCCTTCTCGGCATTGATGTTGTACAGATACTCTTCCGGTTCAAGCTGGCGCACCGTAACCCTCACCCCAAGATAAAGCTCCCAATCATAGATAATGGCCTCCAGTGCGCTGGGTATCTGCCCCCCGTAGCCGGATACCGTCAGCGTGATCTCGGGCAGGTTAGCCCCATAACTCGAAGCTTCAAGACAGGCTTGGGCACGCTCCACATCAAATGCCAAGCCCAAGAGATACTCGTTAAAGCCTGGCGTCCCCGGCGGCAACACCCCCTCGACCGGAGTCACGGTATTGCGGAAGAGCAAGGCGGCTATCTTCGTTTTATCCACCGCCAGAGCAAAGGCCCGCCGCACATTCGCGTCATCAAACGGCGGCTGGGTGGTATCAAAAATGATATAGTCCAGTAAAAGCTGAGAGGTGATCACCAGCTCCTGAGCAAAGGGACCGGCAGGATCGGTAACCAAATCGTAATAATCTACGCCTATCTCGGCAATATCTATTTCGCCCTTCTCGTAGAGGCTCATAGCGTAACCCGATAGCAGGTGATAGATGACGGTAGCCAGTTGGGCCTTTTCACCGTAGTAATCGGGAAAACGCACCAGCACAATCTCCTGGCCCTGTACCCAACTTCGGAGCCTGAACGGCCCGGTGCCGCTGGGGGTGCGCCACCAAATAGGCCCCTGGGCAACGTTCTCCCGGTCCACCACAAAGCTGGTCACATAGCTAAGTTTAGCCAGAAAATAGCTCTTCGGGGCGACAAGCTCGACCTGGAGGGTAAAATCATCCAGCACCCTTACCCCGCTGATGTCCTTGGTGCGTCCGGCCAACACCTCGTCCACTCCCAAGATATCGTCGAGATAGGTAGCCGCCGTCTGGGAGCCGGTTTCTGGGGCAGCTGCCCTTTCCCAGGAGTATTTGAAGTCCGCCGCTTTCACCTGTCGTCCGCTGTGGAAGTAGACATCTTGGCGCAGGTTAAAGGTGTATACCCGTCCGTCGGGGCTAATAGTCCAATTGGCGGCAATATCGGCCACCGGCTCCAGATCGTCACCCAATCTGAGCAGCCCGCTGAAAAGCTGAATGATATACCCCACGGAGGCGCTGTCGCCGGCCAGGGCCGGATCAAGGGTGTAGGGATCAGTGCCGTAAAGGTTGAGGTTGCCGACCCCGCCCGATGGGGTGGCGGCAGGCCAGGCGCATCCTGTCAGCAAAATGAGGGCCGAGAGCAGAACGGGAAACAGCTTCTTCATGCCAGTATCATCCCCACATATTTGATCATGGCATACCTCAGCCAGCGGTCGTAAAGTCCGTCCATATCAAAGTCGTACACCTCTTGCAGAGCCCCATCATAATCTGCCCCGCCGGCAAAGACCGCAAGCAGCGCCAGCAGGCGCTCCTGGCCATAGGTGGCTGCCAGATAATCCACCAAGCTATAGCTCTGGGCATAGGACAGGTAACTCCGAGCAGGGTCGGCGGAGAATGGTCCTGAAAGGCTGTGCACAGTAAGGGTGGTGCCGTCGTTGAGGGCCGAAGTCAGCTCGCTGGCAGGAAACAGACTGAGTTCGCCCTCGGCATACATCGAAAAGCCTTCGCTCAGCCAAATCGGCAGCCTGGTATACGGGCCGCGAGTAAGCTGGTAGCTGATCATGTGCGCCAGTTCATGCACCATCGTTCTCTCGTTCCATTCCCAGTCAGAGGAGAGACCGATGAGGATGGTAGCATGGTCGGTATAAGTAGCCGCCCCCGTCCACTCCTGCGCAAACATCATAGCCCCCAGCATGGCCTCGGTACTGGCATAGACATATATCTGCACCGGTCTGGTAAGGCGAGCCCCCGTCTTCGCCTCAAGTTCCGCCAAGCCCGCAAGCGAGGCTTCCAAGAGGACCTGGGCACCGCTCTCGCCGCCGCTGTACCAGTACACCGTAAGATTGTCCCAAACCGTCTGCTGCCACTGAAAACGGGTGTCGGTAAAGATAAATGTTTCCGGAGTGGAAGTAACGCTCAGGCCGCTTACGTCCCGCACCGTCCACCAGTACTCCACCGCCGCCCCAGGCGGGAGACCGCCGATATAGCGCAAGTCCCAAGTCCAGGAGACGACTACTTGGGCAGCAGGAGCAAATACAGGTTTTGCCTCGGACACCACCTTGGCATAGCTGTCGCGCTCCACTCGGTAGTGGAGGCGAATATCGATGATGGCCGCACCGGCCGAGGCTTCAAGGGTAAAAGTGATGGCTCCGGGAAAATTGGGGACTGCCGCCATGCGAGTGATCTCCGGCTCACCTTGCGCCAAGCTTGGTCCTGCACCTAGGGCAAGCCCAACGATGAGCATCACCGCAACCCCCAAGCCAAAAATGCGCTGGGCAATATTATGTCGTCTCATTGGTACTCCCCCTCTCGCAAAAAGCCCTTCTCCGGCACCACACAGAACCCCAGGCACCACCCATTATTCGCCGTCTTGGCCGATGCCCAAACGAAGATAGGCTTTGATAAACCCGTCCAGATCACCGGCTAGCACCGCCTCGGTATTACCCGTCTCGTAGCCGGTGCGATGGTCTTTCACCAGGCGGTACGGATGCAGGGTATAGCTTCGGATCTGAGCGCCCCATTCGGCCGAGATGCGCCGGCCTTTAAGGCGAGCCCTCTCCTCGGCCCGGCGAGCCAGCTCCTGCTGGAATAGCCGCGAGCGCAGGATACGCATAGCAGCCTCTTTATTTTGGAGCTGTGAACGCTCGGTCTGAGAAGTCACCACCAGGCCCGACGGAAGATGGGTGATGCGCACGGCACTGGACACCTTCTGTACATTCTGGCCACCCGGCCCCGATGAGCGGAAAGTATCTATCTTAAGGTCGTCGGGACCGATATGGACGTCCACCTCGCCCTCGGCTTCGGGCATGATCTCGACCAAGGCAAATGAGGTATGGCGGGCATGATCGGTATCAAAAGGTGACAGGCGGATCAGCCGGTGTACCCCGTGCTCAGACTTAAGATATCCGTAAGCATATTCGCCGTCTATTTGCACCACGGTACTCTTGATACCCGCCTCCTCGCCGTAGGACCTGTCCACAATCTCCGCCCTAAAGCCGCTCTCCTCGGCCCAGCGGAGATACATACTGAGCAGCATTTCCGCCCAATCCATGGACTCCACTCCACCCGCTCCGGCATGGACGGCCAAAATAGCGTTGCGCACGTCGTAGGGCCCATTAAAGGCCAGGCTGAACTCCAGTCCGTCCAATTTCAGGGCAAGCGCCGCGCTCTCGCCTTCAAGTTCGGCAGAGAGGGCACTGTCGTCCTCGGCCAGCAAGGTAAGTTCCAAAAGTTCTGCGGCTTTTCTTTCTAAGCCACGCCACTCATCCACCTGCCTCCTTATCGCTCCCAAGCGGCGCATGAGCACTTGAGCCGAATCGCTGTTCTGCCAGAAATCCGACGCAGCAGACTCTTTCTCCAGACGAGCTATCTCATTTTCTTTTGCCGGAACGTCAAAGACGCTCCATATCACGCGCCAGGCGTTCTCTTAACTCCAGTAATCCGTCTTCCAGTTCCGACATATCACTCCTAAATTCCAGTTTTGGGAACCATACACTTAATGATGAACTATCTGCCTCAGGGCAGTCGCTGGTTGGATGCCAGATGCGCCAGGCGCACTGGCTCCGGTAAACGATACCCGCGTAGGCATTTTAGCACCCAAGCCACCGCATTTTCCAGATCAAGTCTATGCCCCACGGAGACAAACAGCGGCCGAGTGCGCCTTTTCGTGCGCAACACCATACCCACCAATTCGCCCCGGTCATACAATGGTTGAGCATCCCCGGAAAGGGGGCCGGGCTCAAGGTAATCCCCGCACAGGCGGGATTTGGCACAACCTATGGTGGGCACCTGTAACCACAACCCCAGGTGGCTGGCAATGCCCAGCCGCCGGGGATGGGCAATACCGTGACCATCCACCAACAGTAGATCCGGGGCATGAGTAAGCTGTTCCCAAGCCTGCAGGATCAGCCTAGCCTCGCGGAATGAGAGGAGACCGGGGATATAGGGAAAATCAAGTTTGCCCTCCGCTATCGCAACCTGGATGAGTTCCAACGCAGGGTAGCTCATGGTAACCACCGCCGCCCGAGCACTCATCCGATCCATCCCCACCGACACGTCGGCACCACCCACTACACATACCGCCGCTGCCTCACCTTCCCTCACCACCCTGGCCGCCAAGCACCTCTGTAGAGCAACCGCCTCTGTGGGCGTAAGGTGCCAGCTATGCAGGTCCTCATGGATCATCTGCTTTAGATTATAGGCGATACGCTACCCGCGCCTCAATCTTGCAGGAAAGCCTTCAGCTATGTAATAAACATAGCACCTACATTTATTTGGGGGCGTTGCGACGTTCACTGGAACCTAAGGTTAAACAACCAGAAACAACAAAAAGTATCCAAAAACAACCAACGGTAGCAATATATATCTTGGCAGGCGGAATCTGGCTTGGTATTATACTGATAACAAATCTTTGAAAGGAAAAACAAAATGTCTTTATCAGTATTTGAAATCGGGGAAAAGATTGCCGTGGCAAGAAAGCTGAGAAACTTATCACAGGCGCAGCTTGCAGACGGGCTGTCGATCAGTGCCCAGGCAGTAGGCAAATGGGAGCGTGGGGAGTCGATGCCGGATATCATGACTTTTCAGCGCATGACGGAGATCCTTGGTGTCGATTTGAATTACTTCAGCGATTCTAAGGATACAAAATCGGCGGAAGCATATAGTTTTGCACTGGTGCAGAAGAATGCCAGTGCACCGGCAAAACAGCGTAGGTGGAACATGTCTCGCAGCAATTGGTTGGATGCGGATTTTTCTCACTTGAGGGGTCTTGCTAAACAACTAAGCAGTTCCAATATCAAGAGGTGTCGCTTTGTGGAATCTGAATTGTCCACTCTCGTTTTGAAAAATAACAATATTGAGCAGAGCGAGTTTACGGATTCCGACTTGAGGAAATGCAAATTCTCAAGATCAAACGTCAAGCATTGTGACTTTCGTAAAGCTGATTTAAGTGACAGTGTTTTCAGTACCAGTTCCATTGAAGATTGCGACTTTTCCGCTACCAATATGACCGGGGTGTCATTTAAATGGAGCCATGTAAAAAACATCCGGCTGAGTGGTGCGACACTAACCGGGGTTTCGTTTAACCTGGGGGAGTTGTCGACCATCGTTTTCGATGGTGAACTAATTGATTGTGAATTCGATAACTGTGATTTCTCGCGGGTTGAATTCAATGGTGCCATCATTCGCAACTCCTTCTTCAAGAATTCCAAACTCAAACGCGTTAAATTTGTTAATTGTCAGGCAGATAACATATCCTACTCGTTCATGAAGTCATGCAAGGCTGACTTGTCCGATGTTACAATATTGGAGTGATGTCTTTCCGATGCGCCAATAAACAAACACTCTATTCCATCTAATATACAGGAGGGTAACTCAATGGGGGCTTGTTGACTTTTAACCAGAATGGGCAAGCAGTAGCGACGCGTGGTGTCTAAGATAGGCACCGTATGCACGACGTTCACTGGCACTAAAGCACGGCTAAGAGGGCAAGGGAAGAGCATAACCACGCATAAGTCTGGCATCGCTTGAAAAAGCTTTTTGTTTTTAGTCTCCCGGATATCGCCCTGGATTTGATGCTTGTCAAGGAATCTCCCTGTTTCTCATCCGTCAGGCTTGAGGCATTGCAACGGGAGCCATGCCGGCACTGTCCGCAGAAGCTTCTGCCGGCTCTTGTTCCGTAATTTTGTTAACACGGATTTTGATAATGCGTAACGGGTCAGGCATTAATTCAGGCCCCTTATCTGCTATCGTGAGAGTTTAGCAATTGGCGTATGCGACACAAGACGCGTTATAATGGTCTATCGAGTGTTTGATAGTACGACTAAATAAATCTTCAGGAGGAATATCCATGGGTGAAGCCAAGAAAAAGCTGACCAGAGAAAACGGCGCACCGGTTGCCAATCACCAGGATGTGATCACCGCAGGGCCGCGCGGGCCGATGGTCATGCAAGATGTCTGGTTCCTGGAAAAAATGGCGCATTTCGACCGGGAGGTCATCCCCGAAAGGCGCATGCATGCCAAGGGCAGTGGAGCCTTTGGCAAATTCACCGTCACCCATGATGTGACCAGATACACCAAGGCCAAGCTACTCTCTGTTGTCGGCAAGGAAACCGAGGTCTTTGTCCGCTTTTCCACAGTGGCGGGGGAGCGCGGAGCAGCAGATGCCGAGCGTGATATCCGCGGCTTTGCCATCAAGTTCTACACAGAGGAAGGCAA
>WRNP01000037.1 GCA_009776515.1 Dehalococcoidia bacterium | reverse complement strand
CCCTGCGGCAGGTTGAATACGGAGTTCATGGTAAAGGCAGAACCATAGCATTGGTAAAACATAGAACTAGCGAAGCTATTCCCAACCGTAGTAATGCCCTGTGGTAAGCTAAATACAGAGCTCATGGTAAAAGCAGAACCATAACATTCGCGGAATATACAGTAAGCGAAGTAATCACCGACAGTAGTAATACCCTGTGGAAAGTTGAATATGGAGTTCATGGTAAAAGCAGAACCATAGCATCGGAAAAACATAGAACTAGCGAAAGAATCGCCAACAAAGTCTGTAATACTCTGCGGAAGGTTGAATACGGAGTTCATGGTAAAAGCAGCGCCACGGCACTCTTGGAACATCTGGGAAGCGAATCTATTACCAACCGTAGCAATATCCTGTGGCAAGTTGAAGACCGAGTTCATGGTAAAGGAGGCACCACGGCAACTGGAGAACATGAGTTGAGCGAAGTTATCACCGACAGTAGTAATACCCTGTGGGAAATTGAATACTGAGTTCATGGTAAAAGCATCACCAGAGCAACCGGAGAACAGATTTCTGACAAAGCTGTCGCCTACTCTTGTAATATCATTCCAGCTAGCAGAGAAAGTAAAATCTGGCCCCATGGTCAGATTGATACATTGGTAAAAAGCATAATACCATTCATTGGTTGGTGCAGTGCCTGCATTCAATTGCGTCTGTGTACGTGTCATCAATGGGGTAAGCGGGCTAACAATTTTGGTAACCATTTCTTTGTTTGTCTGAACATTGGCGCCGGATGTACCGTCATAGAAGCCAAAAGCTTTCAGCCATGCATCGGTTGAGGCGTTAGGTGTAATGGTGATAATATATATCCCAGCAGTGGTATAGGTATGTGGGATTCCGGCACTGGTTGTTGAGCCGGTACCCGAAGCAGTCTGCGTATTTCCATCACCCCAGTCAATATTCCAGTTGTACGAGTTGTTAATATTATTCAACCGTCCACTTACAGGTATTCTGAATGTACCTCCCGCCGGTACGGTTACCTCAAATACAAATTCCTCGACATCCGCTGCCGCTACCTTTTGTCCGGTAAATGGCGAAAGCGGTGTAAAAGGTATAACCCCCAGAATCAAAATTAGTGGCAGAAACACCAATAGGGCTTTGGATAGAAGCTTTACTTTATTCACTTGATTTACCTCCTTGAGCATACGAGCTTAAGAGAAAAAATAATAGACGGCTCTTCTTAAGAAGAAAGGCCGTCTTTAAATAGGGCTGAGTTTGTCTTAGGAACACGAAATACGAGCGGAATACTCTGCCTGTTTGAGATCCGTATTGTATTAATCATGAGTTTACCCAGTCTGTTTGTCGCTAAGAATAAATCACTTCCGCCACAACGACTGTATTTTATGCTTCCGCCTCTCTGCAAGATCACTGCTTACGTGGCTTATCGTAAATATATTAATTACAGACCTATTCATACTTTATGCGACCCAATACCAAAGACCATTAGCCTGGCCATGATCCACTCGTTATCTATGTAGCACTTCCTGATACCGACCAACCCATGGCCCAGACTCCAAGGCTAATGCTTAAAAACCATCGGGCTGCCTCTTAGTTGTCAAGGCAATGCGGCTTTTAACAGCTTTCCAAGGCCACTACTTCGTAGCCCTGGCCCTCGATCTCGGATTTGATGCTAACGCCTGATATTTTTGTAGCATCATGCTCGACCATTATGGTTTTGGTAGATAAATCTACCGCCACATTTGCAACGCCCGAAAGGGCGCTTACCGCCTTGGTAATGGCCTTGACGCAATGCTCGCAGGACATTCCTTCTGCCGTAAATGCTGTTTTTGTCACGTTGATATCCTACCTTACAACCTATCAACTAGTCAAGTATTTGAAGTATCCACTTATGATATCCCTATTGCCTTGTATCGCCTAAGCCGCAGAGCGTTGGTAAGTACGGAAACCGAGCTAAGGCTCATTGCCGCCGCGGCGATCATGGGGTTAAGCAGCGGCCCGCCGAACAGATGAAGCAGCCCGGCAGCTACGGGAATGCCAACCACGTTATACGCGAACGCCCAAAACAGATTTTGCCTGATGTTGCGAATGGTCAGTTTGCTTAGGTTAATCGCAGCAGGAACGTCCCTCAAATCCGAGCGCATGAGGACGATATCTGCCGATTCCATGGCCACATCTGTGCCGGAGCCAATAGCCATGCCGATATCCGCCTGGACCAGTGCCGGTGCATCATTGATTCCATCGCCGACCATGGCCACCTTCCGGCCTTCATATTGCAGCTTCTTAACCTCATTTGATTTATCCTGCGGCAGTACCTCAGCCAAAACACGGTCGATGCCAACTTGCCCAGCGATAGCGTGCGCTGTCCTTTGATTATCGCCGGTAATCATGGCGACTTCTAGGCCCATGTTATGAAGTTGTGCAATCGCAGCGCGGCTGGAGGGCTTGACAACATCGGCCACCGCCACAATTCCTGCCAACACCCCATCAACCGCCGCATACACCGGCGTCTTGCCTTCACTGGCCAGTCTATCGGCTTCGGCTTCGAAATGATTCAGGGGCACCCTGCCTTCCTCCATCAGCTGGCGATTTCCGGCCAACACGGTTTGCCCGCTGATTGCCACTTCAATGCCCTTGCCCGTTATGGAATTGAAGCGCTCGGAATTGATAAGCTCCAACCCCTTATTTTGCGCTCCCTCAACAATGGCCTGGCCAAGCGGGTGTTCCGAACCTTTCTCGGCTGAAGCTACAAGCCGCAGCAAGTCATCGGGGCTGATATCTGCGGCGGAGACGACGTTAGTAACCGTGGGCTTGCCTGTGGTGATAGTGCCGGTTTTGTCGAGGATGATGGTGTCGATTTTATGGGCCATCTCCAGCGCCTCTCCCCCTTTGATAAGTATGCCGTTCTCTGCACCTTTACCGGTACCGACCATAATAGCGGTGGGTGTGGCCAAGCCCAGTGCACACGGACAGGCAATCACCAGCACCGATATAAATATCGTAAGCGCGAATTTCACATCTCCGCCCGTTCCAATCAGCCAGGCAATGCCAGCCATCAAAGCAATAGCGCATACCACCGGCACAAAGACCCCGGATACTTTATCGGCCAGTGCCGCAATGGGAGCCTTGCTGCCTTGAGCATCCTCTACCAGCTTGATAATTTGGGCCAGAGCTGTTTCGGAGCCGACTTTCTCGGCTTTGAATCTAATCAAGCCTGTAGTATTTATACTGGCAGCGTACACCGGGTCGCCGGGCTGTTTTTCTACCGGCATGCTTTCGCCGGTCAGCATTGACTCGTCAATAGCGGTATGACCGTCTGTCACCGCACCATCCACCGGGATTTTAGCGCCCGGTTTTACGATGATGATATCGCCGATTTCCACCTCATCAATGGGGATTTCTTTTTCTTGGCCGCCATGTATGATAACAGCTGATTTCGGCGCTAGGCTCATCAGTCTTTTGATAGCTTCCCCGGTCCGGCCTTTGGATACAGCCTCCAGTGATTTACCAAGGAGAATGAGGGTGATGATCACACCTGCCGATTCAAAATATAGGGATTCCACTGCCGCATCATTATGCATTGTAATCTGCCAGGTGTTATAGGCACTATATAGAACCGCTGCTGAGGTGCCGAGGGCTATCAAGGAATCCATATTCGGGCTGAGGCGAAATAGTGACTTGAAGCCCACGGTATAAAACCGATAACCAGCCCCCAGCACCGGTATGACGAGAGCCATCTGCGTCAGCGCATACGTCAAAGGGTGGTGCATCATATGCAACCAAGACGGCAACGGCAGGGTTACAAAATTGATCATCGGGGACATGGCGATATAGAGCAGCGGCACCGAGAAAAGTGCGGCAACGACAAATTTCGTCCAGAGTGTCCTGATTTCTTTCTTCTTCCGCATCCGGTCTTTGTCGCCACCATCCGCTTGGTTGATTCCCAATGGTGTGTAACCAGTTTTTTCGATAGCTTCTTTTATGGCTGAAAGACGTATCACTTGCGGAGCGTAAGCAACAGCGGCCTTTTCGGTGGCTAGATTGACGGAGATACTGGCCACGCCGTTCAGTTTACTGACAGCCTTTTCTATTCGCCGGACGCAGGCAGCACAGGTCATGCCTTCAATGGGGATAGTTACGCTGGTGTTGGCCAGCTGTTCTTCAACTTCATATCCCATTTTGACCACCGCCTCTTTGATTTTGGAAAGCGGCAAGCTTTTTTCATCGTACTCTACGAAGAGCTTTTCGCTAGCCAGATTTACTGTGGCTTTTCGTATGCCCGGCAGTTTGTGTACACTCTTTTCAATCCTCTGTGCACAGGCGGCGCAGGTCATGCCTCGTATGCTGAGTACCTGACTGCTCATTGGTTAGCCATCTCTTTTTCCTTTTTTACAAGTTATATCCTAGACGAGTGCCATTATAAGGAGCTTTGCCGCCCCCTGCCCCAACAAGCATAGGTAGCCTGACTTGCCAGCGAGTCGCATATCTCGCAGCTCTGCTACCGTGAGCGCTTCATCTGAGTTAGTCCATTATGTTAAACGAACCGCCCTTATGCCTCTCTACTGTCAATATCATGCGAAATGCACTCCAAGGCCTTGGTGGCCCTTGTCGCTTATCAATCAGTCCGAGAGCGTCTCTTTGCAGGAGAATGATGGCTCACTTTGTATGGCTATTTCAACAATTGAACTTGCTACCATGGGATCACTCCCGCTTGAACAGAGCTCCACAGACCGAAAACAAGTCCAATGATTCCAAAGGCTAGCCCAATCACACCTGGCACATCCCAGTGTCCCATTATTCTAGTTTTTACTATTGACATAATCCCCATGATGATTGTGGGAACGCCGAAGAACACTCCTGTTCCGAAGAAGAATGTGAGAGGGGAAGTAAAAAAGGTAATTATCCCTAATATCAGCGTAGCCACACTAAGGCCGGAATAATAAGGCTTGTTTCGATTTTGTTCATTAACAGTTATTATTGTGCCAATGCTTACGCCGCATTGACTGCAAAACGCAGCATTATCATCATGTTCCGCCCCACAGTTGCAACAAAACATTTTTTCCTCCTTGTTTGTCAACCGCTCAGCTAAGTTGCCAATTACCGGCAGAGTACTGCCTCGGTTTTCCGGAGCGCATCAAGCGTGCCATGGAAAACACGTGCTTGTCATTCTGCTCGGAAAAGTGTCGCGGCCATGATGCTGAGCTCATTCGTCCGCACCTCCGTCTGCATCCTTGACCTGCGCTTCAGTCAGTAGCTTCACTGCCTTGTCGAAGTCACTTTCAAGTTGCTTTATCTCCATCACGCGGTAAATCCCAAACTCCTTCTCGGCCTTTTGCAAAAGCCTGTTCACACAAGGTTCTGCCATGCGCCTGCAAGGCCTCACGCTTCACAGAGGCAATCTGGTTGTCGGGGGCTGCCATCCAGCCGTTCTAGGAACAGAGCTACAAGCAGGTTCAGACGTGTCAGCTCCATCTCCAAAAGATAGTTCTTGGCTATCTTTGCATCATCCTTGGTGATGTAGTCGCCATGGAAGTGCGCCATCATGTTATGGTTTGTGTTGCCACGCTTACAGACTATGCCAGTGGCGGTGAAGCCACTGAGAAATTTTCGCTGCTGTTCAAGAGATACCCTGCAATTCTCTCTCTATCAAAGACAAGGATAACCGGAGTGCTCTTAGGTTACGTTTTGCCAGCGTTATCTGGGGCTGCGGTTGCGGTGTTCTTTTCAACAAGGTATCCAATGCTTTTTCGATTTTTCGTATAGACGACTGTATGGCATCTCTGGCGTCTTCCAGCTCTGCTACTGCGTATTCACTCATAATCAGCGCCTCCATTTAATCTTCGCCGGAATCGGCTCGTTCTCCACCGCCAACGCCTGCAGCGCTGCTTCCATCTTGGCGCACTCATTGGCTGCTATTTTGTCGTAAACTTCAGGTTTTTCACACAACCCTGCGCGGTCATAAGCGATTGCGGCCGCACCATAGAATGCCAGTCCCAACGAATGAGTCGGCGCGTGGCAGCATGCAGCGGCTTGCCCGCAGGCTCTTGCGGCAGCTTGGGCGGCAGGGTTGTTGACTAGTTCACGCGCTGCGGCATGGCATTGATTAAGAATGACGTATTTTATTTCGGGCAGTTTCTTCTTGTTCTGGAACCAATCACGCGAAGCGCTGATCGCCATGCGCGGGCGAATGTCGCCGGGGCAATGCTTCTCGAAAATGGGCAGAACATGCTCCTCGCAATAACCCAAACACCAGCTTGCAATAGTGGCTTTGCTTTGTTTTTCAATAAGGCGCATGAGTGATAGAATATACGAAGAACCTGCCGCGCCAAGCGTTTTTCGTAGCTTTGGCATGTATTTCAATCCTTTCTCAGCAACCAAATAGTGCACGTAATCGTTTTTTAGTCCCAGGCCGCGCTGATACGCTTATTCTCAAAGAGCTGAATTCGATTATCCGTCCTAATCGATTCCCAGGTAATTTTTGCTGTTCCTCTTAATTATACGCTGGAGCACAAATCAATCCAAGAAATAACAGCCAGAAGAATACGTTAGTTAAGAAGCATCGCCATCTCTGCCCCCGTGGCAATTAAGTATTGAGTATAGCGCCAGATAGGTTGACGTTGCTTGCAGATAGGTGATATAGTTCTGCCTTATTCCTTACATTTCAGCCCAAGGAGTCGGTGTTGTTTGAGAGCTTTCTCTCCGTTGCCCTCTTTTTGCTGATAACTCTGGCCTTTGCCGGACTGATGCTCGCCTTGCCGGTCGCCCTGCGCCGGCTTAAAATCGTGCCCCACCGACCCAACCCCGCCAAAAACGCTACCTATGAGTGCGGTCTGCAAACCATCGGACGGAGCTGGGTGCAATATAATCCCCGTTACTATTTCTATGCCATTATGATGGTAGCTCTGGATGCAATGGCCATCGTCGTCTTTCCCTGGGCGGTAAGACTGAAAGAACTGGGGACACCGGGTCTCATCGGGGCTTTTATTTTCATCGGCATCATCGCCCTGGGCTATGCCTATGCCTGGCGCAAAAAGGTTCTAGTATGGAAGTAGCGCCCAGCAACCATCTGCGTACTTTTGAGCTTGAGCGCGAGGAAGGGGCTATCATTGAATCTCTGCGCGCCCTAAGCCGAGAACGCCTCCCCGACCCCAATGCTTGGCTTGACGGAGAGCTAAAACGCAATGTCCTCACTACGACGTTGGATGCAGCCCTAAACTGGGCTCGCGCCGCATCGCTCTGGCCCAACATATGCTTTACCGCTTGCTGCACTTTTGAGGTGATAGCCACCTCGTCTTCGCGCTTTGATATCGCTCGCTTCGGTATGGAGGTTCTTAGAGCCTCACCTCGGCAAGCCGATTTGATGATCACGGCGGGCACCCTCACCTGGAAAATGGCTCCCCAGATACGCCGCCTCTACGACCAAATGGCCGAACCAAAATGGGTGATCGGCATGGGTGCCTGTGGCATCACGGGCGGCATTTTCCGCGGTTCTTACTCGGTGGTACCGGGCTACAACCACATCATTCCCGTAGATGTCTATCTCCCCGGCTGCCCACCACGCCCCGAGTCGCTATTGAATGCCGTAGAGATGTTGCGCAAGAAAATCAAGCGCTCCAGCGCCAGGGCGAGCCGGTAATGAAATTGCCGGCACTACCCGAGCTGGCATGTTCCCTGGGGGCAGAAATTGACCCGTCCGGGAGTGGTCTCATTGTGCAACCGGAAAAGTTGCTGGAAACTGCCAGGCATCTAAAAGAGACTCCCGGCCTTGATTTTACCTATCTTGATATGATCACGGCGGTAGATTATCCGGACAACTTTGAGATCATCTATCGCTTTCTGTCGCTTAAGAGGAATGAAGCGGTGATCATAAGGACGCGGGTGGACAAGGAAAACGCGAGCGTGCCCTCAATAAGCCCATTGTGGCGCGGGGCTGATTATCAGGAGCGTGAAATCTACGACCTCTTCGGTATTGCTTTCGCCGGCCATCCCAATTTGCGGCGCATCATGCTTTGGGAAGGATTTAAAGGATATCCTTTGCGCAAGGACTATCAGGGCAATGCTTAAAACCGAACCCTTTATTTTAAATATCGGGCCGCAGCACCCTTCAACCCATGGCGTGTTTCGCCTGCGGGCGACGATGGACGGGGAGATCATGACCGATGTGGAACCGGTATTCGGCTATCTCCACCGAGGACTCGAAAAGCTGATGGAGGGACGTACATACAAGGAAAATATCCCTCTGACGGACCGCTTGGACTATGTCTCGGCCATCAACAACAATTGGCCGTATGTTTTAGCCCTTGAGGAACTGGCCGGCATAAGTGTGCCGGCTCGGGCGGAATATATCCGGGTCATCATGGGCGAACTACAGCGTATCGCCAGCCATCTCCTAGCGATAGGTTCCCTCATGAACGATATGGGGGCTTTCTATACCCCCTTCATGTATATGTTCCGCGAACGCGAGAAGATACTGGACCTCTTCAGTATGGTTACCGGACAGCGCCTGCTTTATAACTTCATGCGCTTCGGCGGGGTAAGCCACGATTTCCCGGCCGAGTTTTTACCTGCCTTGGACAAACTCCTTAGAACCCTGCCCGGCTTTTTGGATGAGTACGATGCCCTCTTGGCCGAAAACGAGGTTCTGCTGGGGCGCACTAAGGGCGTCGGACGCCTTTCAGCCGAGATGGCCATTAACGCTTCGGTCAGCGGCCCGGTGTTGCGCGGTAGCGGGGTTCGTTGGGATATCCGGAAGGCTAGCCCCTACTCGGTCTACGACCATTTAGAGTTCGACATCCCGGTGGGGACAATAGGTGATACATACGACCGATACCGCGTACGCATGGCCGAAATGAGAGAGAGCATTCATCTTATACGGCAGGCCACTCAGCAGCTCCCAGCAGGAAAGACCATGAATAACGTTCCGCTCCGTTTTCGTCCTCCCAGGGGCGAGGCCTATGCTCAGGTGGAGGCGCCCCGAGGTGCGCTGGGTTGCTATTTGGTATCTGACGGCAGCGAAACGCCTTATCGTTGCCATTTTCGGGCCCCAGCCTTCCTCAATCTAAGCGCACTTAAAGAGATGCTCATCGGACAGAAACTCTCCGATGCCATCATCATATTTGGGAGCATTGATATCTCCATGGGCGAGGTGGACCGCTGATGCCGACTTATCCCGCCATATCCCCAGATTGGCCGGGTAACCTCTGGCTGCACGCCTTAGTCATAGGGGTGTTCCTCATCGCTTTCCTTATGGTTACGGTTATGACCTATATCTGGATTGAACGGCGAGGCCTGGGCCGTTTCCAGGCCCGTCTTGGCCCCAACCGTGCGGGTCCGTTGGGTCTGCTTCAGGCATTTGCCGATATGATCAAGATTCTGACCAAGGAGGATATCATCCCCTCTCGGGCCGACCGTCTACTCTTCTGGCTGGCCCCGGTGGCAGCATTTGTGCCCGTGGTGATGGTGTTGGCGGTAATCCCCCTTTGGCCCGGACTGCAGCTTGCCGATCTCAACACAGGAGTGCTCTACATCTTAGCCGTAAGCGGCATCGGCACCATCGGCATCTTTCTTTCGGGTTACGCGGGTAATAACAAGTACGGCCTCATCGGGGCCATGCGTGAGACGGCGCAACTCATGAGTTATGAGCTGCCATTGATGCTGGCCCTTCTTAGTGTGGTCATCCTCACCGGATCACTTTCTATAACCGAGCTGGTTGCCGCCCAGGACGTGCCTTTCATCCTGGTACAGCCCCTGGGGTTCGTGGTGTTCTTCTTGGCCACTCTGGCTGAGATCAACCGCAGCCCCTTTGATTTGGTGGAGGCCGATTCGGAGTTGGCTTCCGGTTTCAATATCGAATACTCTGGCATGAAATTCGCCTTGCTCTACGTGGTAGAATACAGTGAAGCCGTGGTAGCCTCAGTATTGGTAGCTACCTTTTTCCTGGGCGGCTGGCGGGGACCTCTCTTGCCACCCGTGGTCTGGCTACTACTTAAAATGGTCTTAGTCTTTTTCGTCATTATTTGGATAAGGGCCACCCTGCCTCGACTGCGCATTGATCAGGCGTTGGGCTTTGCCTGGAAATATCTCCTGCCCATAGCGCTGTTCAATCTCGTTACCACCGCGCTTACCGCGGTATTCCTGCCGAATCTGTCGGTATGGGTGGTTGCGCCGATAAATATTTTACTGGCGGCAGCGGCCATGGTCCTGGGAGCCCGGCAGTTCAAGCCAGGTCATGCTAACTATGAGAGACTGGAACCTTGAAGGTATATTTATAGATGGCTAAACATTTTGGCAGGGGTATTGCCCGTGGCATGGCCGTTACGCTTAAGAATTTTTTTCGGCGGCCGGTAACGTTGCGCTATCCTGAGGAAAAACTCCATCTTTCGCGGCGGGAGCGCGGTCATGTACTGTCTTGGTCGGAGAAAGACTGCACCGGATGCTATACCTGTGCCCAAAACTGCTCGCACGGGTGCCTTGCCATCACCACCGCCGATGAGGGGATAAAATGGGCTCCAGCCCCCTGTTCTCAGCACTGTCCGGCAGGGGTTGATGCCGCGCGCTATATCCGCGCTGTGGCCGAGGGTCTCCCTGCTGAGGCTGTAGCCGTAGTGCGGGAGCGCATCCCCTTTCCCTCGGTGTGCGCCTATATCTGTGCCCATCCCTGCGAAGGCGCCTGCACTCGGGGCAATATTGATGAGTCCATAGCTATCCGCTTGCTTAAACGCTATGCCGTCGATAACGACAGTGGTATCTGGAAAATGGGTATCAAGGTCCCAGTTCCCACTGGCAAATCTGTTGCCGTTATTGGAGCTGGGCCGGCCGGGCTCACCGCGGCTTATTATCTGGCCCGAAAAGGACATCGGGTCACCGTTTATGAGGAACTGGCGGTGGCCGGAGGCATGGTCAGGGTGGGTATCCCCGACTATCGACTCCCCAAGCATCTGTTGCAATCCGATATCAAGGAAATTGAGAACGCCGGAGTGGAAATCAAGCTTAGCAGCTCTGTATCCTCAATACAGACGCTGTTTGATCAGGGTTTCCAGGCCGTACTCGTGGCCGTGGGGGCCCATCAAGCCCAGGGCTTGGGGGTGCCGGGCGATGATGCCCCTAGAGTGTTGGGCGGTGTAAACTTCCTGAGAGATGTCAGTTTAGGCCGAGAGGTCAAGCTGGGAGCGCGAGTGGCAGTCATCGGCGGCGGTAACACCGCCATGGACTGTGCCCGCACAGCTCTGCGGTTGGGCTCTAAGGTAAGCGTCATCTATCGGCGCACCTGTGCCGAGATGCCTGCCGCCCCAGAGGAAGTGGAGGAAGCTCGAGATGAAGGGGTGGAATTCCATTTCCTAGCAGCTCCCACCAAGGTCACCTCGCTTGACGGCAAGCTTTTTTTGGAAAATATCAGGATGCAACTGGGGGCAGAAGACAGCTCTGGCCGCCGTCGACCGGAGCCCGTGGCTGGCAGCGAATTTGTAATGGAGCTGGATAACATTATCGCCGCCATTTCTCAGGCTCCCATCGTACCTGCGGGCTTTGAGCTTCCCACCGATAAAAGCGGGCGCCTGCAAGTTGATAAGGCCACCTTGGCCACATCAGTGGCAGGAATATTTGCTGCCGGAGACGCCGTATTGGGTCCGGCCACCGTCATTGAAGGCATCGCCCAAGGTCGCCTGGCGGCGGAGTCCATTGATAAATTCCTGGGCGGTGACGGCAATATTGCCGAGCGTTTAGCCGTGCTGAGCGAAACGCCCAAACGAGAAGGAGCGCCCCTGCTTGGACTCAGGCCGGAAAGAAAAATGCTTGATCCCCATGTCCGCCGCCAATCTTATGATGGGGTAGAAATGGGCTGGGGGCAGAAAGAGGCCCAACAAGAGGCCGGACGTTGCCTGCGCTGTGATCTGCGCTACGCGGTAACACAATATCAACTTGACGGCGGGCTGTGCATTTATTGCGGGTTATGTGTTGAGGCCTGCCCTTTCAAAGCCTTATATATGGGGACTGATTATGAGCGTTGGAGCTATCGCTTTGAGGATCAGATCCTCCAGAAAGACGATCTGGCTCAGCGCCCGCGCTCGGGCTATGCTCATGCCGAGGTGGCGGAGACCCTGCCCGAACAGACTCTCCTCCTTGATCGGGGCGGGAAAGGAAAGAAAAGGAAATGACGGCCGAAGCGATTGCTTTTTGGGTACTGGCCGCGTTGGCCGCAGCGTCTGCCTTGGGGGTAGTGCTTACAAGAAACATCGTCCGCATGGCTGCCTCTTTGGTCATCTGTTTCCTCGCTATAGCGGGACTCTATGCCACTCTGGCCGCCGATTTCTTGGCGGCAGCCCAGGTACTGATCTACGTGGGAGCCATCTCTGTTCTCATTATCATGGCCGTCATGTTGACACGAGAGATGGAGCGAGGCAATCGCCCTGGGCGTTTTACTTGGCCGGCCCTGGCCGCAGCGGTACTCTTTACCGGAACCCTCGTCTGGGCCTCGCTCAACACCGACTGGCCACTGACAGATGCGCCAGCCCCGGAGGCCACAGTTTCAGGCTTAGGTGACCTCCTTTTTAAAGGCGATTCCTTAGTACTAGTGGTAGAAATGTCAGCCCTTCTCATCATTGCGGCCATCATTGGGGCCATAAGCATCGCCCGAGATAAATAACGATTGCGGATGATAATATGACTATAGGACTCGAACATTACCTGGCGCTCTCGGCCGTCCTCTTTGGCATCGGTCTCTTTGGCGCACTGTCGCGACGCAGTGCCCTGGTGATCCTAATGTGCATAGAGATTATGCTGAATGCTGCGAATCTAGCCTTGGTCGGCTTCGCACGCTACACAACGGCGGAGGCCCTTACCGGACAGGCTTTTGCCGCATTCGGCATCATCGTTGCCGCAGCCGAGGTTACGGTAGGGCTCGCCGTTATCATCGCCCTGTTCCGCCATTATGAACATATCAGTGTGGATAAGACCAACCTGTTGAAGTGGTAGTATGAATGTAACACCGATACCTGCGGGACTGGCCTGGCTCATCTGGTGCTTGCCGATGGCATCGTTTGCAGCGATTCTTATCAGGCGCCTCTGGGGTGGAACGCGCGGCGGCGATGTCATCGCCATCGGTGCCATGTCGGTCTCGTTGGGGCTGTCCCTGTGGGCCCTCCTTACTCTCCTGGGTGGCGGCCAGGCGGCGCTCTCCGTCGAATCCTTTACTTGGCTAAATACCGGAGCCATTCAGATAAGTTTCGGACTCCTTATTGACCCCCTGACGGCTATTATGCTGGTCGTGGTCACTGTTGTTGCCCTCACGGTGATGATCTACTCGCGTGGTTATATGAAGGGCGAACCGGGCATCCTGCGCTACTATGCTTTTCTGTCGCTCTTTGCCTTTGCCATGCTGGGGCTGGTGATGGCCGATAACCTGCTTCTCCTCTTTATGTGCTGGGAGCTGGTGGGACTGTGTTCCTATCTGCTCATCGGCTTCTGGTTCCAGCGTCCGGCGGCGGCGGCGGCGGCTAAGAAAGCATTTTTGGTCACTCGGGTGGGCGACGTGGGTTTTTTGGCCTCCATCCTGATCCTTTTCGCCAATGCCAACACTTTGGATATCAGTGCTCTCCACGGTCTTGCTGCAGCGGGGGCCATTGGCTCCGCCGCCCTCACCTGGTCTGCCATCGGATTGTTCTTAGGAGCCATGGGCAAGTCGGCCCAATTCCCTCTCCATATCTGGCTGCCGGATGCCATGGAAGGCCCGACCCCAGTTTCAGCCCTTATTCATGCGGCTACCATGGTAGCCGCGGGGGTTTACCTTATGGCCCGCATGTATCCCCTTCTTGAGGTTGCCCCGGGGGTGCTCACCGGCAT
>WRNP01000036.1 GCA_009776515.1 Dehalococcoidia bacterium | reverse complement strand
AAGGCTTCTTTTGCGTCTTTTCAATATGGGATACTACGATCATGGTTTTGCCATATCAACAGCCCAGGGAGAAAAAAGGGGCGTTCTTCAGTAGGGCCTAACTAGCGAAGGTGTTTTTAGACACATAGAGTGACCACCATAACAGGGGAGATGCGGGCATTATTTTGGACTTGGCGCCGGCTGTTCGCTGGACTTTACCGGACTGAGACTCTCGCTCGGTTATATTACTTGCACCGAACTGGCGCAACCATCATTTAGTACTTTATCAGCGAAAAGACCGGAATACCAAGAAGTTTTTCTGTGCCATTCAGTGCCGTAAGCTCAGCAAGGAAAGCCGCTCCCACGATTTTACCCCGCATCTCCTTAATCAGCCGGATCACAGCGGCGGCCGTGCCGCCTGTAGCAATGACATCATCTACTATTAAGACGCGCTGACCGGGCACAACAGCATCTTGGTGCACTTCAAGATGATCCTGCCCATACTCAAGGTCATAGGCTGCCTGGTACACTTGCCAAGGTAGCTTGCCCTGTTTGCGTACCGGAACTAAGCCGCACCCCAACCGATAGGCAAGCGCCGCACCGATGATAAAGCCCCGTGCCTCAATAGCAACAACGGCATCAACCATCGTATCCTTATACGGCAGGGCCATGGCATCAATAGCCATCATAAAGACCGGGCCATTTTTTAAGAGATTGGTGATATCCCGAAAGATGATACCCTGTTTAGGAAAATCAAGGACATCCCGACAGTAGGACTTGAAGTCCACGCTTTGTCCAATTTCCTGGCTACCGCCCGAGGTATTGTGTTCTAACATGGCAAACCCTTGGTACAGCCTTCATTGGCTACCTTAAAAACGGATTATGCTGCCTCTCATCGCCTACCGTAGTCGGCGAGCCATGACCCGGATAAACAATGGTATCATCCGGCAATGATAAAAGCCGCATCTCTATGCTCTTTATTAATTCTGGGTAGCTCCCTCCAGGCAGGTCGGTGCGGCCAATGCCCGCCTGAAAGAGGGTATCACCCGTGAAAACCAGGCCATCCCCCAACAGGCAAATGCTACCGCGGCTGTGCCCCGGTGTGTGCAATACGCTGAATGTGAGTCCACCCACCACAATTTCCTGCCCATCCTCAAGCAATCTGTCTGGCTGAGGAGGGCAGGGGAACCTCAGGCCCAACATGGCCGCCTGGAAATCGTCATTGAGCAAATCGGCATCGGCAGCATGCACCGCAATCTCCACCCCAAGAGCCTGCTTGAGCTCCTTTAGTGCCCCAGCGTGGTCGCGGTGGCCATGGGTCAGGATAAGGCATGTAATGTTCAGAGACAAGGCCTGCACCCGACGCAGAATAAGCTCACTATTATCCCCAGGGTCAATGACCACAGCGTCTCCACCCCTTGCGGTAGCGCAGACATAGCAGTTCGTCTCATACGGACTGACCGTTATGGTCTCAATAATCAATATATAACCAGTCCCAGGGAATCCTTACTCATACCCCTAAAGGCATGGAGCAAACGGCCAAACCAATGACCGACCCCCACAAAAAGAGTCCTATCGTCCCAAGAATGCCCAAAACGAGTCCGGCAATGGCCATTCCGCGACCATCAAGGTTGGGATCCTGGCCTATCTGCTTAAGAGACAACACCCCAAAGATAATCGCCAGGGGAGACATGCCCACAAGACCAAGCACTAGGGCTGCAATCGCAAAGCCGTTGGTACGCCGCGCTATGCTCTCCGACATCACCCGTGACATAGCCACAAGGGAACTACCGCATTTAGCACAGAAACTGTCGCCTTCGCGGCTCTCCGTGCCACAGCTATTGCAAAACACGGGCATGGAGTCCTCCTACTTGTTATTCTGTTGCATTATACTCCCGGTCACACCGTAAATGGAAGATTTTTTCGCCACCGTCGCTCCGCTCTCATCATTATTCTTTGACATCCCTATTTAAAGCTGGTAACTTTAATATTCAGCCTAACGCATATGACACCCTCGACTGCCGTAGTAATTGCTCTGGTCTTCCTTGTTGGACTCGTGCTAGGTGGTGTAGCCATCTGGTTACTTGGACGCCGACGTACGCCGTCTCCGATGGCGCCCAAAGAAAAGCCCGCAGCGGATGTATCTTTTCGTTTAAGCTATATCGCCCTGCCGGGAGCGGTGGCCCTCGTTACCATCATCACTCTTGCCGCCCTCTATCCTTCACTACCAGCAGAACTCGCTTTCCGTTTCTCCTCATCAGGCACCCCTCAGAGCCTCATTGGCCGCGAACTTTTCATCGGCCTCATGATAGGTGCTCAATGTGTCGTAGCAGGCCTTGCCGTCGCAGTCGCTTTCTCTATCTCCGGACTGGCACGACGGCTGCTGACAGGCTCTCCCGCCCCAACGCGGCCGAGGCGCATCATCTGGCTCATGGTCAATATGCTGGTATTACCCCAGCTCCTGGTGGCTTTTGTAGCACTGGATGCCGCCTACTATGCGCGCAACTTGACCCACGTCATGACCCCATGGCTATTCACTCTCCTCACTATTGGTATCGGGACCCTAGTGTTAATCGTCCTGTTTGTGCTCTCTTTTAACGAAACCCGCAGAGATGGATAAGGAGTTACCTTGACTGAAGAAGATGGCAAGACCCCTATGGAAAAGATTGTCTCACTAAGCCGCCGGCGCGGCTTCATCTTTCCCTCAAGCGAGATCTACGGCGGACTCTCTTCCTGTTGGGACTACGGCCCCCTCGGCGTCGAGATGAAGCGCAATGTAAAACAAGCTTGGTGGCACGCCATTGTCCAGAGCCGCGATGACGTGGTAGGACTGGACACCAGCATCCTCATGCACCCCAAAGTATGGGAGGCCAGCGGTCACCTTGCCGGTTTTTCCGACCCTCTGGTGGAATGCCTTAAATGCCACTTGCGTTACCGGGCTGACCAACTCGAAAGCCAAATCTGCCCGGAGTGCAACCAGGCACTTACCGCACCGCGCCAGTTCAATCTTATGTTCAAGACTTTCATGGGGCCGGTGGAGGAAGAGGCGGCAATAGTTCATCTCCGCCCGGAGACAGCCCAGGGCATCTTCGTCAATTTCGAAAATGTACTCACCACCACCCGAAAAAAATTGCCTTTCGGCATCGCACAGCAAGGCAAGAGCTTCCGCAACGAAATCACCACGGGCAACTTCATCTTCCGCTCACGCGAGTTTGAACAGATGGAGCTGGAGTTCTTTGTGCGCCCGGGTACCGACATGGAGTGGTTCGATTATTGGACCCAAGAACGCCTGAGTTGGTTTATCAGGTACGGCATAAAACCCGAACACCTCCGACTGCGCGCTCATGAACAAGCCGCCCTGGCACATTATGCTCGGTGTTGCTCGGACATTGAATACCTCTTCCCCATGGGCTGGAGCGAACTTGAGGGTATCGCCAATCGGGGAGACTTCGACCTTAAGCAGCATGCCATTTTCTCTGGCAAGTCACTAAGCTACTACGACGAGGACAACAAAGAGGCCATTGTGCCATGCATTATTGAACCGTCATCGGGGGTAGACCGCGCCGTCTTGGCTTTCCTGTGCGACGGCTATGCAGAGGAGCCCGACAAAGACGACATACGCACCGTGCTGCACCTCCACCCGGCCATCGCCCCGATCAAGGTCGCCGTATTGCCGCTCTCCAAGAAAGAGCCGCTCGCGGAGCTGGCGAAAGGGATTTATTCCCGTATACGCGCCCGCTGGAATGCGACCTACGATGATGCCCAAAGCATTGGCCGCCGCTACCGCCGACAGGACGAGATAGGCACCCCCCTCTGCGTTACCGCCGACTTCCAGTCACTGGAAGACCAACAGGTCACCGTGCGTGACCGCGACACCATGGCACAAACACGCGTGCCCATCGCCGAACTACTAGACATATTAGCGGAGAAGTTGGGCTAGCAGCCGACCTGAGCCTTAGAGGCCAAATATCCAAGGCTCGCCACTCACAACTCGAATGAAGCTTATCCATTTTGCGGACATCCATCTGGGGGTAGAGACCTACGGCAAGATAGACCCCGCAAGCGGTCTCTCCAGCCGCTTTATGGATTTTCTCGGTGCCTTTGATCAACTAGTGGACTATGCCATCAAGGAAAATGTTGACTTGGTACTCTTCGGTGGCGATGCCTATAAGAGCCGCGATCCTTCCCAAACCCAACAACGCGAGTTCGCCAAGAGAATCAAGCGCCTCTCCCAATGCGGCATCCCCGTCTTTTTGCTGGTGGGCAACCACGACCTGCCGGGGGCGATGGGACGCGCCACCTCCACCGAAATCTTTGACACCTTAGCTGTCGATGGCGTCTACGTGGCAAGTAGGCCCAACATCTGCCGCATAAACACCAAAAGCGGCCCCGTGCAAGTTGTCTCCTTGCCGTGGCTTAAGCGCGGCAATGTCATCGCCCGTGACGAGGCCAAAAATCTTGATCTCCAGGACGTTAACCAGCGCCTACGAGAAATCCTTGCCGGCATCATTGCAAACATGGTCGCCAAGCTCGACCCCACCATCCCCGCCGTGCTTGTCGCCCACGTCTGGGTGCATGGAGCCAAGTTGGGCTCTGAGGAAGGCATGACCATCGGAACAGAACACACATTGCTTCTTTCCGCCATTGCCAACCCCGCTTTCGACTACGTCGCCCTAGGCCACATTCACCGCCAGCAGGTGCTTTCAGACGATCCACCAGTGGTATATGCCGGCAGTCTGGAGCGTTTGGATTTCGGTGACGAGGGATTGGAGAAAGGTTTTTACGTAGCGGATATCGTCTCCAAAGACGGCAAACGGAAGACAGCTTTTCACCTGCAGTCCATTGTCGGGCGGCGTTTCCTAACCCTGACGAAGACGCTAGACATCGATGACCCCGACCCCACCGACACGGTCATCACGCTGTTAAACCAAAGAGCCGAGGAGCTTAACGGTAGCATTGTGCGCCTAGAGCTTACCCTGCCCCAGGTGCTCCAAGGCCAAGTGCGTGAGGCTGCCATCCGCGCCGCTGCCGCTACGGCCCATTACTTCGCCATCACCTACAAAATCGAGCGCATAGCTAGAGTACGCCTAGCCGGTGTGTCTGTTGCCCATCTTACCCCACAGCACGCTCTGGAGACTTATCTTAAGATGAAGCTAAATGATGCCCCCGCCCGTCTGGAGGAACTCCTGACCAGCGGGCGCGAGCTTATTCAGGAAGAGGGCTTGAAGACAAAATGATGAACGAACGCAAGCACCAGCCCACTACCACTCCCATCTTTGAGAGCCGCTATGACGCGGGGCGGCAACTCGCTGCAAAGCTCGTGGGTTATAAAAACGAGTCCTCCGTCGTACTCGCCATTCCCAACGGCGGTGTGCCCGTTGCCGTACCCGTGGCGCTTGAACTTGCCACCTATCTCGACCTGGTGATCGCTCGCAAACTGCCCATTCCCCTCCTGCCTGAGGGTGGCTTCGGGGCTGTGGCCGATGACGGAAACGCCATCCTTAACGATGAGGTACTTAAGAAATTCCCCCTCACCGAGCACCAGATCAACTTCCAGATCAACAAGGTGCGTAGCGACATCCGTCAGCGCAGCCTTCTCTATCGGGGCACGCGCCCTCTACCTGGCATTGCCGGCAAGACCGCCATCATTATAGATGACGGCCTAGCCTCCGGCTATACCATGATGGCTGCTGTAGCTTCGGTGCGGCGACGCGACCCCCAGTCCGTTGTGGTCGCTGTACCCGTAGCCTCAGCGACAGCACTCGGGGAGGTGGAGAAACTCGGCGTGCGCGTGGTCACCGTGAGTACCGCCCACGTATCTAAATTCTATGTTGCAGATTATTATCGATACTGGGATGTGCTCACCGACGAGCAGGGGGTGAAATGCTTCAAGGATTGGCAGGCACGCCGTTCTCAGAATCCCGCAGGTGGAGAGCTGCCTGCTCGAATCAGCCCTCGTGCCTCAAAGATGAGTCACTAATAACTTAGAATTTCCCTCAAATTTGAACGACAGGCATCGCTATGATTTAATCTGCACCCTTTAGGCTGAAAGAAAATGCTCATACGCGCCATATATAATAGTATTATCAACCTGACGCTCATCATCCCTCTCGTAGCCTGGGTTAGCGCCCAGATTCTCAAGGTGGTAGGGGGATGCCTCCGTGAGCGGCGTTGGGACTGGAGCTTTTTTATACGTTCGGGCGGTATGCCGAGCGCTCATACCGCCCTGGTCACCTCGCTCGCCACCACCATCGGCTTCCTGGAAGGATTCGGGTCAACGCTCTTTGGGATAGCCGTCGTCTTCGCCCTGATCGTTATGTATGATGCAGCCGGTGTAAGACGCGCGGTAGGTATCCAAGCAGGAATGCTGAATCGTATCTCGCACGAGCTCTGGAATCGCCGCCCCAAAGGGGTGGAACTCAGCGTGCGCGAGTTGCTCGGGCATACCCCCGTCCAGGTACTCAGCGGAGCCGCAGTAGGCATCGTCGTAGCGTTGATAGGACTACTCATCGCCGGGAAATTACACGCTTAAGCCCTTCCAGGCCACAGTTGCGTTTGATATAGAAACCCTGATGATGCCCCAGCAAGCTATGATGGGTTGCCAATAAACCATCATTGGGCCGATTAGTCTTCTGGGCTTTAACGAGCCTACGCATTACTTAAACGCAAAAGACAGAGCTTATTGGCTCACGTCTCGAGAGCGCTGTTGAGGCGACTCCTGCTCTTATTGCAATTCGACCAGCCTCTCGTGTTAATTATACTCTTGCCCCAAATGATGTCAGGGCTTCAGGCTTTGAGATTGCAGTGCCAAGGTCGGCATTGACGTAATCCAGCAGTGATTCATGGTCGTCGCTATGGTTTGGCCAAGGCTAATGTGTTGCACCTCTGGGCGAGTGGCGGCTACAATAGCTACCTCCATTCGGGTAATGCCGGGCAAGTAATAGTCAGGCCATCTTTGGTGTCCTGCGGGCAACTGGCAAAATGCCTGGTTCAGATGCTATAATCCTTGGCTAAGATACCATTGAGTCAGCCTCCGCTTAGAACTGAACTTGATGGTTTAACTCAGTGAGGCAAGGATGGCATGTCCTAAATGCGGCCGTGAAGTAAGTCGTGAACAATTCCCGCTAGGGTTAACTTTTTGCCCCTACTGCGGCGACAAGGTCAGCGGGCATGATCCCTCACAAGGCATTGCTTTCTGCCCCTACTGCGGTCGACGCCTCCTTATCTCTGCCACCTTCTGCCCCGAATGTGGCAAACAGATCGCTTTCGGAGCGGGCGCCGTCCCATATTCCGCCGCAGCTACAGCACCTGCGTTCTCCGGTATAACTCCCCCACCCAGGATGCCATGCCATTCCGAAACGGAAGCCGCGTCCCCGTATACCCCCGAGGAGCCCCCTCCGCCATCTCGACCAATCTGGCCAATGATTGTCTCTGGCTGCAAGCGTCTGTACAAGCCAGTCGAGAGTTTTGTCACTGGGCGCTGGCGCCTGAAGCGCCTGTACCAAGACTGGTCGGTGCACGATGCCCTGCCACCCGATGAGATCCCCAGTGACGATTACCTGAAAAATATGCCTCGCCAGGCATCTTCACCCGCTCAGCGCTTGCCGCTGTGGCTTATACTCCTGGCTGCCGTGGCCGCAATACTCGTTTTTGTAGTCATCGGTATCCTCATCAGGCGAGCTTAACCCGACATATCCCGCAGACAACCCCGCCCACACCTCAGAAAATGCCTATCATTGAAGTCGATAATCTGCACAAAGCCTACGGCACCATCAAGGCCCTGAACGGCCTAAGCTTTCATGTCACAGCGGGCGAGATTTTCGGCATGCTTGGACCCAACGGTGCCGGCAAGACCACCACCGTCGAAATCATCGAAGGCCTGCGCTCTGCTGATGCCGGCCGGGTATCGGTGCTGGACATGGATGTTGCACGCGTGCCCGCCAAGATAAAGGAGCGCATCGGGGTGCAATTGCAAGCTCCGTCTCTCCTGCCCCTGCTCACCGTCCAGGAGATTCTCGGTCTCTTCGGCAGTTTCTATAAGAAAAGCCTGTCTGCAGAAGAAGCTCTCAAATTACTAGCGCTGGAGGAAAGCCGACGGGTACTGGTCAAGAACCTCTCTGGTGGCCAGCAACAGCGACTGTCGGTCGCTTTGGCGCTTATCAACGACCCAGACATCGCTTTCTTGGACGAGCCTACCACCGGACTTGACCCGCAAGCCCGGCACAGCCTCTGGTCAGTCATAGAGGACATGCGCAAGCGAGGCAAGACAGTGTTCCTCACCACGCACTACATGGATGAGGCCGAGCACCTATGCGATCGCGTGGCCATCGTGGATCACGGCCAAATCATTGCCCAAGGCTCACCGCGAGCGCTCATCAAAGATCATATCCGAGAAACCGCCATTGAGTTCGAAATGGAGCCGCCACCCCCAAATTCGTTGCTTGAGGAGCTACCCGGCACCACCCAGGTGTCCCTGGAACAGGGTACGGTTACCATTTACTCCTCGGACATTGCCGCTACACTATCCTCGCTCCTCAAATACACAGAACAAACAAAGGTTGACGATCAGCTCAAAAACCTGCGGGTGCGCGAGGCCACCCTGGAAGACGTCTTCCTCAAGCTTACCGGGCGGAGGATAAGGGAGTGAGGGCATTTCTGAGACTCTTGGCAGCGGATTTCAAGCAATTCCTGCGCGATCGGGTAGCGCTCTTTTTTACTTTCGCCTTCCCGGTACTGTTCATGCTCCTCTTCGGATTCATCTTCAGCGGGAACGAGGACATAAGCTACAACATAGGCATGGTGAACGAAGACAGCTCGCCCGTCTCCCAAAGCATCGTCCGGGCACTTGAAGACGTGGTGCCTTTTAGCATAACGCAAGGCACCCTGGACGAAGAGCTTAGTGCGCTCCGATCTGGCGAGCGCCGCGCGGTGGTTCTCATTCCAGCAAATCTGGGCAGCGCCCTAAACAGCGGGCAGGATGCCGATATCGTTACTTACTACGACCCCTCCCAAGCGACATCCTCCCAGATCATTCTCTCCATCATGCGCGAGGTAGTAGGCGGTATCAACCAACAAATCACCCAGCGCTCGGATCCCTTATCGCTTAGGGAAGAGTCCATCCAGAGCCAGGAGTTGAGTTACATCTCCTACTTGGTACCGGGCGTGCTCAGCATGTCCATCCTCTTCCTGGGGCTCTTTAGCGGCATCGTCCAGGTGGAGCGGCGCGAGAAGAAAGCTCTAAAACGCTTCGGCGCGACCCCTCTTAAAAAGCAGATCGTGATCCTGAGCCAGATCACCCAACGCCTGATCATCGCCCTTCTGCAAACACTCATCATCATCGCCGTAGCGCATTTTGCTTTCAATGTCGAGATGGTGGGTAACTGGTTCGCCGTGTTCGGCCTGGTGTTCCTAGGGACACTCACTTTCATCAGCTTCGGCTACTTTATCGTGGCCCGAGCTCGCACAGCGGAGAGCGCCCAGCCCATCATCCAATTCGTTCAATTCCCTATGATGTTCCTATCTGGTATCTTCTTCCCAGTCGAGTTTATGCCTGCTTTCATGAAGCCCATCATGGCCGCCATGCCGCTCACCTATCTGGGCGATGGTCTACGCCAAATCATGGTGGCAGCCACCCCCACCTACCCCATGGCACTTAATCTCGGCGTTCTGGGTGCCTGGCTAGTAGTCTGTATGCTGCTCTCCTTCTGGCTCTTCAAATGGGAATAGCCGTTGAACTGAAAAGCGTAGTTGCGACTAGATCCAGGAAGAGCCAAGTTTTTTACCAGGCAATCCCTGTTTGAACAAAGCTAAGCGGACACGCTCCTGCCAAGAATCCCCGTAGCAAGCGCGTTTCTACCCGCTCAGAAGCGCCTGAAACAACTTGCGTTATAGCTGTTTTTCCTGCAGGCTATAGCCCACCCGAGGATAAGTATGGATATATTGGGGATGATTGGGATCATCCTCAATCTTTATGCGCAGACGGTGAATGTAGACCCGGATTGCCTCATGTGAACCAGGATAGTCCATCCCCCAAATAGCATCAGCCAAGCGGGAGGTCGGCACCACTTTTTCGGCATTACGCATGAGATGGGTCAGGAGCACAACTTCATTGCTCGTGAGGCTCACTTGACGCTTTCCAACAAAGAGTTGATGAGCAGATTGGCCAAAGTGCAAATCCCGATAGTCAGGTATCGCCACCTGGGAAATTAGATGATAGCGGCGCATCAGGGCCTGGGCGCGGGACATAAGCTCCAATTGTCTGAAAGGTTTGATTATGTAATCATCTGCTCCCCACTCTAAGCCTTTCACAATGCTACTCTCTTCATCCCTCGCTGTGAGAATGATGATGGGTACAGTAGAAAAAAGCCGAACCTGCTTTAAAACATCAAAGCCATCAATGTCCGGCAAACCCAAATCCAACACCATCAGGTCTGGGTGCTCCGTCTCTACCTTGATAATAGCCTCTTGGCCCAAGCTCGTGCTGACCATCTCAGCTTCAGGCCAGCGCACAGAAAAAGCCACGGCTATCACTTCGGCAATCCGGGAGTCGTCCTCGACCAACAGGATTTTCACCAGAGCGGAACATCTTTCTGATTTGATAACAGGGGCAGAGTAAATGAGAATATACTGCCTTTCCCTTCGCTCTCCGCCCAGATTTGGCCGCCATGCAACTCCACCAGCATCTTTGATAAAGCCAACCCCAGCCCCATACCATCTCGCTTCTCGCCCTGAGCGTTAAGCCGCCGATGAGCTTGGAATATCTGGGATTGTTTTTCGGGCGGAATGCCGCAACCCGTATCCTCTACCGAAAACAGGATATGATTATCTTTACTCCTGGCTCGAACGGTAATCTGGCCGTTCTCACCCGTATATTTGATAGCGTTCCCGATCAGGTTGTTCAGTATCTCGGTCACGCGCCGATGGTCCCCCCATGCCGACGGCAGATCATCCGGCCAATCTGGGATCAATTTGATGCCCGCCTGTTTGGCTTCAGCGGCGAAGTAAGCCAGAGTGCCTGCGAGGATGCGATTCGGAAAGACCTCCTGGCACCTCAATTTGAGCATGCCGATTTCGCCCTTCGCCAAGTCGAAAAGCTCATTTATTCGGGTACTCAGATCCAAAGCACCCTTGTTTACCTGTTTGGCCAGCTTCTGCATAGGTTCAGACGTGATACCATCACACAGTATATCGCTCGCTGCTAGCATGGCCGTAAGTGGAGTGCGCAATTCATGTGCGATAATCCTGATAAACTCTGCCCTCTCGCTAAGTGTGGCTTCAAGCTTGCGACGCAGGTCTACTTCTTGCTCCAATAGCTCTTTAAGTTTATCCTCGGCTACCTGGCTCTGTTCAATTTCCCTCTCCAGCTGACGCTCTTTCATAATATCGCAGAATGATTCCACGATAGCACAAAAGGTACCGCTAGGTGCAAAAAGCGGGAAGGCGGAAACTATACAAGTGGCAACAGTCCCGTCCGGCTTCTGTCTTTCAATTTCTTCCTGAATACATCCCGTGTTGGACGCAATCTTCTTCAGTCGGCAACCGGGGCCATGACAGAAGGAGCTGGGATAAATGTCAAAACATTTCTTTCCAATTGCAGATTCAGGATTTACGCCAGACAGCCTTGCAAAGGCCTTATTGATAAAGCAAACGGTATAATCTCGGTCGATAATACGTAGTCCGTCAGTTAGACCATCAAGAATTTGGCTGGAATCAAACGAAAATGCCAGGCCAAGGTCGGAGGCAGTCATCCGAGCTTGAGTATCAGACTGGTCAGCAAGTAAATCGCCCACCATGCACCATCACTCATCGCGCTCAGTTTAAGAGCGGTAATATATAACCAATACTACAAGTGCAAAAAAGTGCTGTCAACCGCAGTAAGCCTCGCTTTCACGGGACATATCAGTTAGATTAAATTTACGTGAAGATATGAAAGCAACGACTTGAGACAATGGATGCCAAATGGCAGGGGGTTCGTTTTAGTTACGGGCTTACTATCCTGCGCGGCAGCAGCTTATACGGCTCGATGTGCCACCCGTCGAGGCAGAGAAATAAATCCATTACAATTTTGTAATGACACGGTAACGTCATTCGTAACGTGGGCAGAGTACCATATCCCATGTAGTGTAGGTGCTTGTTTTTAGCTTTGCCGGGGGAAACTCAGGGTGTCCTGCGGTTTTTTCTTCCTTCCGGCGGGACTTAAAAGGTTCTCCTCCCCCTCCCGTGTGGTGAGCCCTGGCTGTAATCGGGCGTTGCGGCAAAGCTAAAACAAGCCTATATAGCAGGCCCATAACCCAGTCTTCAATGGTCAGGGTTGGGGTCAATCAAACACAGAGATAAGCATATCATCAGGAGGTGAAGTAAGAGGAATATCGGTAGAGATTATCTGCAACCTGGCAAAACTTTACTAAGGAGTTTAAAAGAATGAAAGAAGAGCAAGAAAAACAAAATGCCGAGAAGCCCAAGGACCTCTCTCGACGGGCTTTTTTAAAAGATGCGGGGCTGGTAGTTGGCGGGGCGGCCTTAGGGTCAGTCGCACTTGCTAATGCTTGTGGCACCCCGACAACGGTAACCCAGACCGACACTAAAACTGTTACCCAAACTGTCCAAGCGCCGACCACTGTGCCGGTGACCACCACCATCACCCCCCCAGCTGCCACCATCACCATGGTTTCAACTACCCCTAAATCTGGCTATATCGAATGGGATGCAACCAAGTGCGTCTCCTGCGGCCGTTGCCAACAAGCATGTTCAACTGTCCATGAGGGCGGAACTACCATCAATCTTTCGGCTATTAAATGGTTTGAGAATAAATGGTTTGATGGCTGGGACGGAGAGGTCCCCGCTTACCCCATGTTCTGTCAACAGTGCAGCGCTCCTAGTTGCTACACAGCCTGCCCCAATAAAGATAAGGCTCTCTGCATTGATGCCACTACAGGTGCGCGGTATATCAACAAAGAAGCCTGCATCGGCTGTGGTTTTTGCGTCTCGGGCTGCCCCCTCAGCCCAGCCCGCGTCAACGTCGACCCCGTACAGATGAAAGCCATCAAATGCGATCTCTGTCGTGGCAGGACATTTAGGCAGGTCGCCAAAATCACCATGACCAATCCCGGCAGCGGTTACACCTCCGCTCCCTCCGTATCCATTTCCGGCGGTGGAGGTTCAGGGGCCACGGCCATTGCCCAAATAGCAGCCCCAGTGACCAGCATCAAGGTTATAAATGGCGGCTTCAACTACACCTCCGCTCCCACCGTCACCATTTCCAGCGGCGGGGGTACAGGAGCTACCGCCACCGCCGAGGTAGCAAACGGATCTATTTCCGCCATAACAGTGACCAACGGCGGAAGCGGCTACACCTTTTTCCCCACCATAGCCTTTTCGGGCGGCGGAGGCTCCACCGCTGTCGCCAAGGCCACCCTCGGGGGAGGCCCCATTGTTGACATACTCCTTGCGCGTCAGGGTGGCGACTACACCTCTGCTCCCACCATCACCATTACTGGCGGCGGAGGTTCTGGAGCCACAGCCACAGCCACCCTCTCCACAGGACAAGTGTGTATTGACGTCTGCGATCGAGGTGCCTTGAAACTCGTCAAAGCAGAGGAAAGGTTATAACCATGCTATACGGATACGCTGGAAAAATCCTACGGGTCGATCTCAGCGCGAACAAGTGCACCGAGATTGATTCTGAGCAATATCTTCCTGAATATATTGGCGGCATTGGCTTGGGATGGAGGCTACTCTGGGACGAAACTCTCCCCACCACAACCGAATGGAGCCCCGAGAACCCCTTGATATTCTGCACCGGACCAGCCAACGCCTCGCCAATTCCAACCTCTGGGAGGCTGGAACTCATCGGCATCGCCCCGGCTGGCTTTCCCATTCCTTGGGCAGCCGAATCGGGCGCGGGGGGGGATTTCTCCTCT
>WRNP01000035.1 GCA_009776515.1 Dehalococcoidia bacterium | reverse complement strand
TCCTTGAAAGCCCGGATGCTCTTGCCGAGCGCAGACCCGACCTGCGGGAGCTTGCCTACGCCAAAGATAACCAGGATGACGACCAGGATAAGGACGATCTCCAATGGACCAAGTTTGAATGGCATACAACCCCCTATTCGGCCTGTTTAATGAGTAATCGGCTCGCTTAAACCGAAAACGGCATTTAGCCTCCATATGATAGGACCAGCTACGCGTCATTGTCAAACGTTATTTGCCTTGGGGTGCGCATGTTTCATGGTGGGCGACTTGCCTACATGCGCCTAAAATCGGGCACTGTGCTGGGTGAGAGAAGAGAGGTTGTGCGACCATTCGTCGATGGTCGCCCCAAGAGGTGTCTATATCATTCTTATGCCGGAGACAATGTAGTATACCCCGAACCCTGCCAGGAAAAAGGACATGGCGATGAAGAGCCATACCTGAAAACGCGGTGAGATGAAGCGGTGGCTACGGTGGACGAGCTGTGATACTAAGCTTAGCCAAACGAGGTCGCACACCCAATGGGCGGCAAGTAGGATAAGTAGCCCGCGTCCCCCGAAGTCTAGGTACTTCATCACCAGCAGGCTACCGGCGGTGGCCCACCAGAGCAGAAAAAAAGGATTGAGGGCGCTCATTGTGATGCCGGCCACAAAAGCAGAGTAGGGCAGATCTTTGCCCTCGCGCACGATCTTAAGGCGATCTCGGAACATGCCTATGCCCATCCAGAGGATCATGCCGCCACCTAGGATGGCTAAGGCGAGTTGAACGGCGTGGTTTTCAAAAAAGCGGGCGAAGCCGAAGTAGATGAGTGCGATGAGCGGCACCTCGACGACGGCATGGCCCAAAGACATGAGGGTGCCAGCCCAGGGCGACTTATAGCTTTTGGCGATGGCGACGGCCAGCATCGGCCCGGGCGCAATGACACCGGAAAAGGATATCCCCAGGGTCAGGGTGACTAGCGACCACATGGCTAGGCATTATAACAGAGGCGGCAAGTATCCTAAAGATCCAGAGTGGCCTGGCAGGCGTTAAGACCGGGACCTGACCTTTCTGCCGTATGGGCATCAAGGGCCTGGTTTGCCAGTCGGTCGGCTTCGTTGTTCATCTCGCGAGGTATGTGTTTGACGCTGAAGCTCTGGAAGCGTTGACTCAGATTTTGCGCTTTCAGGAAAAGGGGTCTTAGGACGGCATTTTTCACCTTATATCGTCCGTTAAGTTGCTCTACGATTAGCAATGAGTCAGCTCTTACTTCAACGCGGCTTGCTCCAAGGGAAAGTGCTTTTTCCAGTCCGGCGATGACGGCGTGATATTCGGCCTGATTGTTGGTACCATGGCCTAAGTAGCGGGAGATGGCGGCAAGCTTGGTCCCAGAGGTGTCTTGGACAAGCACGCCGATGGCAGCTGGCCCGGGGTTGTATCGGCAACCCCCGTCAGTATAGATGATGACGCTCTCAGGCATTATTGGTCAACTGTAATAAAGTGGAAGCTATAAGTCAACTCCTCCTCCTCTGTTTAACCATCTGCTTGGGTTCCAGTGAACGTCGCAACACCCCTAAAGAAATGGAGGTGTTGCATGTTTCTCCTTAAGCTCCAAGAACAATGCTACGAAAGGAGCCGCCTTGGGTGCTAACTCTATTTTGGATCTTCAATATCCATTTTGGTGCTATTTTAAATTGACGAAATACGGCAGCCTCCCTCACGCGTGTTTTACTTTTTGTTGCGTGAGGTATACAATCACCATATTATACCGTTGTCAGTATAACGCAAGTATTGACTAAGCACTACGAAATTGTGGGAAAATGATGTCTGGAATACCGACAACAGACAATATAGCGCCAAGCGATGCCGATCAAAAGATTCGGTTGCCTGTAAAACTCAACCAGTTTTATCTGGGCTGGTGACGTAAAGGGGGTTGCCATAATTTCGTATGAGAAAAAGAGCCATATTGAAAATAGCGGCAATTGTAGTAGTGATTGCAACATTTGCAATATCATTTTTCTGGTTTAACCCGATTTCAAAGAATGTTGACACCGTGATTACGGGAGTACGATTTAGAATTAACGACAATACTGGTGGTTATGAGGTAATAGAAATCACGATAAAAGGAACATATAAATATTTCCTTTTCAAAAATGATGTTAGTCGTTATGTTGGACTTTTTTCGATTGAGGGATATGACTGCACGTTTGATCATCAGGCACTAATTATGATGGATCCAAAGAATTTTGGCTTCTCACTTTTGAATTACATAGATGCCCAGATGATTCCGCCGACAATCCTTGGATCAATAGCATGCGCAACAAACGGAGAAGGATTCCTAATTCGCATAATGGAGCCATTTGATGAGAATACTATGCACTGGAGTTGCGATTCCGGACAAGTGATATGCGCTCCAGCGAACGATCGGCAGGAGGCGGATGCTTTTCTTGAGCAATCGAATACCTGGTTCAGCTGATTATTTCACCGTTCACAGATAACATGGAAAGGAGGGTGCCTTTTGGTTCTCCATTCCATTTTCTATATTGTTTTATTTGAGGCAATACGCTCCGGATAACGCATCGTCGTAATCTGGAAATGATGTAGCTTTTTGTTCAAGTGCGGGCAGGGCTACTCGTAGAAAAGCAGTCGTCCGCAACTTGGACAGGTCACTGTCTGCCCGCTACGCGCCCGCTGAACCGAGGCCGTGGACAAGCCCAAGCGGCAGTGCCCACAACTCCCCTGCTCAAGTCGCGCTACGGCCCAGCCGCGCGTTTTTCTGAGCTGGTCGTAAAGGGCAAGATCGTCTGATGGTATCTCTTTCGTCATGCAAGCACGTTTAAGCTTGAGTGCCTCAAGTGCTTGCTCGGATGACTTGATTTTATTGATAAGTGTTGCCTGTTCCTCTTGCCATTGGGTCTCTGTTGCTACAAGGTCCTCGTGCCAGCGACGCACTTTAGCTTCTTCTCGTTCGGCCATTTCCATGAGTGTGAGGCTTTTTTCCTCCAGTTGGTTCCGCTGCGCCTGCCAGGTTGCGAGTTCTTGCTGGAGGTTTTGGAGCTCTTTGGGGTTCTGGATGCGCCCGCTGTAAAGAGACTCATTGGTCACGGTCATTTTGGCTACGAGATCGGCCACGGCGTATTCGGCAGTCTTCTGCTCAGCCCTGATGGCGGCGAGGCCAGCCTCGGCCTTAGCGAAATTGACCTTGGCTTGCTTGAGAATTTGGTTCTCGCCCAACTGAGCTTGTGCTTTGGCTAGCGCTTCCTCACCGCTGGCGATGTTCTGTTCCAGGCATTGAAGGTCATAGAGCTGTCTTACACCCACAGCTCATTTTATAACGGATGGTTTCCGGGTGCAACGTCTGGGGTGCCTTGACGATTCTAGGCTTCTATCACTTGGTATGAGCGATACGTTTTTTGCTCGAGACAGAGGGTCGTAGAATCGCTCGTGATGTACGGCCTCAATGATTCGTTTGAGTACTTTACTGCGAAACAGCATATATAGCTACAGTGCATTAGTGTGTGTGGACTGTCTTGGATATACTCAATCCGAAGAGATGATTGGATTGTCAATAACGAGGCAAGGAAAAGATATTGGCGCATTAGACCATAAGGTTGAGGAATTTAGCTGCACCTAATTTGTATTCAGATCACTAGCGAGATCATCCGCTTCAGGGAAATTGCCGGGGATATTGAGAATGCCATGTCGAACCAGATTGGCTATTGATTTATGGCTATGAAACACTTGGCGGCGGTGACTATCAGCTGCTCCTTGTCAGAACCGGATCGCATGCCGATTTAATTGAATAACGATACCCTTGGAGTGAAATCGGGGGTTTGCCTGAAGTCATGAACGCCTTGGAAATCTTGGCAATGACGACATGATCCGTGGTAAGCGAGTTGTTACCAGCGTATCTGCTATGCAAGAGGCGTTTGGGCGAAGCGGCGAAGCCAGATTGTACGCATGGTGTTAACGTGCCACGTGCAATGTGAAAATGGGGATTGCTCGACAATAGGCCCACGTTTATCAATAGGCTTGGCGAGGTGTATGGCATTTACCGCTGACATAATATGCGGTAAAATGTAGCTACCAAGTAGACCGGGCGGCCGCTCCGGTCCAACTCGGAGCCAGGTTGCTGGCCCTGGGCTGGCTGGGGAGGAAAGTCCGAGCTCCGCCGGGCATGGATGCTGGCTAACGGCCAGGAGGGGTGACCCTACGGCATAGTGCCACAGAAACATACCGCCTTGTATGTCAGGGTAAGGGTGAAATGGCGAGGTAAGAGCTCACCAGCGCGCTGGGTGACCGGCCGGCTGAGGCAAACCCCATCCGGAGCAAGATCAAATAGGGGGAAACAGAGCAATTCTGAATGGTGCCCGGCCATTCCCCGGGTTGGTCGCATGAGCCTGGTGGTAACATCAGGCCTAGATAGATGGCCGCCGCCTCGGCTTGCCGAGGTACAGAACTCGGCTTATAGGTCTACTTGGGCTCTTTATATCTAGAGTGAGACGGCCTTGGCGCTTAGGCGACTCAATGACACCCGTGGATACCTCTGTGGCCTTGCCTCGGGTGCGTCTGGGCAGGTGCAATCCGCATGTGGGGCAAACTTGTATTAGATAGGAGGCTTCACTAAGTCGTAGCCTTTGTCCGTTTTTCTTCCGTCCTGGTTTTGTGATAAGCATGGCAAATAATGTAAGGGCATTCAGTCAGGGAGACCCAGTTGCTGGCTGAGCTTAAAGTTAGATCGCTGGGTATCATTGATGCGCTGGACTGGTCACCTGAGAGCGGCCTGAACATCATTACCGGCGAGACCGGTGCGGGTAAGTCGCTGGTGGCCTCATCCCTCAAGGCGCTTATGGACGGGCGCCTGGACGAGGCATCCATTAGACATGGTGCTGACCTTGCTCGAATTGAGGGGGTCTTTTGTTTTGCATCGGGCAGCCTCCCGGCACTTGCGCAGCTGCTGGACGAACGCGGGGTGCCTCTAGATGATGGCGGCTTGGTAGTGAGCGGGGAGTTTCGCCGTCAAGGGCGCGCTGTCTTCCGGTTGAACGGGAGTGCCGTGCCGCGTACCACCTTGCGAGAGGCCGGGTTGCTTCTCGTCGATGTTCACGCCCAGAGCGAGCACTTGGCGCTTTTCGATCGACGGAATCATCTTGATTATCTGGACGCATACGGAGGGAGCCTCCCTGCCCGAGAGCACTTCGCCCGGCTTTTCTCTGAACTTAACCGCCTTTCCGGGGAGCTAAATGTATTGGAACAAGCCCAGCGGGAACGTGCACATCGCGAGGAGATACTAGGCTACCAGGTGGATGAGATTGGGCGCGCCTGTCTTCGCGACGGCGAGGAAGAAGCGCTCATACAGGAGCGCCAGGTATTGGCGGCGAGCGAAAAGCTTAAAGCCCTAACCTATGAGACTTCCCAGGCGCTCACTGGCGAGGAGGGCGTGGTGCTTTCTCGGTTGCACCAAGCCCGCGAAGCCCTGCGGCGGCTGGTCTCTATTGACCCATCTCTCAAAGACTCCCTGGCGCTTCTGGAAGATGCCTATATCAATATACAGGAGTTGGCGCGGGATGTGCAGGGCTATGGAGAGAGACTGGAATTCGAGCCGAACCGGCTGGATGAGATCGACAACCGCCTGGATACCATACGCATCCTGAAGAAAAAATATGGCGGTTCTCTGGCTACCGTTTTGGCTCATCTGGCTCAAGCAGAAGGAGAGCTGGCGGAAATCGCCTCCAGTGGTGAAAGTCGGTCGGTTTTGGAAGCCCAGGTACGGGAGGTGAGGGGCGAGATGGGTCGGGTGGGAGACGAACTCTCTCAGAGCCGCACGCTGGCCGCACATAAGCTGACCATTGCCACAAAGAAAGAATTGGGCGAACTTGGTCTGGGGCAAGTGGTATTTGAAGTGAAACTCACCCATCGGCCGGATCCGGGCGGGATCCCTTTGGCCGATGGGATCTATGCCTATAGCCGGACAGGGGTGGATGAAGTGGAGTTCATGGTTGCCACCAACCCCGGTGAGCCTTTGAAGCCCCTCTCCGAGATCGCCTCCACGGGCGAACTGTCGCGTTTTACCTTGGCTCTCAAGGTTGCTTTGGCCGAGGCGGACCAGATGCCGGTGTTGGTTTTTGACGAAATAGACATTGGCATTGGTGGGCGGAGTGGGGAAATAGTGGGGCAGAAACTCTGGCGGCTGGCTCGGCATCATCAGGTTGTCTGTGTGACCCATTTGCCCCAGATTGCAGCCTATGGAGATGTACATTACATGGTGCAGAAGGAGTTGTCTGGGTTGCGCACGGTGACCCGCCTAAGAGAGGTAAAAGACGCAGAGCGCCTGAAAGAGCTTGCCGCAATGCTGGGCGGCGGCACCTCCACCAAGCCTGCGGCTGGGGCGGCCGCAGAACTTTGGGAACATGCCCAGCAGTGGGTGGGTAAACAGCCCCTGTGATTGAAAGGATTAAAACTTTGGCTGGAGCGTTTGACTTTAAAAAAGAATACAAAGATCTGTATTTGCCAACAGCGAAGCCGAATATAATTGATGTGCCCAAGATGGTTTTTATCATGGTAGATGGCAAGGGGAATCCAAACACCTGTGAGGCATATAAGAACGCTGTAGGATTAGTGTATGCCCTTTCCTATTCCATAAAAATGAGCAAGATGAGAGCAACGCAACCAAGGGACTATTTCGAGTATATTGTCCCGCCGCTCGAGGGTTTGTGGTGGGGGGAGGGTAACTATTTTGATGAGAGCTTCATTCAAGACAAAGACAGGTTACATTGGACTTCCATGATAAGACAACCGGAATTTGCGGTGCAAGAAGTTTACGAGGAAGCAAAAATAGCTTTGGGCAAAAAGAAACCAGAACTGGATTTGTCACTGGCGAGGCTTGTTTCTCTTGCCGAAGGGCTGTGCGTCCAAATCATGCATGTAGGCAGTTATGACGATGAGCCTGCGACAATAGAGGTTTTAAATAAGTTTATCGCGGAGATGGGATATAAAAACGACATCTCTACCAACCGAAAACACCATGAAATATACTTGGGCGATCCTCGTAAAACCATTCCTGAAAAGCTGAAAACCGTTATTCGCCATCCGATTGTCAGATGCTGAGCACTCTATTAATCTTGCCTGTGGCTCAGGACTTCTTTTCGACCTGCTAATCCGTTTTGGGCGTAACTTTCCAAGTGCTCCAGGCCGACAGTAATTCGTTTAACTTAAGCATTCGTTCATGTTGACTTCCGCCTGGACAAGGCTGGCATATTTACCTGGTTTCACGCCATATGTCTTTCGCATCTAAATTGTAACCAAAAGGCTCTTTGCATTCAGCGTAGTTCCAGCGAGACGAATAATGGACTTCAAATCTTCCCATCAAGGATTCCGCCAACCCTGTCTGTAATAGGAGTGAGGATGATCCGGCGAGAACTACTTTTATAGACACGTGCGTTCTGCTGTCCTCATCGCAAAGAAGCTTAACGATGAATAGCCAGTTGCCATTTGTTGGACCTTATCAATGGCAAGCATGGCATTGCCGGTTGCCAGAAGGCTACGAGCTTGTTCCCATTCGTTGTGAAGCCACTCAATTGAAACAAGGTTTGGATCATCCACGCTGACAAGGCGCCTTGGTGTTTTCAGTTTTTCAAGAGCTTGAATAACCGCCGCGGTTCTCTCAGCATTTCTGCGAGACACGCTAATAAATCTCTGGTGAACGGGTAATTAGTGAACGCCAATAATTGGCAAACCACCGCCACTCAAAAAGGTTTCTATCATAGTCCTATCTTTTTTATGTATGCTTCGTTATAATTTATGCACGTGGTAACCTGATGCCTGGTCAGGAAGCAACCACTTCTAATCTCTGAAGACTACGCAGGGGGTTGTCAAGTGCAGGATGAGCAAGGCCTGGTATCCAGGGCTCAGCAGCACGATGAGGCCGCATTCGCCGAGCTCTATGAGCGATATTTTGAGAAGATTTATCGATATATTGCTCTTAAATTAGGCGATAAATTTGAAGCTGAGGACTTAGCGCAGCAGGTCTTTTTAAAGGCTCTGAAGTCCATCGGCTCTTTTAAGTGGCAGAACGTGCCGTTTTCGGCCTGGCTATACCGTATTGCCCATAACCAGACGGTGGACTACTTTCGTCGTAAATCTCGTCGGCCGACCGGTCAGTTAGAGGAAGCGGTGTTACATGCGGAAGCATTGGGCAGTAGTCCGCAGGAAATGGTGGAGGCGAGTTTTGACTTGGAGAGTCTGGGCGTAGCGGTCAAAAAGCTTACCCCGGCGCAACGGGAAGTCATCGCGCTACGCTTTACAAGTGAGTTACCTATTGCCGATGTCGCTCGCATTATGAAGAAAAGCGAGGGAGCGGTCAAGTCTTTGCAGCATAGTGCCGTCTTAGCTTTGCGGCGCATCATGACTAGGGAATGAGGGTTCAAAAAATGAGTAATGAAGATGTTTTGAACGAATGCCTAGAGGCCATCCTGCGCGGGGAGACCGAAGAGAGTTGCTTGGCGCGTTATCCAGAACAAGCAGCTGAACTGAGGCCTGTCCTGCAGACGATTGTGGCGACCCACAGAGCAAGTTCGCTATCTCCTAGGCCCGAGTACCGCGCCCGTGCTCGCTATGAATATCGCCATGCCGTGGCGGAGGTCTGTGCCAGGTCGGCCAAACAGGGTTTCCGCTGGAACTGGCGCTGGTCCACGGCTGTGCCGTTAGCGGTGGCGGTGGTGTTGATGGCAGGAGGTGGTATGATGGCGGCCTCGGCATACGCCCTGCCAGGCCAGCCCCTTTATGAGGTAAAGCTGATGGTGGAGGGGTTGCAGATTAGGTTCACGCCAGCTGGCGAGGATAGAACGCGAGCCTACGCCCTCTTGGCGGAGCGGCGACTTGAAGAGATTACCGTCCTTGCCGGTCGTGGTGAGTATAGCCTGGCGGATAGGACATCACCTCGGTTGGAAAGCACACTTAACGAGATAACCAGTTATCTAGGGGTTGAGGCAGGATGGGGGTCTGGTGGTTTAATAGGTACTGCCATGGAGACTTTTCCCATTCCTTCGCCTGATGTCGTGATAGCGGAACTCTTGCCTCCAGTTGCTGGTAGCACGGATACTTCGTTCTCGTCTGTGCCGCAGGCTGAGGTAGATCCGGTGTTGCTTGACACTTTGCAGGCCAGTGCCATCCAGGGCCGGGATAAACTCCTGGCGCTGATGGATGAGATGCCCGAAGACTCGCGGGGGGTATTTTGGTGTACCATTGAGAGCTATGAAGCTATTCTGAGCGTCCAGTCCGCCTACACAAATTGATTTAACAACTGGTCACCTATGCTGACTGTACTGGGCGGGTTGTAGCATTGCGCTGATTTTGAGATGTTTAAATATGAGAACAGATGTGTCCGAATTACTGTTTGCTTCGCGCGGTCAATTTCGTGCATGGCTGAGCGAAAACGCCGCAATCAGTGATGGAGTATGGATTGTATTCGGAAAGAATAAAACTATTGTCACGCTAACCGCAAATGATGCTCTAGAAGAAGCTCTTTGCTTCGGATGGATAGATGGGCAAATGAGAAATATTGATAGCAGTAAATATCTGAAATACTTTGCAAAGCGTCGTGCAAAAAGCCATTGGTCTGAAAAGAACAAAAAAATCGTGGGCATGCTACGTGAGAAAAACCTAATGACCGAGCTGGGTGAAAATGCTGTGAGGACAGCGACAACAAACGGGACTTGGGACTCCCTGATGGGCAAACAAATAACTGATGAGCAAGTCGTAGCATTTACAGAAAAATTAGTTGGCATTTTGCCTGCATATGAAAACTTCAATAATATGTCGCGTTCTGTTCGGTTAACGTACACTCGGAGATACTTATCATTTAAGAGCGAGGGAGCCCGACAGAGGGATTTCGGTAGAATAGTTGACCGGCTGAATCAAAACTTAAAACCCATGTAAGCAAGAGTGTTGTTGCTCAGCAATTAGAAGTTGCGTATGGGGAGGGGGGCAATTATGAGCCCAGCTTCATTGACACGTTCTGAGTCGTTGCTATACACTGTGCTAGGGATTCATTATTGGTAAACCTCACTCGCTTACGTCGCTCAACAAACACCCAAAGAGTACCAGGATGTAAATCTCGCTTACTCGCGGTGGGGACGAGAGGCGTTTGTAGTCTGATTTTCTAAAAGGAGGCAGAATATGGCAACCGGGATTATTCTTGGGATCGTTGTTGGTGTCATCGTCCTTCTCTTGGTCATATATGCTGTCATGTACAACGGGCTGGTGAAGTTGCGCAACCAGGTGAAGAATGCCTGGGCGCAGATAGACGTGCAACTCAAACGCCGCTACGATCTTATTCCAAACCTAGTGGAGACAGTCAAGGGTTACATGAAGCACGAGCGTGAGACCCTAGAGGCAGTTACCCAGGCGCGCAATTTGGCTCAGGCAGGATCGTCCACGAGTACGGCGGAGCGGGGCAAGCTGGAAGGCCAGTTGAGTTCAGCCCTGTCCCGACTGCTGGCAGTGGCCGAGGCGTATCCCGATCTCAAGGCCAACAAAAACTTCATGTCGCTGCAGGAAGAGTTGACCTCTACGGAAAACAAGATCAGCTTTGCTAGGCAGTTCTATAACGATGCAGTGCTGCGCTACAACAACCAAACCCAGATGTTCCCCTCCAACATTGTCGCCGGCATGGCTGGCTTCAAGGCTGAGCAGTTCTTTGAAGTCAACGTGGAGGAGGAGAGAGTAGCTCCCAAGGTGAGCTTCAGCTAAGTCGGAAGGAGACCACCGTGGGTTTCGTTGGCAGCCTCGCAGTGCTTGCCTGAGGCTCGTTCTCCTAGGCTGGAGAGTATGAGTTTGGCTGTGGGGTGGGGACGGCCTCTCGTCGATGCTAAATGGAGTTGAGGCAGTAAAATGTGGGAACAGATTAGTTCTAATCGCACGCGCTCGGCGGTCTTGGTCGCTGGCATGGGCCTATTGTTGTTAGCGCTGGGATATGCTATAGGCTTTTATTTTTTGGACAATGGCCTGGCTGGCATGGTCGTTGCCGGCATCGTTTGGGGCATCATGAGCCTGGTCTCGATGTTCCAGGGTGACAATATCCTGTTAGCGGTGGCTGGGGCACGCAAGATACGCAAGGAGGACGACCCGCGTCTCTATAACGTGGTGGAAGAGATGTCTATCGCTGCGGGTTTAGGTCGCGTACCGGATGCCTACATCATCAACGACCAGGCGCTGAATGCCTTTGCCATCGGACGCGATCCCAAGCGAGCAGCGGTGGCTATTACTGCGGGGTTGTTAGCTAAGCTCAATCGCGATGAACTTCAGGGTGTCATTGCCCACGAAATAGCTCACATCAAAAACCGCGACGTATCGCTCATGGCTATAAGCGCGGTAATGCTGGGGGCAGTGGTTCTCCTGTCGTGGTATGCCTCACGCACTTTGTTTTTTGCTGGCAATCGACGTAACTCCGACCGGGGCGGTGGGGGTACGGCCATCGTAGCTATCTTCGGGCTGGTGCTGATCATCTTAGCTCCCATATTTGCTCAGTTGTTGCATCTAGCCATTTCTCGCAAGCGCGAGTATCTGGCTGATGCCTCCTCGGCTCTTTACACCCGTTATCCCGAAGGCTTGGCTTCAGCATTGGAGAAGATGGCCGGCTCGCCAACCCAGGTGCGCGCTGCCAACCAAGCCACGGCATCCATGTACACGATTAGCCCATTTACAAAACAAGGGGCTAATCTCAACAGCCTGCTCAGCACCCATCCGCCGATCAAGGAGCGCATTCGAATCCTGCGAGCTATGGGCGGAAACTCCTACCAAAGCTACGAAAGAGCCTACGAAGAAGTGCTCGGCAAGGGCAAGATCATCCCCAGGTCTGCCTTAGCACAGGGGTAGGCTATCAAAGCATTGAGACTTGGACTGACAGCGAAAGCTGTCAGTCCGCTTGCATTAACTGCCGTCCGTATCATCCATTTGTCCTGCATGCTATGGATCGGATCATGGGTATATAGGCGGGCGCCCTGGTGTTATTTCCCGCGGTGCTGTTTTTGTGGTATGTTATATAAACAATATTATAATAATCGCGATTATATAACTATGAGGCGTCATAATGTTTATTGGCCGACATGACGAAATACAGTTTTTAGAAGACCGATATCGCGCTGAGGGGGGTCAACTTGTTGTGCTGTACGGCCGACGACGTATCGGTAAGACCGAAACGTTGCGGAAATTTTGTGAGGGAAAGGATGTGGTCTTCTATACCTGCACCGAAAGCCCTGATGAGCTTCAGTTGATTGCGTTCAGTGAGCGGGTTTTGCAAAAAGAACTTCCCGCCGTGCCGTATATCAGGCGTTTTGCTGATTGGGGCCAAGCCTTTGGTGGTATCGCTGAGTTTCCATCAGACAGGAAAAGACTGCTAGTCATAGATGAGTTTCCGTATATGGTCAGGGGCAATGCCGCTATTCCATCTATATTGCAGAAGACATGGGACGAGGGATTGAGGGATAAAAACGTGATGATCGTCTTGTGCGGTAGTGCGATGTCGGTTATCGAAAAAGAGATTCTAGCCGAGAAAAATCCGCTTTACGGTCGTGCTAGTGGCATTCTAAAGATGAATGAGATGACCTTTTACGAAGCCATTCAATTTGTGCCAAATTTCAGCCCGCTTGATAAGATTACGACCTATGCGGTACTTGGCGGAATCCCCCACTATCTGAAGCAGTTTGATGATGCTTTGCCTTTAGGCGAGAATATCTGTAAAAATATTCTTTCTCGTGGTAGCGCGCTGTACAACGAGGTTGAGTTTCTCATGCGGCAGGAACTACGCGAGACGGCAATATATAATGCCATTATTGGGGCGGTGGCGCTGGGTAATACCAAGCTTAACGGCATTCACCAAAAGACGCAGATTGAGAAAACTAAGATTAGCGTGTACCTTAAAAACCTGATCGACCTAAAAATCCTGGACCGCGAATTTCCTGTTGCTGACAGCCCGAAAGAGCAAGCCAATATACAGCGCGGGTTGTATCAAGTAGCCGATAACTTTTTCCGTTTCTGGTACGCTTTCGTATTCCCCAATCTGACTGAGCTTGAGGCGGGCGATGCACGCGGCATTTGGGAATATGTTGTTGAGCCAGCGCTTAACGAATATACTTCGCGTATTTTTGAGGATATTTGTCGCCAGTACCTTAGGGTCCAAAACCGCAAAAACGCTTTGCCGTTTTATTTCACCAAGATCGGGCGTTGGTGGGATCAGAAAAACGAGGTTGATATTATGGCTACTGACGCGAAAAGGCGGAGCTTTTTGCTTGGCGAATGCAAGTACCAGAACAGTGTCGTTACCCTTTCCGAACTCACGGCGCTTCGGGAAAAATTCAAGCCCAAACATCAAACAAGCAAGGTGTTTTACGCCTTGTTTTCCAAAAATGGGTTTGCGGATGAACTTGTGCGAACCGCGGACGCGGCGAAGATTATGATGGTCACGGCGGAGAGGCTGGTGCGGGGAGAATAAGGGAATGGGAAAAAGTGGGGGCATTATGTTGAGCTTGGCCAACCCCTCATTTTCACCCATTCCCGCTACTGCCATTAAGCTCAGACAATGTTGCCAGTGCAGGCGGTGTTCTCATGCCGTTATTCCTGCAACCGATAAGCAAACAGAAAGAATCCTGCCGGCTGCCAAATTATGGCCCGGACTCACCATAGGGGAGTAAGGGCCACTATGTTTAAAATGGTGGAGCCTCCCCCGGTTCCTCCGGCAGGATCCTTTCCAGATAGAACGTTAACCCTTCTGTCTACTGGCAGGCCAAGACCGCTCGTTTGACCATAGTGCGGGCGATCTGCACTATGTAACTGTTACCGCTGCTAATGGCGATTGCCGTCTTTATTGCCGCATCGCCTGCAGCTTGGGCGGAATCCTCGGTAACCGTATGGCCGCCATAATAGGCTTCGGTAAGATAATCTTCGGCCTCAGTGGCTCG
>WRNP01000034.1 GCA_009776515.1 Dehalococcoidia bacterium | reverse complement strand
TGAATGCAACAGAAAGCCGGCTGATTACACAGATAATCAGCCGGCTGTTATCCCTGGAAAGGATGAGCTATCGGGGTAAATTGTGAAAGTTAGTGATTAACATATAGCGAATTAGCTTCCATGCCATTATGTCAATCTAGGCGCGGCGTTTGTCCTCCCCACCCACAATATCCGGCAATTCCATCAAGTATTCCTCCAGCTCAGCCAGTGTACCATTTTGATGCGCGGCGATATCCGCTTTTATCTTATTTTCTATGCAGTCTGTCACCAAAAAGGTGGACGCCCCGAGTGCCCCAGCGCACATGTCCTCCGCCAGACTGTTGCCCGCCATGAGACACTGTGCAGGCTCTTTGCCGATTTTTGCGAATATCTCGCGGTAATACCCGAGGTTTGGTTTGCAGAACGTACTGTTTGCGTAATGGGTAGCATATGAAAAGTCTTGCGCCTCAAGCCCAGCCCATGACAACCGAGTCGCGACGGCACAAGCCGGAAATAGTGGGTTCGTAGCCAACACAACGGTGTATCCCTTGGGTCTCAATGCCCGTACAAGTCTCTTCGGGATATCGCTTGGCTCTACCACTGATTTTACGACATCGAACTCATTTGCATAGAAACTGTCGCACGCAGCTTCGATGTCTTTGCGTTGCTCGTCGTTGATTCCTAGGAACTCTGCAAATGCTTCCCAGAACCTTTGCGAGTTGAAGGCACTTCCATCATTGGCGATCATGGCTTGTGTGCCGGCCAACACCGCCTTGATAGATAACTCCGCATCCATGCCCAACCTAGCGAACACCTTTTTTAGTTCGCTCAGATAGGTACCGAGGAATGCCTCTTTATGGACGTTGAGCAAAGTCCCGTCAAGATCAAGTAGTATGGTATCAATCACAGGTCTGTCCCCCAGCCGAGTGATTTTGCAATTTCCTCACGCATAACTTAGGCACCTTCATCTCCTCATCTGCCCAATTAGACTGCCATTATGACAACTATTTATTCGCGTCTTTCTTCAGCAGATTAGCCAGGGCCGCATCAACTAGTCCGCCCTTGCCTTCGCCAACCATGATCTCCGGGACAATCTTGATGCCGCCCCGGGATATTTCTTTCATGAGCTCAATCATGTAGACGTTCTCTTGGCCAATGGCTTTCTTCTGCACTTCATATGCCTCGGCAATGCCCTTGCCCTCTACGATGCTCTTATGGGCGTTGGCCTCGGCAACCAGACGAATTGCCTGCTCTTCGCCTTTGGCCTTTTCGATTTGGGCCTCCCGTGAGCCCCGGGCTTGCTCAATCATGGCATCTTTATCGCCCTTGGCCTTCTCCACCAGTGCCTTGGCCATGTTCTTGTGGATATCAATACTCAGCTCAGCATCAATCACCTTCTGCTGCATCTCAGCCCGTGCTGACTTCTCCTTGACGGCGATCAGCCGCTCCTGAGCTTCGGCTTCCTGATTGAACTGTTCTTTCTGCTGGATGGCGATTTCTTTCTTGGTCTGAGTATCAAGCAAATCCTTGGGGATGTCGATATAGGCTACCAACAGGTTTTGGGCATCGATATTGTACTTATCAAACACCTCTACGGCGTGCTCCAGGGCATCGCGTTGAATATCCTCTCTGCTCTGGAAGAAATCGATGGCCCTCTTTTCGCCGGCCTTATTTCTAAAAGAAGAATCAATCAACGGATGGACAATCTGATCAATAAGATTGTCAATAGAACCAAACCGCTGGATAACGAAAGCGGCATTTTTGGGGGGAATGCGGATGATCATGCGAATATTGACCCCGAGCTGGAAGCCATCCTTCGAGGTAACCTTGAGGGGATCGAATTTATAAAGCACCCCCTCATTTTGTACGCTGTGTACTTTGGTGCCAATCCTGCCCTCAGAAGCCCAATCTATGGTTACAGCCGATGTCGGAACCATATAAGGAGTGTAGGCAATCGGATTGAGGTTGTATTTTCCCGGGGCTACCGGCTCTTCCCAGATACCGCGCGTAAATTTATCGGTCGTCAGCAGAGTCTCTATCCTATCATGGATAACGCCCTTCATGGCTCCGTCTGACTTGGCATCCACCGGAGTCCTGATGGTGTGTTCCAGTTCAGCGCCGACATTGGATCTTATGACGGCAACATATCCTGGGGGAACATCGACAATATCGAATATTTTAACGTCAAAGAGCAGCGGATTGATATAGTAGGTTCCCGGCTGGATAGTATCCAATTGCGGACCGCGATATCCGTTCTTATCCAAAAAATCCTGTCCGCCTTGGAATAGGTTGAAGTTCTCGGCGTTTGAGGGTTTGGGGGCAATAACATAATTTGTGGGGAGGATGATGCCATCCAAGGCAATGCCCACCCCTATTTGGTTTTCGCCGACGGTGACGGCGTTTCTCACCGACACCTCAAAAGCCGAAATGTTGATACGATAGGCACCCGGCGTTAATATCCCAACCTGTGGGCCGCGATAACCGCCGTTGCTCAAAAAAGCTCTGGCATCTTGAAAGGAGTTGCACTCTACTTCGTCCCCAAGGAGCCGATTGGACAGAATAGTCTTGCCATCAATGGCCTTAACGACCCCTATTTTCCCGGGTTCAATAATGACAACTTTTACTTTCTTGATCTTCCAAAACAGGGGGAACCTCCAATAAAGTCCCGGGGCAAGAGTGTCTGCCTGAATGCCTATTTCACCAGCTCTGGCGATAATCTGCCCCTTAGGCATTTTCTTACCCAACATCTTTTTGGTAAGGATGCCAACTTCGCTGGCACCTATTAAAAAGAAGCCAAGCAGGCAATACAGACAGATCAAGCCAATTATGCCCAGTCCAACGATGCCCAGAGTGTTCATGTCGCCTCCAGTAGTTTAATAAATCCCATATTTGGTGTAGCAGAGCAACTTTCCGTTATGTCAAGAGATGCCCTACCGACAATGGCGCAAGGATGCGCCGGCGTTAAACGCTGTGTTCTTTGGCCGTCATTGTTCGGCAAGATTACTCTTAATTTCTTCAAACTCGTCTTTGGAAATCTCGCCTTTGGCATAACGCTCTTTGGCTAGATCTATGGCGCTTTTGTTGGTCTTCTTACTTCGTGAAGATAACCATACCACGATGAAAACGATGAAAATAACAGGCGCGATAACAATAAGCAGGGTAATTAAGAACAGAATTGCTTCCAGTGGTCCAATTATAAATGGCATTTAACCAACCTTCCTTTTGTACTTGTTGTGCAATACTTATCATAACTGACCCGCAACAACAGTAACAATGGGCTCGGTAGGATTCGAACCTACGACCGAGCGGTTATGAGCCGCCTGCTCTAACCACTGAGCTACGAGCCCCTGAAAACATCGGAATCTAGGCGCTACCCTAGCAATTCGATTAGTATAGCACCTCTTGGTAGAAAAGTGGAAAAGTACAAAGCAGACAAAAAGATATACAGACACGGTCTCTGAAGCGCCCATCTCTCACTAGAGCAAATCCGAATGTGTCTCCCAGTGGATGCTAAAACAAGCACACGCGGGATTCGAACCCCCGACCCTCTGAATGCAAACCATTCAATAGGAAAGCGAACCTAGGGCTTGCCTCCTTTTAGTTTGATTTACGGCCGGTAGAGCTTGGCACTGACCTTAACTTTTTTGTATGGGCCTGCCTTGGCTTTTGATGCCACAAGCCGTCCCTTGTAATAGATCGAGACCATCACCGAGCCCGAATCTCCCTCATTCTGCGCCTCAATTTCTAACAAATCACTAAAGAAATCCACAAACTGAAAGGAACAAGGCAGTAGGACATGCGCGTGTCTCTCTGTTTTATGCCAACTATTTGAGAATGCAATCAGGGCGCTCTCCGCTGCACCGTCAACTCTATACTCAACTAAAGGCGGAGGCGGTTGTTTTTGGGCATCTTCTCCCATCTCATCCTCCTATACGTCCATCATGTGGACGATCTTTACTACTCGGCCCATGACATCAATAGGCAACTCGTCTGTTACCTCAAGCACGATATCCTGAAAAGCCGGATTGGATGACCGCAGGACAACCTTATCCTCTTCCACAAAAACATGCTTGGCGGATACCTGTCCATCGTAACGCACGACATAGATTTTGCTAACTGCGCCCAGCTACCCCATCATCGCTGTCCCTTGCGATGTTGCTTAACCATTCTGCTGCACTTGATATTAGTCCGGCAGCTTTTTCTAGCTGAGATGCGACTCTCTCGGCCTCTTCCATGCCGCAAGTAACGGTTTTGTTGCGCGTGGCTGGACTGGTTGAACTGGCTACCCCGCAGGATTCGCTTGGTTTTACTTCGCTTTCTCGTGGGGCTTCGTGCCCGGCAAGATAGCCATCTACCGCAGCTTGATGATAGGTGTAGGAGAATACTGGTTCGCCAAACGCCTCTGCAGTTTCTGGAGTTGGCGTGGAGGTCATGGCGATTATGGTGGCATCAAAGTAATCAATCGCCGGATAGTAATCATGAGTGTAGTCGTCTTTTTCGCGGCAGGCTTCGGTTATGATGATGAGATCATAGGCTGCGACAGAAAGAATGGATTCCGAATCATTGTAAATGATGTGCTCGATAAGGCTCTTGATGGTTGCCACATGGACTTTAGTATTACTGTCGACATCGTTGCTGGTAAAGCTTCCCACATCGTAGATTTCACCAAAACTCATCTGGCCTTCTGTTCTTGTCTCTTGCAAGGCGCGAAGCGCTTCTTCGCACTGTGCGTCGTTTTCAACGAGAAGCAGAACTTTTTGGAAGCGCTTGGTTTTCAAAAAACGATGAATGATGCCAAGAATGGTTCTCGTTTTTCCTGTACCTGGCACCATAGACAGCAATACGGCTTGCTGCCCTGCCAATACAGCAGCTTCAGTTTTCTCTACGGCTTCTACCTGATAAGGGCGAAGGCTTAGTCCGTCATCGTCAATCAGCATATTGTATGAATATCTCACAAGCCTTTGGTTGGCCGCCAAGATATCTCGCTTCAACATACCGAGCAAGCTATGGGGATCGATCCAGCCGTGAAGAACCTTCGGAGCATTCTCGGCATTGCGGGCATCACGGAACCAAACCCCAGATTCCGCTTCAGACTGACCAGAATACAGTTTGCCATTCGTAGCAAACAGAAAAGGCACTTTGTATTCACCCCATGCGTTGATCACATAGCCAAGATGCTCGTCTTTTATGCCCATGCTGTATTCGCGGCATTGGTTGTCGAAAGATGAGGCCATGGCTTTACGGTTTGCATTAGCCTCAACTACACCGACTAACTTCAACCCCACGAAAAGGGCGTAATCTGCGTATCCCCATTTGCACACAGTTAAATCAGTCGGCCACTCGGCAATTGCAATACTGCGACCCATCTCTGGACGTGTACCCTTCGAATAGCGGAGGTTTTGCGTATCAGCTTCCCATCCAACTTTTCGCAACTGTTCGTCAATTAGGTATCGCGCCTCTCTATCCGATAACCTCATGTTTCGAGTTGCCGATTCGGCATTCTTTCTACGTTCTATAGCATCAGTTCGTCTAATGGCGCGAGCAGAAAGAGTCGCCTGTAGCTCTTCAAGCTCTGCAAGCATTCTCTCATTTTCCATTAAGAGTTGGCGATAGTCAGCCCGTCCGCGCATATCCTCTGGAAGTACGAATGCTTCTGGTTCAAAGTTTGGATCGCTGCCATATACCCGCATGAACCAAACCGAAAGAGTATGCGTTATCTGAAGCAACGTCTCGCATTGTTCTATGCTGTCATAACCTGCGTGAACAGCCTCGTTGCGACTTTTGCGGATAACGTCTAATAAACTGCTGATTTCCTTTGGGATAAATCCCAGCCGCAGAAGGGTTTGAGTTCTGTTAGCTTGGGTGTTATCACTGGCGGAAGGTTTGATTTTCTCTATCTCAAATATGTAATTTACAATGGTTTCAGCGAGTATTCCCATTTTGTACAGGCATCCATTGGGGTCGGCATATAAATAGCCTTCGGCTAGAGCACCCATATTCGCAAGATCGGAGAAGTCCTCTTTTAAAAATACAAAACAACTCATCATATCAAGAATCACTCCCTATTTTGTACGATTGGTTCCGTCTGGTGGATTCCAGGGAGGTTCAGATTGTGGATTAGTACCCGTATCAAACTCTTTTTTGGACATGACGATGAAGATGATGGCTACGATACCTAAGACATTTGAAGCCAGCACTGAACAAATAGAGCCTGCGAGTGCCCACCCCCAGCGTTTACGCTTTAGGGAACAGATGCCTCCGACAACTGATACGATGCATGGAATAATTATTACTAAGCCGACAAAAACGAAAATTGAGGCAACTAGGGGGAAGACCTCGGGATCTCCTTCGATACTTATCGGATGGCTCTTATATATGTATTGGAATACAGCGGCAACAATGAGCAAAACCAGGCTACTGAAAATCCCTAGAATGCCGGAGACAATATTTAACACGCCGCTTGCAGTGGGCATCCACCGATATGAGTCGTCGCTAGCCATAATAATTCTCCTTTGACCTCGCCAGTCTTGTTTCTCGGCAATCTATCACCATGCAGTCGCCGAGGGCATTGCGATGCTTGTCTGTAGCGGCCGATAGCCGCTGAGAGCATGGGGCAAAAATCAGGCTGTCCTCAAAGGTTATGTCGACCAAATTCTTGTGTGAGCGGTGTAGGTATGCTGTCATCAAACACTATTTCTTCGGCCAGCAAGCCCTTATTTGCCTCACGTTAGCCATAAATGGAGCGGGAGACGGGATTCGAACCCGCGACAGCCTGCTTGGAAGGCAGGAACTCTACCACTGAGTTACTCCCGCTTATGACGCGCCTTAAGTTTAAGGTTGGCTCATCGGTTTGTCAAAGTTCTGCGGCTCTTCCTATGTTGGTAAATTCATGTCAACGGCTTCAAAAATCATTTCCCCTAAACGGTCGGCAATGCCGACAAGCATCCTTTCGTGAGTACATATCATGGGAGAAATCCTACGTGCAAGACCCGTGCTGACCAGGTTTTTGCAACCGCACATAAGATTGGTTATTCAATGCCGCTGAGTTCACGGTATAGGGTGCGGGCATGTGAGTCGGTCATGCTGCTGATATAGTCCGTCACCATAAGCAGCCGCAAATAGAGATCAACTGCCTCGTCCCCGGCGCGAGAGGCCTGGTAGTCATTTTTGTAATTGCCGGGAAGAATACTTAGATACTTCTTATCGGCCTTAGACGGCATAAAATCACTTTCCGCATAGTCGTGATATAAAGCAGCATTAACGAATTTTCCGAGCAAAAATGAGAGTATGGTCTGCGCCGAAAGCTCCAGTTTCAAGATACCGGGAGAGTCAAAAACGAAGCGCCGCGTGGCATCCTTTAGAATTTTGATAGTCTTGGCATGGTAGGTATTACAGAACAGATCATCGGCGTAACTACCACACATGATATCATCGTAGCTCTTCGAAAAACGAAAGACCGCAACATACATGAGCCAGCGGCGGATATAGGCTATCCACTCCGCAAAAACCTTATGGTCATTAGATTGCTTACTGCGCCGATCTTTCAAATTGTTGATTAGACGGCTGGAGTACTGCTCGGGGCATTTAGTTTGTGCCGCTGTTTCAGGGGTATAGTTAGATTCGTAAAATTCCGTAAACTCATTGAGGGTGAACAGCCCCTTTTCAAAGGCATCTTCCAAATCCGCCGTGGCATATGCGATATCATCTGCAGCTTCCAGCATGTAAGTGAGCGGGTGCCTGTATATCTCGGAACCATCTTTTTGGGTACCAACGATCTTTGATACCGCAGAGAGGGCTTCACGTTCTGCGAAGAAATAGCCCGGCTTGTGCCTTTTTACGTCTGGATCCTCTCCCTTAAACATCAACGAGTTGGTAGGGTATTTGACCAAGGTGCTGATAACGGCAGCAGAAACGTTAATTTCGGAGTCATAGCGGGACTTGGCAAGGATTCTAAGTGTTTGAGCGTTACCCTCGAAATGCTCCAGGTCTCCAACCATTTGGCGTGATAATATTTCCCTTACCGGGCATCCTTTGTATTTTACGAGCCCTAATTGATTTTTGAACCATTCGGCCATGGTGTTTTCGCCAAAATGACCGAATGGGGGATTCCCCAAGTCATGGAGCAGGCCAGCGCACAACAAAACCGATGGAATTCCCTCTTCTTCCGCCTCGCCGATTTCCTGCCGGCGATATTGGGAGGTGTTCTTGGAAATCATAATGCCCATTTGTCTGGCAATGGTGGAGACCTCGATGGAATGGGTTAGGCGCGTTCTGACAAAATCGCTTTTATCAAGAGGGAATACCTGTGTCTTGTCCTGCAGTCTTCGAAAAACTACGCTTGATACTATTTCATTGTAGTCTTTCTCAAAGGCATTAATAGGATATTGCTTAAATTCTTCCGGTTCCGGCTCTTCTTCGGCCAATTTCTGCGTTGACAGCAAAACGCTCCACTCCATAGAGGATCTCCTTACTTTAAAGTTTTATGGCCTCGTGTGGGATCCGGCGTACTGTATGGACTGACCCCTTACGTTTCGCTAATACGCAGCGCTACAGTATAAAAACAACCTGCGGGCGCCTATGGCAACTTCTGTTATCACGACGCCCCACTGCGGCCCTCCAGTTTTAGCGATTGATGCGGCTGCGATTTCCAACTGCCGCCGTGACGACTTTCACCGCTCGCAATTCCTGCAAATAAGCTGGCGATCTCTTATTGTGAGCAAGGTGACATCAGTACGGAGATGCTTTTCAGAAGAGCATTCCATCTAATGCTATATTCTGATCATGCCTCTCCGTTGGCGCGGCGTCTTCCGCAGGATAACCAATGGGCAAAAATGCCACTGGAACAATATTTTCCGATAGAGCAAACAGCTCACGTGTTTTCGTCGGGTCGAAATACATCACCCAGCAGGTGCCGAGTCCCGCCTCCTGTGCTGCCAGCACAAGATGAGTGGCAACGATTGCGGCATCTACATCACCGCTTGTTGCACCGTCGAACTTGCGCTCCCAGCAGACAGTTTTGTCGTAGCACACCAGCAACACTGTTGTGGCATTAAAGCGGCAAGGGGTGCATTCATCAACTTTTGCTAAGTCGACGGGCGCAGTGATGACCTTGATGCGTTGCGGCTGATTATTGCATGCGGTGGGCGCAATACGCCCGGCTTCCAATATTTTGGACAACTTGTCCGGCTCAATGGGCTGTGGCTTGAAACTGCGAACCGAATAGCGTTTTTGCGCCAATTCAAAAAATGTTGACATCAGAATCGTACCTCTCTTGGCTCGCTACCAAATTTGTAAAATGTAGCGACCACATCCTTCAAATAATATACCACTGTGTTCCCATCATTCACCGCATACATCCCACTAAGCTGAGGATAGGCATCCAGCATACTTGCCTGCGCCTCCACACGGCTATCCTCCACTAGGGTAGCGGCAACGCGTAGCCAAGTTTCACCGTCAAAAGCGCACAGTTCAACTTTGGGGTTAGCGGCAATCTGTTTTGCAACGCACTTTTTCTTGCCCGTCTGGATGTAGAGCCTGCTTTCAAACAAGTTGATCGTCCCGAAAGGGCGGACGCGGGGCTGGCCGTCTTCGACTGTGGCAAGGAAATAAGTATTGGTTTTCTTCAAAAAGTCATGTACAGCTTGCATATGTTAGTACCTCCGTAAATTTTGGATTCTATTATATCAATTTCACCGGAATGGCTTCGCTAATGCTCAGGCTGTTTTCTGTAACCACACAATCCAGAGCACTAACTTTCACCCCGGTCTGCTTGGCAGCAATCAACGCCTCTCCGAAAGCCAAGTGCATTTTGTTGTTAGGGGTAAAATACTCCACATCCCTCATTTGAATAACAAACACTACCTGCGCCTCATAGCCATCCCGGACACACCGTGCTAATTCGCCCAGGTGCTTAACACCCCGCACTGTGGGTGCGTCCGGAAATAAAGCAACGCCTCCTTCTTCAAGGGTGACTCCCTTCACCTCAATAAAGATTTTGCGCCCTTCGGCTTCCACATAAAAATCAAAGCGGGAGTTGCCGTATTTCGCTTCCGCTTTGATGCAAATGATGCCCTCAAGGTGTCGTCCGGATTGCAGATAATCCCAAAACACTTTGTTGGGGGCCTGGCTGTCAATGTTGATGAGACGTTCGCCTTTCCAGACAGCGATAAGGTCATAGGGCGTTTTGCGCGCAGGGCTATCTTGCTTATGTAAAATTACCCGCGCACCGGGGACGAGTAGCTCCTTGCATCGCCCCGTGTTTTTCACATGAGCGACCGCAATTCTTCCGTCAATTTCAACATGGGCAATAAAACGGTTAGGGCGAGCCAGGAAGATGCCGGCAGCTGTATTATCGTAAATCATTTTTTCATCTACTAATCATGTGCGGCAAACTCCCGCCATAGCACCTTGCGCATTTCCTTTAGAAACAACGCACTGGAACTATGCTAGGACATTTCACGGATTCTTGGTTGGTGCTTTGCCAGTGCATTTAAGGGATATAGCAGATACATCATCATAAACAAAACATCTCTTCAGATGGTCATTGACCATGCCGATCGCTTGCATGTAAGAGTAAATGATTGTTGAGCCGACAAATTTAAAACCCCTCTTTTTTAAATCCTTACTGATCTTATCGGAAACCGTAGAGGTTAAAGGCATATCTTCAAATTTTTCCCAGCTCCCGATAATGGGCGTATTATCTACGTAGTCCCAAATGAACTTATCAAAACTTCCGCACTCTTCCTGAATCTCCACAAAGAGCTTGGCACCATTTATAGCTGCATTGATTTTTAGGCGATTTCTGATAATACCCTCATTGGCCAAGAGTTCTTCTATTTTCGCGTCTCCATAAAGGGCAACTTTTTTGGGGTCAAACCCATCAAAGGCCTCCCTATATTTTTCTCTCTTTTTTAGCACGGTTATCCAAGAAAGCCCGGCTTGCGCACTTTCTAAAATCAGCATTTCAAAAAGCTTGTTATCGTCGTGTATCGGCCGCCCCCATTCGTTGTCGTGGTAGTCCGCATACAGCGGAGTATCCCCAAAGCATCTGAATACTTCGTTCATGTCCTTTTATCTCCCGCATTCACCAAAATTCCGACTCCATGGCGAGTTGGGCAGGCAAAGCTTATCATAATTTCCGCCGTGGCATGTGGACAGTGCATTGCGGCGGCACCCGCCACAGTCGTCTTTGCGCTACTGCTTTGAAGGCAACGATTACGAGCGGGGATATTGGGCAAACTGCATATTCTCTGGCATAGATTGCCTTTTAAGCAGATGGCGGTCTTTGTTAGCAATCTTCCAGGCTTGATCGTTATTTACACAAGCCTATTGAGCTAACTAAATCTAGTAATAAAGCGACGTTACCGGAGGTGTCCAAATGCTTTCGCCTTCAAATTCTGCGATTAAGATTAGATCACGGGGAGGCATTATAAGCTCAGCGTCTTGAATATAAGTATTCCACAAGACGTTATGGTCACTCGAGTAAGCCACCCATTTTGCAAATACAAAACCCGAATAGGGATATGCTGTCGGCAGTTTTATAGTTGTCCCTTTATAATAGTCGCCGCTAATAAGCGATGCCGTTCCCTCTGCAAAATAACCTCGCGCTTCATCAACAATGATAGTAAGGTTAAATAAGTCGCTCAATTCTTTAAACGTGGCTACCACGGTCACGTCATACGGCGGCATAATAAACACGGCGTTCATTTGATCAATGGTCCGCAAGACTGCAAAATCGCTTGAATAGACCACCCACTTATCAAATACAAATCTGGACTCCGGATCAGAGCGCAAGCTCGGTAGCCCTATTTCTGCCCCCTCAAGGTAGGTGCCGCTAATGAATTGCGCTGCTCCGGCTGCAATGCTGCCGCCCGTACCAGCAGTAACGTTAAGAAAAAAGCTACCCTCCGATGGGCTGGACACCGGAGTATTCGAATCTTCTGGCATGCCAGAGGTGCAAGACATTAATGCAACGCAAGCAATGAAGAGACAGCTGAGCAGTTTCTTTGCCATGCCTATGGCCTCAATCCCCCAAAATATGGTCGGGGTGAGAGGATTTGAACCTCCGACCTCAGCGTCCCAAACGCTGCGCGCTAGCCAACTGCGCTACACCCCGCACGACCCCAAATCCAGGCGGCTTACAAATCCGCCGTTCACTATTCCCGAGAAATGGGAATAGTCTTAAGTATATCAGTCATTTGCCACTTCAGCAAAGCTAATCACGGCAGTTCAGGCACAGGTCGAACTTTTCTTGGGGCAGTCCCGATTGCCGAGCCATATAGACAAGTTGCTTCTCGGGGGCAAAGTAGGCCCCACAATGCCCGCAGGCCTTTAGGCAAAACTCCATTTTGCCGGATGGTGTCATAAGGGTGCGCTTGCCGCCAGCATCGGTGAGTTTGATGGCTTCAGTTGGACAGATGTAGGCACACGAACCACAGGCGATGCAGCGCTCAGCATCGAAGATCACCCGTGGTTCAACCTCACGTCCCAGTCCGCGCATTATGAAACTGACAGCCCCGACCCCCACCACTTCCTGACAAGTGCGAGTACACTGTCGGCACAAGATGCACTCCTGCTGCGGCAAGGTGAAGCGTGGTTCATCAAGGCCTAGGCGGCGAGCGATATCTTGGAGTTTTTTCGAGGTTGGCCTTTGAGCAAGCAACACCTCAGTGGCCAGACGGCGAGCATCCAGCGCTCTAGGCGAATTAGTGTCTATGGTCATGCCCTCAGAAACAGGGTTATCACAGGCAGTCATAAGGGCGCACGCTTGGCCGTTTACGACTTCCACCACACAAAGCCGACAGGCTCCAGCGGGCGAAAGCTCCTCGTTATAGCACAGAGTGGGAATATCAACCCCGCTCTTATTGGCAGCTGCTAAGATGGTAGTACCCTCAGCGGCCTCTACGGTTTTACCATCAATGGTTAACTTAGACATAGTTATCCCCTTTATTTCGCATTCGAGAGTTCCTTACGTTACCGCAATCATCACCCGGTAGCATCTTAGGCAACGGGCGGCCTCTTTGCTGGCTGCCTCTGGGGTGAAGCACTGCTCCACTTCATCGAACGTAGCCGTGCGCTCCTTAAGATGAATCTCTTGCGGATGCTGGCGCAGCTGAACGGAGGGCGTGGAGCCGTAGCGCTTGCGCACCAGTCCGAGCTCGTGCAAAAGTTCTCCCAGCGGCTTCTCTTCGGAATCCTTGCTCTTACTGACGTAACAATCCAGGCTGCGAGCGGCACGCTTGGCATCTGCCATAGCCTCGACGATGGTGGCGGGCCCCGTAGCGCAGTCACCTGCAGCAAAGAGCCAAGGCAGACTGGTGCGCCCTCCTTCGTCAGCCTTGATGCTACCCCATTCGGTCAGTGCCACCTTGCCCTTGGGCAAAAAAGAAAGCTCCGGCTGTTCGCCGATGGCCGTCAGCACCAACTCGGCGGGAATAACGAACTCCGAACCTGCCGCCGGTACTGGGCGGCGGCGTCCGCTGGCATCGGGTTCACCAAGTTCCATGCGCTGACATTCAGCCCCCGTAACCTTATTATTATCGGCAAGGAGCTTCAGCGGCAGTGCCAGAAAATGGAATTTGACCCCCTCTTTCTTGGCAGCTTCCACCTCATCGGCACGAGCTGGCATCTCGGTACGGGAGCGCCGGTAGACCACCGTGACCTCCTTAGCACCCAGGCGCACTGCGGTGCGGGCACAGTCGATGGCGGTATTGCCGCCGCCTACCACAATGACCCTTTCTGCGGGTGGGGCATCTTTCCCGGCATTGGCCAGCCGTAGATACTGTACTCCTTCCAGGCATCCCTGGCAGTTCTGGCTCCAACCCGCGATGCCCGCATCTTTGCTCTGGTGAGCCCCGGAGGCCACCAGCACTGCTTTCACATTCAGCATTAGGTCTTCAGCATGGCCAACACGTGTGCTCGGTTTGTACTGCACACCGGCACTTTTGATTATGTCAAATTCATTATTTATAACCCGACGCGGCAATCTGTACGATGGGATACCTGCGGCGGTCATGCCGCCCGGTTCGGACTCTTCATCTATAAGATAGACTTGATATCCCTGGTGCGCTAAATAGTCGGCGGCCACCATGCCTGCCGGGCCGCTACCCACCACGGCTACCTTTTCTTTCTTACTCACCTTTTCTGGAGTGAGCTTGGTGATACCATACTCGGCTGGCAGGCGCTTTAAGGCGCGGATGGCCAGCGGCTGGTCGATGTCGCCCCGTACACAGTTCTTCTCGCAGAAAGCCACACAGGTACGACCCAGTATACCCGGCAGGCAGTTTGTACGGCGAA
>WRNP01000033.1 GCA_009776515.1 Dehalococcoidia bacterium | reverse complement strand
TGCCGGGACCGGAGGGTATGGTCATTGCCGAGCACGACAAGGGCTACCGCTTCAAGGACCGCGTGCTCCGGCCATCGCGGGTGGCCGTAGGCTCAAGCGAGCCGGCACAAGAGATCATCGCGTGATCTAAAATCATGAGCTACGCCATAACATGGCAACGCTTCTGAAATACACAATAATCTATGAAATATGTAAGGAGGAACATCAAGTGGCAAAAGCAGTCGGTATAGACCTGGGCACCACTTTCAGCGAAATCGCCGTCATGCAGGCCGGCGAGCCCGCAGTCATCCCCTCAGCGGAGGGCGGCAATCTCACCCCTTCGTACGTAGCCATTTCCAAGACGGGCGAGCGCCTAGTGGGACAGGTAGCTCGCCGCCAGGCCATCGTCAACCCGGAAAATACCGTCTTTCTTATCAAGCGCTTTATGGGACGCAAGTGGGACGAGCCGGCGGGACGCGAGCTTTCGGTGCAAGAGGACGCCAAGCGCAGGCCTTACAAAGTGACCCGCGGCTCCAACAGCGAGGTGCGTGTGGCAATGGGTGACAAGGAATACAGCCCGCCCGAAATCTCGGCCATGATACTCCAGAAACTCAAAGCGGATGCCGAAGCATATTTGGGCGAGCCAGTCACCGAGGCCGTTATCACCGTCCCTGCTTACTTCAATGACGCTCAGCGCCAGGCCACCAAAGATGCCGGGCAGATTGCCGGTCTCAACGTACTACGCATCATAAATGAGCCGACGGCGGCCGCTCTGGCCTATGGTTTGGATAAAAAGAAAGAGGAGACGGTGGCCGTCTACGATCTGGGCGGCGGCACCTTTGACATCTCCGTCCTGGAACTGGGAGATGGTACTTTCCAAGTCAAATCCACCGCCGGGGATACCCATCTGGGTGGGGACGACTTCGACCAGCGCATCATGGACTGGCTGGCCGACGAATTCAAGCGGGATCAAGGTATCGACCTCCGCAACGACAAGATGGCCATGCAACGTCTCAAGGAAGCTGCCGAAAAGGCCAAGATTGAGCTTTCCACCGTGCAACAGACAGAGGTCAACCTGCCATTCATCACCGCCGATGCCTCGGGCCCCAAGCATCTTACTATCAACCTCACACGTAGCAAGCTTGAGCAGCTCGTCATGGATCTGGTGGATAAGACCCTAGAGCCCTGCCGTCGGGCCGTGGAGGATGCAGGTATTACCGCCGCCAAGATCGATGAGGTTGTCCTGGTAGGCGGCCAAACCCGTATGCCCCTCGTGCAACAGAAAGTAAAAGAATTCTTCGGCAGGGAGCCCAACAAAGGCGTCAACCCAGACGAGGTGGTGGCCATCGGCGCCGCTATCCAAGCCGGCGTCCTCAAGGGTGAGGTTAAGGACGTCTTGTTATTGGACGTGACGCCGCTTACCTTGGGCATAGAAACCCTAGGCGGTGTGGCTACACCGCTCATCACGCGCAACACCACCATCCCCACCTCCAAGAGCCAAGTATTCTCCACTGCCGCCGACAACCAACCCTCGGTTGAAATCCATGTCCTCCAGGGTGAGCGCCCCATGGCCGCCGATAACCGTACCTTAGGCCGCTTTATCCTAGACGGCATCCTACCCGCTCCCCGAGGTCTGCCCCAGATTGAGGTAGCCTTTGACATTGATGCCAACGGCATCCTGTCGGTCAGGGCACGCGACAAAGGCACGGGCAAGGAACAGAAGATCACCATCACTGCCTCCTCAGGCCTCTCCAAAGAAGACGTCGCCAAGATGCAGAAAGAGGCCGAGGCTCACGCTTCTGAGGATGCCCGTCGCAAGGACGAAGCCGAAGTGCGCAACAATGCCGACACCATGGCCTACCAGGCAGAGAAGATGCTACGGGATAACAAGGACAAGGTCGGCGCCGACCTCAATACCGAGGTTGAAAGCAAGATCGGTGCCGTCCGAAGTGCCCTGCAGGGGGCGGACACCGAGGCCATCAAGCGCGCAAGCTCAGAGCTTACGGAGGCCATGCAAAAGATAGGCTCAGCGGTCTACCAGCAAAGCCCTCCGCCCGGCGGCGCAGGCCCCCAAGACAGTTCCTCCGGCGGAGAAGAACCTCCGAAACCCCCGGACGAGGGCACTGTTGAGGGCGAGTTCCGCGAGGTTTAGCTCAGCTCCCACGGGTGTGATATAATGCGACCGAGAGGGCCGGGATGAACTCCTGGCCCTCTTATATCTGAATCATGGCCGTGAGCTACGAGCGGCGAGCCAGGTACTCAGTCTGCCATACGAAACTCACAGCTTAAAACCTAAAAAGAGTCAACCATGAACGCCAAGCGAGATTATTACGATGTGTTGGGGGTGGGGCGGAACGCCAGTGACGAAGAAATCAAGAAAGCGTTCCGCAAGCTCGCTTTCCAGTACCATCCCGATAAAAACCATGACGCCAAGGCTGCGGATCAATTCAAGGAGATCAACGAGGCCTATCAGGTGCTGGGCGACCCTGAAAAGCGCTCGGCCTATGACCGCTTCGGCCATGCCGGAATAAGCGGAGCGTCTTTCGGGGGCACAGGCGGCTTTGAGGACTTCGGCTTTGGCGGTTTCGGTGAGATCTTCGAATCTTTCTTCGGCGGCATGAGCGGCCAGACGAGCCGTAACCCACAGCGCGGTGCCGACTTAAGCTATGAGCTCAAGTTAGGCTTTGAAGAGGCCGCCCTTGGGGCTGAGAAAGAAATCCGCATCCGCCGCACCGAGTACTGTTCCGAGTGCAAAGGTAGCGGGGCAAAGCCCGGCACTCAGCCAGCAAATTGCACCGAATGCAACGGCACAGGGCGGGCACGACGCGTTCAACAGAGTATCTTCGGACGCTTCACCAATGTCGTCACTTGCCCGCGCTGCCGGGGAGAAGGCAAGGTTATCAGCGAGCCCTGCCCACATTGCCGAGGCACTGGTCGCGAAAGCTTTGAGAGGCAGATCGCCGTGACCATCCCTGCCGGAGTAGACGAGGGCACCCGCGTCCAACTCACCAGCCAAGGTGATGTGGGTGAGCGCGGCGGCACAGCCGGCAACCTTCTGGTCGACCTCAAGATTAAACCCCACGAGGTCTTCCAGCGCGAGGATGCCAATATCATCTATAACCTCAGAATCAACATCACCCAGGCAGCGCTGGGGACTGAGGTGAGTGTGCCCACGCTCTATGGCGATACTTCGCTTAAAATACCTGCTGGCAGTCAGAACGGAGCCGTCTTCACCCTAAAAGGCAAGGGCGTGCCATACTTCCGCCGCTCGGGCAAGGGCGACGAAATTGTACGCCTCACCATAGTCGTCCCGGAAAAGCTCTCCCGGGAGCAGAAAAGGCTTCTGGAGGAACTAGCAGCCACCTTTGAAGACAAGGGTAGCAAATAACCCACGGTAGCTTAACTGGATTTACTTCTTGTAGCAGAGCTACGAGGCGATTCGTGTAGCTACATAACGGACGGCTTATCCGCATTGGAACTTTATTCCCCTATGTGGCTGTTGACAACGCCACTAGCATTTATCATAATACACTAGAGGTTTGTTGTTGCACGCTGTTAATACAAAGGGTTAATTACAATGTGCCAGCGAAAAATCCCCTTTCGCCCAAATGCCGCCCACCCTATCCGTGAGCCATCTAAGTAAGAGCGACCATATGCCAAATGCCCGCCGTATCGGCTTTTTATCTAGGGTAAAATCGCCGCCTATCTTTTCAGGCACAGTACGGTACATTTCGGCCAGACGGCGGTTGAACGTTTGATTTCAAACATAGGAGGTGAAAGAACTCTCAGAAATCGTTCCAATCTCCGGCTAAAATAATTCAGGAGGATTGAATGTCAGAAGAAAAGGAAGTAAAGAAACCTCATCTCTCCCGTAGAGAATTTCTTAAAGACGCCGGCCTTATCGTAGGCGGCGCCACCATCGGCTCCATCGCCTTGGCCAGTGCCTGCAACAACGACACCACCACCGTGGCGGGCAATACTGTCACTACCACCGTGACTCAAACCGTAGGCACCGTTACCGTTCCGGCAGGTACCACCACCATTACCCAGCCTGGGTCAACCTCCGTAGTAACCGTCACCCCAGATGACCCCTCTTTGGGCGATAAGAGCCGCATCAACCTCACCGTCAACGGTCGTGCCTACAACCTAACGGTTCCTAACCACCTCTCCTTGGCCTGGATACTGCGCGAGGAGCTCGGACTCTTCGGCACTAAGATCGGTTGCGATATGGGTCAGTGTGGCGCTTGCACCATCCTGGTGGATGATGTAGCCATCTATAGCTGCGTGATGCTGGCCTGTGAAGCTGATGGCAAAAAGGTCACCACCGTTGAGGGTTTGTCGGACGGCATTACCCTCTCCCCCATCCAGCAGAAGTTCTATGACAAGGAAGCCGTACAGTGCGGCTACTGCACCCCGGGCTTCCTTATGGCGGCTGAGGGCTTGCTCAAGGCAAACTCCAACCCGACCGAAGACGATGTGCGCCTGGCCCTTTCCGGCCACCTGTGTATGTGTCAGAACTTCAGGAAAACCATCAGCGCCGTCATAGGAGGTGTATAAATGACACTCCCCGTATTTAACGTTGCCGGCAAACCCGAAAATCACGATTGCCACATAAAGGAATATCTCACCGGCAAAGCTGATTACACCGGCGATCATATGCCAGGTCGCAAGCTCTTCGGGGCCATGAAGCACGCCACCATCGCTCATGGTACCATCAAGAGCATTGACGCTACCAAAGCCCTAAATGAGACTGGTGTCAAGGCTGTTATCACCTACAAAGAAGCCCCCACCGTTCTCAATCAAACCATCCTATATTGGGGGCAGCCCGTTGTCGGTATCGTCGCCGATGACTGGTACACTGCCTGTCGCGCCATCAACCTCGTGGATGTCACTTACGACGAGCTCCCTTCCATAACCGAGGCTGATGAGGCACTCAAACCCGGTGCCGTGCTGAGCGGCAAGCGCGAAGGCACTAACCTTGCGCCCGCTTCTTTCACCCGAGGTGATGTTGATGCCGGCCGTCAGCAGGCCGACATTGAACTGGAGACCATCCAGCCCTGGACCACCACCTACCAGCACTCACCCATCGAAAGCTACCAAGCGCTGGCTTGGTGGATTGGTGACCACCTATATGTGTATCAGGGATCGCAAAACCTGCATGGCAACAAAAGCGCCGTGGTCAATTACTTGGAGATGCCTGCAAACAAAGTTCACTGCTTCGCACGTTACCTGGGCGGCGGGCATGGTGCCCGCCTCTCAAACTGGGAGTCAGGAATCGCCGCTTTCATGTCGAAAGCCGTTTACGGCCTCCCCGTGCTATTCCGCGAGACCAAAAAGCACAATATGCTCTTCCATATCCGCCAGTATGAGGTCAAGTCCACCTACAAATGGGGTGCCAAGAACGATGGTTCACTTGTCTACCTTGACGCCCAAAACTGGGTCAATGGCTCCGGCGCGGGCATGTCCACCGTCATGCGTACCACCTGGATCATTCCGCATGTCAAGTGGGAAGGTGCCGGTATCTACATCAATGTGCCTGATCGCGGCTCATGGCGTTGCGTGGCTGACCCGCCATTCGCCCTCAATATGACCATGGCCATGGATAAGCTGGCTGAAAAGCTCAATATTTCCCCATATGAGATACGCCGGAAGAACATGATGCCGGTTGATATGCCAGACCAGGATTCCCCGTATCGCTACTGGGGCTCCAAGGAGGTCAATGAATGTTTTGAAACGGTCGCTCGTGAAAGTGGCTACACATCGAAGTGGCACGCCCCCGGTCAGAACAACAAAAGGACCGATGGCCGGCTACACGGCATTGGCATCCACTGCCACACTGATAGCCACGGCTCGGTAGCTGGTACCAGCATGGCCGGCATTGTTCTCATGCAGCCCGATGGCACTGCCCTCATTGAGGCAGGTTGCACCAAGCCACACAACTCCCCCACCATGTTGGTCCACTTCACCGCCGAGACATTGGGCATGAAGTACGAAGATGTCTTCGTTGGAGACTGGGGCAACAGTGATACCACCCTAAATTCTGGCTCCCATGGCGGCTCGGCTTTCACTGGTGCCGGTGGCTCAGCTTTTGTCAGCGCCGCCCGCGACTGCCGCGCCAAAGTCTTCGCCGCCGCCATCACCAAAACCCCTCTCAAGGAGATCGCGGGTATCACTGTGGACGATCTGGATGCCAAGGACAGCGAGATCTTCTACAAACCGGATCCGACCAAGCGCATCACTTTCCGAACAGCCATGAATGGCACCCCACCCATTGCAGGCTACGGGACTGGTTGGGCCGCTGCGGGTGGCGGTACGGGCGGTGGTGGTCTACAGCGCCCCTTGTTCGGCCTGCCAGTTGGCACAGCGGTAAACGCCCAAAGCGCCGCCGCTTCAGTTGCCGAGGTAGCCGTTGACACAGATACGGGCGAGGTTGAAATCCTGGGCCACTGGAACGCTACTGGTTGTGGGCGCGTCATCTTCTACGAGGGCGTGATGAGCCAGTTTGGCTCGGGCACAGAACTCCAAATAGCCCAAGCCCTCTACTACGGCGATGTTTATGACTATGCCACTGGAGCAGTTATCGGTAGTCAGTTCACTGAAACACAACTACCGACCACCATGGACATTAGACCAAGCCGCCATAACCTCTATCCCATTGAGGGCGACGATCATTCCGCCCCCCTCGGCGCACACGGTATTGGCGAACCGGTTGTCGGTAGCTACGCCTGCATCCTCTCCGCTATTTACAATGCCATCGGTGTCTGGGTTGATCCCGATCATGGTGCCTGCAACCCAGATAAGGTGCTCAAAGCCCTAGGCAAGGCAACTTAGGAGGACAGAGATGAATAAGTTTACACACGTTAACGCAACTACCATAGCCGATGCCGCTGCAACTCTAGCCAAGGGCAAAGCTCAGGTTATCGCCGGTGGCACCGACCTGACGAGCTACCTGAAAGGCATGATCTCGCCCAACCCTCCGGAGACTGTTGTCAATATCAAGACGATATCAGGTTTGGACTATATACAACCAGACAGTAGCGTGCTCAAGATCGGGGCTCTTACCACCCTCGCCAAGATCGCAGCCAACAGCACTATCCAGAGCAACTACGCCGTCTTGGCCCAAGCTGCCTTAGCAGTGGGAAGCCCAGAACTCCGCAACATGGGCACAATCGGCGGAAATATCTGCCAAAAGCCGCGCTGCATCTACTACCGCAATGAGTTCAACGACTTCAACTGCTTGCGTAAGATGGGTACTCAGTGCTTCGCTCTAACCGGCGTCAACCGCTACCATTCAATCTTCGGTGGGGTCAACGCCTGTTTCGCCGTCTGCCCCTCAGACACAGCCATTGCACTGGTTGCCCTCAATGCCAAGATCATCACCAACAAGAACAGTGCGGGCTGGGACGCTGCCGAATTCTTCGGCATGCCCAATGCGACAGATGCCCGACGCGAACAAATCAACAACTTGGCTGCGGATGAGATTGTAACCGAGATCCAGGTCCCTGCACCTGCAGCCGGCACCAAGAGCGCCTATAGGAAATTCTCTTTCCGCAAGGCCATTGACTTCCCGCTGGTCAGTGCAGCCGTGGTAGCTACCATCTCCGGCGGCAACGTTAGCTCCGCTAGCATCGTGCTAGGCGGGGTATACAACTCGCCGCGCGTCGCTACCCAAGCCCAGACCTCAATTGCCGGCAAAGCCATCAATGATGCCAACGCCACCGCTGCGGGCGAGGCAGCCATAACCGGCTCTTCAGGCATTGGCCAGAATGACTACAAGAGACAAATAGCAAAAGTATTGGTAACCCGCGCCTTGACAGACTGCGCTTAATCCCCAAACTAGCACCTCAGTGGGGAGGGGTCCACTAGGACACCCCTCCCCACCTATTTTTTCAAGACCTGCCTTGCCGTCAAAATGTGGTATAATGGTATGTAAGGCACGTAAGAACTTGACGAGAGGCCGATATGTTCAAGGCAAGCCAGTTCAAATTCCAGAAGAAGTTCTTCGCTTTCTTCACCGTGGTACCACTCCTTATGGCCAGCGCTGTGATGCAAGCACCATGCCCAGTATGTCAGTCGACAGGAGATATATCCACCGGCAACATGCGCTGGGTTAGCATCACCGATATCAAAGCTACTACAGGCGGAATATATCTGGCTTTATGTAGCGTTTTCCGCGTGTACCCTACTGATATAACCCTCACCCTTACCAACCACTCCGATGACGATGCCACCGGATACATCAATTTGGTGCTAGTTGATTATCAAAACGGGCTCGTAATTAGCCACCAGTATGTCCTAGTAACCGTCCCGGCGAATAAGCGAGTGGAGGCTGTTTATAACGTCTATTTCCAAACATACGTAGACGACCCTCTTTCGGTAAAAGTGGATGCCCGGGTGGTAACCGGCGAAATACCATGCAAGGCTTGCGATGGTACGGGCAAGGTTGCTCTTAACTCAGCACCTTTCCTAACCGCGATGAAAGACCATCTCACCAAAGCAGAAGCGCAGATTGAGTATGCCGTGCCATTCCAACCTTTATTTATAGCACCCGAGGATTGGGACGTACCATATGCCTACGACATGGAAGTATACGATTACTTCAGCCAGTAGGTTCTCCAAGCGGCACTAGTCTTGCATCAGCCCGGAGCCCCAGCGCCACTTCAAGGTACAACCTTAGTAGTTCGCCATATTCGCCCCCAGCTAAGCGGGCGAGAATCAATAGTTGCTCGAGTTCTACGCCTGTAATTTTCCGTCCAACGCCCCGTTCCGTGTATTCCTGGACATAGCAACTGGCATCAAGCAACCAGATCGGCTTGTGCTTGTGTAGCTTGACCAGCACCAGCGCCTCGGCTCGATCTATAACCTGTGGCATCTGCACCAATTTCTCATCCGTTTTCAGACCGAAAGCCGTAGCTAAGGACGGGCAAGTGGGCAAAGCTATCTTCCCCACCGGAAAGGCAAAGATGTTCTCGGCAAAGTTTATGGCGTAGGGATGCATCCGCGACCCCCAAGGACGGCTGGCATAAACCCGGCAACGGTTCTGAAACAAAAAGATGCAGGCCGAGCGCTGTGATATGACGTTTTTCGCAAGCTGCTTTTTTTCCGCAGGCGTGAAGCGCGTGCGCACATGTTCGAGCATGAGATACCAGTCATCGACAATAAAAGGGTTGCTGCGCCGCTTGAGCGAGATATATGAATTACGTCCGCAACACCAACCATCTGGACACTTTTGGCACGCCGCCCAAATGCTCTCTCGTCGGTGAAGTTCTTTGACATCAATCTCAAAGCGCCGATGAAAGTCCTGCAACCAGAGGATATTTTCGTCTAGGCCCATGCAGGCATCATAGCATATCTCCGCGCAGTAAGACAGCTTTAGACCCCCTCCGAAAACCCTCTGCCCTCTTAGCTTTGCAGGCATGGTGCATGATAAAATAGGGGCATCAGACAGGAGGGGCTGGTAGCCATGAACAAACAGATGCACCTTTTCGGAACAGAGACCCGATTGGAAAAGATCTCCAAACCCGGTGACCCCCTCCTGAAGATCAATGAGCTTATAGACTGGGAGATGTTCCGCAGCCCCATAATTATACCTCTTTCTCTCTGTTGCTCTCTATCTCTGCTATGATAAGGGGAGGTTACCGGAGGTGCCCTCTAAACAATAAGCTGTTACAGAGTACTAGTAGTTCCCACCGCTTGCCAACGGGGAGTGATAACCACAATTAGGCTTGAAACCAAAAATTACGGCAGGCACAGTACCTGCATCTGACAAGGTATTCGCTGATTTTTACAGCTAGGAACACTACCCGGACACATCGCACGCAATCGTGAGAGACGTCTAATGATAAACATCTTCTTCCTCGGTCTCGTAAGCTTTTTTACAGATCTCAGCACTGAGATGGTCTACCCGCTCATACCGCTCTACCTTACCTCGGCACTTGGCGCAACGCCCGCCATGGTAGGGGTGATTGAGGGTATAGCGGAGAGTGCCGCTAGCCTGCTGAAAGTATTCAGCGGCTATATGACCGACCGACTGCGCAAGAAAAAAGCGCTGGCTTTCTTCGGTTATGCTACCGGAATTCTGTATAAACTGGCGCTTCTGGTAGCCGGTTCATGGGCTGGCATCTTGGGCGCTCGCATGCTCGACCGTATCGGCAAGGGGATACGCACCGCACCACGTGATGTGTTGGTGAGCGAAAGTGCAGGCAAGGGCGGCATGGGCAGGGCCTTCGGCCTGCATAAAGCCTTGGACATGTCAGGCGCAGCATTGGGCATACTCATCACTTTTTTCATCCTACGCGGAATGGGCGATGGCTTTGATTATAAAAGGCTATTCATACTGTCCATGATTCCTGCCGCCCTTGGACTGGGCATGTTCTTTTTCATCAAAGAGAAAAAGGAGCCACATCCGACAAAAAACAGGGAGCCTTTTTGGAAGAACATCAGCAAGATTGATGGACAACTACGCCTATACTTACTGGTGATATTTCTGTTCACCCTTGGCAACTCGTCAAACACTTTCATCTTGCTGAGAGCACAATCCGCCGGCTTTAATACCATGAGCGTCATCCTTCTCTACTTCACCTACAACATGACTGCCTCAGTGCTATCCTTGCCTTTCGGCAAACTTTCCGATCGTCTAGGTCGCAAGAGACTATTGGTACCTGGATACTTGGCGTTTTCTCTATGCTACCTGGGATTTGCATTTGCACCGAATCAAGGGATGATGATTGTAGTGTTTGTAATATACGGTGCCTATACCGCCATGATTGCCGGGGTTGAGCGGGCATTTGTGGCCGAAATCTCGCCGACAGAACTCAAGGGTACCATGCTGGGTTTGCAATCAACCATCGCAGGCATTGCCCTCTTGCCTGCCAGCATCATCGCGGGGGTGCTGTGGAATGCTTTCGGGGTAGCTGTCCCTTTCGTTTTTGGCGCAGGGCTATCGCTCACGGCAGCCTTGATTTTGATGGTTTTCATGAAGAATAGGGCGGGAGTATCCGCATAATGTTCGGCACCAGCAATTCGCGCTCCGCTTCCCAGTCAATGCTTCCTTGCCAAGCACTCTTCCGGCCGGCTACAATCTCAGTCAAGTGATGACCAGGACGCTGACCACAACCCCCGCCGCTCACCGCCATAGCCCCTTCGCTTGGGGGATGCGTACCTATATCATGGGCATTGTCAATCTTAGCCCCGACTCTTTCTCCAGCGACGGACTCCACTCTGCCGAGTCCGCCGTGGCCCAGGCTAAATATATGGCGACAGAGGGTGCAGACATCATTGATGTTGGCGGCGAGTCCACCCATCCCGGGGCAACGCCTATCTCTGCGGCTGAAGAAATTGAGCGCATTGTCCCCGTTATCACACGCCTGAACCGCGATCTCGAAGTGCCCATCAGCGTGGACACCTATAAGTACGCTGTAGCCCAGGCTGCCATTGCGGCTGGAGCCGATATTCTAAACGACGTGCGGGGGCTGAAGGACAACACGCAATTAGCCAACCTTGCGGCAGAACACGGACTGTCTATCATCGTCACCGCCAATGAGCGGGGCAAACCATTGATCGGCGATATTATGGCCGAGATCACCTCAGACCTAAGCCGCGCCACACAGTGCTGCAGGGAGGCAGGCGTGCCATTGGAGAACATCATTGTCGACCCCGGCCTCGGCTTCGGCAAAACGAGCGCGCAAGACCTAGAAATCATCCGACGCTTGGGGAAACTTAAGATATTGGGCTGCCCAATACTGTTGGGTCCGTCGCGCAAGTCGTTTATCGGGCACACCTTGGGTCTGCCTGAAAACGAACGCCTAGAGGGCACAGCAGCCGCAGTCGCTTTGGGTATTGCCCACGGGGCCGATATCTTCCGAGTACACGATGTGAAAGAAATGGTGCGAGTGGCACGACTATGCGATGCCGTGGTCAGGGAGCAGCCCCAGCATGATGCGCCACCTGCTTTGTGAGGTTTTGTGATGAGCCCACAACCCGTAACCATCTACCTCGGTCTGGGGTCAAACCTGGGCGATAGGCCAAAGAACCTGGTGCGTGCGCTCACGATGCTTGCACCGCGGGTGAGGATCATCCAGTGCTCTTCCGTCTACGACACCGCGCCCCAAGGCAATCCCCATCAGCCCCGCTTTCTCAACATGGTAGTGCGCGCCGAAACCGATCTCCCGCCGGAGCACCTTCTTGAGCTGGCCAAGGATATTGAGGCCGAGCTGGGGCGGGTAAGTACCATACCCAACAGCCCACGCCCCATCGACATTGACCTCCTTATCTACGGCCAACTCATCCGGCAAAGCCCAAGCCTTATCATCCCCCATCCTCAGCTCATCCGGCGCCATTTCGTACTGGTGCCGCTGGCTGAGATTGCCCCGCGTCTCAAGCACCCCGTCTCCCAAAAGACGATGTGCAGGCTACTAAAGGAGCTTCCCCTACTGGGACAAGAGGTTATAAAATGCGAGGAGATAATTGATGTACAAGCTTACCATTGAAAGCCACTTCGACGCCGCCCACGCCCTGCGGGGCTACCGGGGACGCTGCGAGAACACCCATGGCCACCGCTTCCGCGCGGTGGCGCATTTTACAACTCACTGCTTGGACGACATTGGACTGGGGGCCGATTTTGCCGAACTTAAAAAAGCCCTGAATGAGGTACTTGAACGCTTTGACCACGCTGACCTCAGCACCATGCCACCCTTTGATATCGTCAACCCCTCTTCCGAGAACCTAGCCACCACCATCTACAGCCTTTTGGAGAGTAAGACGCTCCCCGCCCAGCTTTCTTCGGTAGAGGTCTGGGAGTCACCCGACGCCGGGGTCGAGTACCGCCCCGACGGCGAGCTAATCTAAGGTGGGTATCTCTTTTAAGCAGGAATAAGAATATTTTTCCCTGTCGGCACCAGCTTATTGACAACGTGCCGCCTATGGTTTATATTATCACGCTAGATTCGCTGAATCGGGGCCATTGTGCCCAGAGGTCATTTTTTGCTTTCCGGTGCATGTAAATAAGGCTAAAGGAGAACTGGGTCCATGTTGACAAAGATTATCATCACCTTGGTGATTCTCTTGGTTGCCACTGCCGCAGGCGTTTATCTCGCCTACAGCCCCCTTGACAGCTTCACTGCCCTAAACAACGCCTCTCTCTTTGACAACAGCACGGCCTGCTGGGCATTGGTGGGTGTAGCTACCGCCGGCTTGATTCTGGGAGCCGCTCGGGCCTTTCTCAAGAAGAAGTCCGAAATCCAACGCGATGTGGTCACCCGCCACGGCATTGGCTCGTTCATCTCGCACTGGTTTACTGCTTTCGGCATCTTCGCCGCCATCGCTTCCGGCATCATCATGGGTATGTATTTTGGCTTTTGGGCCATTGGCCCTTTCGCTTCGACATCGGGTACCGTCATCTCACCCCTCAACCTACACTATTTCGCGGTTGCCCTTACCCTATTCGGTGCTTTCTTCTTCGTAGGCGACTACATCTTCAGCCGCAACTTAACGCTCCTCATACCCAACCTGCAGGATATTACTAAGGGTTTTATCGGAAAGTATTTTCTGCGCCGTCCCTGGACACGGGAGGACAAATACCTCTCCTCGCAGAAATCAGCTTTCGTACCATACATTCTCATCGGTTTGGTAGTACTCGTCACTGGTGCCGTAAAAGTGGCGGCTCATATCTGGCCACTCAAGGCCAGCATCTGGGGATGGGCTACCATAGCACATGACTGGTTTGCCGCCTTTACCATTCTGTACACCATCGTTCATGTTGCCTTGGTGGTCTTCTTGGGTCACTGGCCGGCTTTCTGGTCATGGTTTACCGGCACCATGAAGACTCATGAGGTCGAACACGAGCATGCTGTCTGGTACGAAGATTTGCAGACGGGAACAAACAAGAACTAAACTGGGGCTGGACAAGTACCGAAGCCAGGTTTTATTTAAGGAGACTACAATGAAGAAACTCGCAATACTGCTCACCCTCATGTTAGTGGTAACTTCAGTCGCAGTTACCGGCTGCGGCAGAGCCGCAGCTAATACCGATTCTCTTCCCCGTCCCGTACCTCATAACATAAGTATGGGCTTGGAAAACTGCAATGTCTGTCATATCGCCGATCAACTATCGGTGACCAGTATCTCCCACGCTGATTTCACCAATGATACTTGTGCCCAGGCCGGTTGTCATGGAGAGCGCGTGTATGCGAGACCGAATCCAAATCCCTCTCCCATCTCTCGTGATATCCCGCATGCCGTGACGTTCCCCCTGGACAACTGCACCGCCTGCCATTTGACCTCAAAAACTGGTTCGCTTATTCCGCACAGCGATTTTGATGGCTCCATGTGTCTCACCCCGGGTTGCCATCGTGTCGCGTCCGACACGCCCACTACCCCCACCCCTCCCCCAGTTACGACGATTGACACGCCAACCGGTCCTGGTGAGCCTACCACTTCGCCCACGGCCGAGCCCACCAGTGGCGGTAACGTGCTGGATATGGCACCGCTGTCTCTGAATTCAACCACTCATCCTTCAGCCTATGCTGCCGTCTGCACTAGTTGCCATATGGCGGATTATCCCACGGCTCCTTCTTGGGCAGGTTCCAGTCTAACTCCGGGCCCCTGGGTCGTTGTTGCCAACTCAAATGCTGATCATACCGGTCGCACGGACAATGCCGGCTGTATGGTTGCAGGATGTCATAGCTGGTAAAAGT
>WRNP01000032.1 GCA_009776515.1 Dehalococcoidia bacterium | reverse complement strand
CAAAACCTAGGGATTTCGCCAAAGCAAGAAGAACCGCCAAGGCAAAAAAGAGGAAGGCCCCGCAAAAAGAGTGTATAGTCTAACTGATTGGGAAAGTTGTAGATAATAGGATTAATTTTTTCACATTCATGCTATTTCCCCCTTTCAGCCAAGCGGACACTTCACAAGGCAAGGTACCCGCTTCATCATCGTCTATGATAAGTCATTAGCATACATTTCAACTAGTTCTACCAATGCATAGACGAGTTGTCAACCCTTTTCTGGCTCTTGGTAAGCCAAGATCCTACAAAAACCTGACACGAGTCCGCCGTCATGAACGCTTTGTAAAAACACCTAGCAACCATTATACTGGGACTGGTGTTTTTCGTAAGTTATATTACATTAACCAGGAGGAGCTAGCGATGCTTTGCCCTAACTGTAGAGCCCAACTCTCGCCCAATGCCGTGTTCTGCGATCAATGCGGCAAGCCTGTAGTTGCAACACCGCCACCAGCAACCCAGCCGGCGCAAGATGCCCAGAAAAACGAGAAAAAACCAGAGGTCCTTACGCTGGTGCTATCCGTAGTGGGCTTTGTATTTTCGTTTTTTAATCCCACCGTTGCTTACGTTATCTCTGGCACCACCCTCGCATTTGCAATAGCGCGGAGGAACGTCAGGGATACTTTGCCGGCGTTGGTGATGTGCATTTTTGGCCTCGCCATTGTATTGATTCAGTTCTTTATAGGCAATTTCCGGTAACTGGCATACCAGCCAAGCTCACAGCGAGCTAAGCTTGGCGACATCGTTACCGTAGGAGCCTTACGTAGCCAGTATTGCCGAGAGCTGTGGTTATCACCTAGGCGGACCAAGCTATCCACGCCCCTATGAAAGAAAGGCTCGCATGGGACGAACAGTCTTCGGTTATGGCTGGCAAGCTGCAGTTTAGAAGGCATATTCCTTGCTTTCCTCATACTCTTTTCCCCGGCACCATTCTCTGGTAATATCCGTACAGGAGTTGCGCCTGAATGCGTACCGCTCGTCAGCCAACCCGATGCGGTCTAGTGGCGTGTCTTTGAATCGCCGAAGCGCCACCTTGCCTTCCAGCGCATCGCTCAGCAATGCGTTTGCATAACCATTGGCAGCCGTATCGACATAACCAGTCATTCTGTCATATTCACCGATATCCCGCTGGCTAGGTGCGGGAATCCAGGCACCATCCTCGAATTTCTCGGCATCTTCCAGATCTATATTGGCGTTGTACCATTCGAAATCGCCGGTTTCAAGATTGCAGACAAGGCGCTTCTCGACATCAATCACTCCAAACATACCGACCGCTACGTTTAAGTCCAGTTTCTTCATGATCATTTTCACCCTAGCCCTGCCATAATCCCGCGCTTAAGGGCATTTTCATACATTTCCCGGAATACCTTCTTCGCGCCTTCGGTAAAAAAGATTGGTATTATATTCATGAAACTGTCGTAGATTATTTTGTCTTTAAACGGCAGTAGCACAGTTTCAAACTGTACCGGCAGATCCCGTTGCATCGCGTCAGACAGTGACCAGCTGATACCCTTTAGTCCGTAGAGCCTAGCCTCTTTTTGTTCATTAAGCCCGGCTATCACGGCAAATTCCGGTTTGTAATCCAGCAAAAATTTGCCCTCTCGGCCACCAGTATTAAGCCACAGCCTTGACATCTGCGCAACCGGACACCCAACCATACGGCGTTTTACGGCAATATATGCCATATAGGATATTGACTTACGCCTAATTACTGGATACAATATGGCAAGTTATTACCGTTTTATATAAGGAGTGTCATGGAAGATAAATCTTTTGCCCTATACTGCTCGGTGCAGTCCCAGCTTGACGAGGTCTGTGATGCTCTCAAACTTGATGCCGGCACCAAGGCGTATATCCGTCAGCCCCAAAAAGAATTGACGGTATCGGTGCCGGTTAAAATGGACGACGGCACAACCCGGGTCTTTACCGGCTTTCGCATCCAGCACAACAATGCCTGCGGACCATATAAGGGCGGCATCCGCTTCCATCCCGAAGAAACCGTCAACACCGTGCGCTGTCTTGCTACCTGGATGACCCTGAAGTGCAGTGTGGCCGGCCTCCCCTTAGGCGGCGGTAAAGGCGGCATCGTCTGCAACCCCAAAGAAATGTCGGTCGGGGAATTGGAACGGTTGTCGCGAAGCTATATACGCCAAATCTGGCCGCTGGTCGGTCCCGACCAGGATATCCCGGCCCCGGATGTCTATACCAATCCTCAAATTATCGCCTGGATGATGGACGAGTACTCTGCCATCAAGGGCTACGGCAACCCCGGCATGATCACCGGTAAGCCCATTCCCGTGGGCGGCTCTGCGGGGCGCGGCGACGCCACTTCCCGCGGCGGGGTGTATACCATCATTGAAGCCGCCCGCCACCTTAAGATCGACCTCAAGGGTGCCAAGGTCGCCATCCAGGGATATGGCAACGCCGGCTCATTCGCCGCCATCCTGCTCAGCGAAGAAGCGGGCTGCACCATTGTGGCCGTCTCCGACTCCAAGGGCGGAATCTGCAACCAGAATGGCCTGAACGCACGCGAGGTGGTCGCTTATAAAAAGAAAACCGGCTCGGTGGCAGGATTCCCCGGCAGCCAGCCGTTAAGCAATGCCGAGCTTTTGGAACTCGGTGTTGATATCCTATTGCCGGCAGCCCTGGAAGGTGTCATTACCATGGAGAACGCCAGCAATATCAAAGCAACAATCATCGGCGAGCTTGCCAATGGTCCCACCTCAGCCGAGGCCAATGAAGCGCTCCACCAGCGAGGAGTCTTGGTCATCCCCGATATCCTCTGCAACGCCGGCGGGGTGAGCGTCTCCTATTTCGAATGGGTGCAAGGCCTCTATCACTTCTGGTGGAACGAGGCCGAGGTGCGCACCAAACTGGCAGAGGTTATGACTAATGCTTTCCGGAGCGTTCTGGAAATGTCCCTCAAACATCAGGTCAGTCTGCGCAAAGCCGCCTATATGGTCGCCGTCTCCCGAGTGGCTGAGGCCATGAAACTGCGCGGCTGGGTATAGGGGGGATGCCATGGCCGCGGGCACTGAAAGCCAACAGGTAGTCCGAGAAAAGCTGGCCATACTCCGCATCCTGGCCGATTCATCCAAACCTCTTGGCAGTAAAATAATCGCCCGCTTGCTCGAAGATGGCTATGGCACCTTGCTTTCCGAGCGCGCTGTGCGCTACCACTTAGGGCTGATGGATGAGCAGGGACTCACCGTCAAGGTCAGCCAGCGCGACGGACGCACCCTTGCCGCACGGGGCCGCGAAGAGTTGGAGAACGCTCTGGTCGCCGACAAGATAGGATTTGTCATTGATAAGATTGAGCTTCTGGCCTACCAGACTACCTTCGACCCGTACCGAAAGACCGGCCTCATCCCCATCAATTTCTCTATTTTCCCTGCGGACAGTTTTGAAGCGGCCTGCCAAGCCATGGCTCCAGTATTTAAAGCCGGCCTCTGCGTAAGCCGCCTGGTAGCTGTTGTTAAGTCAGGACAGCGCCTGAATGGCCCGCCCGTACCTGACGGTTGTATAGGCCTCGCCACGGTCTGTAGCATTGCCATCAACGGGGTATTACTCAAGGCTGGCATTCCCATGGACTCGCGCTTCGGGGGCGTCCTGCAGCTTGACAGGCGCACCCCGTGGCGTTTTACCGACCTCGTGCAATACAGCGGGTCGTCACTGGACCCCTCGGAGATCTTTATCAGCGGACGCAAAACCAGCGTTGCTCGGGCGGCTAAAACTGGCAGCGGCAAGATCGTGGCCAATTTCCGCGAGATACCCGCCGCCAGTGCTGCCACCGCCAAAGTAGCCATTGAGCGCATGCAGGCGGCCGGCCTGGCCGGCCCCTTGGTATTGGGCGAAAGTTCGCGGCCGCTGTGTGAGATTCCGGTCGGCCTTAATAAGGTGGGGATGGTACTCATCGGTGGGCTCAACCCCGTCGCCGCTGCCGTGGAGTCCGGGATTGATACCGTAAGCAAAGCCATGAGCCGGGTCGTAGATTTCAAACAGCTTAAAAACTTCTGGGAGATTTAGCCTGATCGGGCATAGTCGCGCCAGTACAACACGAGAGCAAAGTTCAAATTGCGCCCGATGCCTCTTTTGGCTATAATCATATCTGCTTTCGTGGTGGGTGTAGCCGAGTGGTCTAAGGCGTCAGGTTGTGGCCCTGAAGATCGAGGGTTCAAATCCCTCCACCCACCCCACTCCGCTTGCAAACTCTCCAAACGGTACAAAGAAACGGTTTTGTTGTTCGCTGCAGTGCCTTCGACTGCTCTAATTATTCTCCCAGCGCACGGCACCGGACCGAGGTTTTTACCGCTACGGGCGCACATAGCAAACCGATACTCACTCTCCCATTGAACCACAATTTGCCCAAGCCATGAGGCCATAAGGGCGAAAAGGGGAACATCGAAAGATGCCTGGGGTATTGCCTAAGCCCATGGCGGTTCAGCCAAGTATTTCTTTCCTCAATTTTGCTGATAATTCTTTCATTCTTCCCCTGTCTTTCGTAAATTGTCCTATGAGCATGTCAAGGGCGATCAAAAGCAATATGCCGTGGCTGGCTATGCGAATAAAGTTGCCAAACACTTCGTCCGCCAACGTAGGGTTGAAATCAATTATTTGCGAGACAATCAAAACGAAAATGTAGAACAAATACAGATCGGTTTTAAAGGATACAGCGATATTCAAACCCCGCTGAAGATAACTTACGCTTTTCTCAACATCTTTCTCTTGCTTCATGCGCATGACATATTTTTCCGATTGATATGTTCTGATCCCAAGCTCATCTACTGTTAATCCTAGTATGATTATCACCAGATTCGCTAAATAGGCTAACAGAAGCGAGAATCCAGCTAACCATGTAGTTAAGAAGTATAAGCCAATCCCATATACGGCAATTGAAAGAAGAGAGGATAATAAACTCATGCCTATTTGCTTAATTCTATTTGGCATCTTTTTCCCCCATTCATCTCTTTTAGTTTCGTAGATTCAGCGATTATTAAATAGGCGCGAACCGGAAAAATGATATGCTACGCTAAGCCAGTAAGTCAATGAAGGCCCTGGGGTACTCGCCTCTACTGAATGATCAAAGGTAATTTCCGGCAAGGTTATGCCTTTCCGTTCTGGCAGGGTTGACCTGAATACCTGCCTGCCAGGCGCGCGCACCGCAGGATTTGTTCAGTATCTGTTCATAGCATATACTGGAGCTCATCTGGAGACGATGGGACAGTCCGGCGAGCCCGGATCATGGCAACCACCGATAAGAAAGGCGCTATACAACGTCTTGACAGCTAAAACTGAATCCTAGCCCGCAGAAAGAGAAGGCCATGAAATACGACTGCCTCATCATAGATGACGAAGAACTTCTCTCGGAAAGCACCTGCGAATACTTCAACACTTTCGGGGTCAAAACCGCCTGGGTCATCGGTAAAAATTCTTGCCGAGAATTTCTACAGAATAACAAAACAGACTTGATCCTGCTGGACATCAATCTTGGCAACTCTTCGGGGTTTGAGCTATGCCGACAACTTCGCGAATCGACGGACATACCTATCATTTTTATCAGTGCCCGGACCAGCGACGATGACCTGTTACTGGCGCTGAATATCGGAGGTGATGACTATGTCCAAAAACCCTATTCCCTTGCCGTCCTGTTAGCCAAGGTCAAAGCGGTACTGAGGCGGCATCAGATCAGCCATAATCCGGTGTTTGTCTGTGACAACCTGCAAATAGACTTTGAAAACATGTCTGTTCACCTGAACGGCCAAAAGATAAGAATGAAAACCATGGAATATAAGTTGCTGGCATATCTCTCAAGCCATAAAAACAGCGTTGTTTCAAAGGACCAAATCTTCCGGCAGGTGTGGGGTGACTCAATCACCAGCGACAACACTCTGAATGTCCACATCCGCCACTTGCGGGAAAAAATCGAGGCAAACCCCCGCGAACCACGTTATATAAAAACGGTATGGGGTACTGGTTACGTATTCGAGGTGCCGGAGTCATGAAAAAAGCGGCGGTTGTATTTATCGTCATTTTGGCCCTCGGCCTGAGCGGTATCCTGCTAATTTTCGAAAACGATGCGCGACCAGCGCCTGATATGGTGGCCATAAACGATGCCGTGATGCAAGCTGTAGACAGCGGTAACCAAGCCGATGCTCTAAGTCTGTTGGGACAACAGCTTTTACGGGAATATGAAAGCATGGATGCCGCTAGACAAAACCGAGATCGAGGCGTGCTGGTTGGTGTGTGTATTTACACGGGCATCTTGGCAGTAGCAAGCGTGGGGCTCTATCTGTACTGCGAGCGCAGTATACTGGCACCGTTCCGTAAACTCAGGCGATTCGCCCGGGATGTGGCTACGGGCAACTTGGATATCCCCCTAGAGATGGACCCCCACGGTAGCTTCGGAGCGTTTACCGAAAGTTTTGATTTGATGCGGGAGGAGCTAAAAAAGGCGCGGGAAAACGAACGCGCCGCCGACAGAAGTAAAAAAGAATTGGTGGCTTCGCTCAACCACGATATCAAAACGCCGGTCGCCTCTATCAAGGCAGCAACGGAACTGATGCTTGTTTCAGCAAGGGATGAAAAGGAAAAATCCCAGCTTGCGCGGATTGAAGCTAAAGCTGAGCAGATCAACGCCCTAATCACCGACATGTTCCATGCAACACTTGAAGACCTGCAAGCTCTCAGCGTATCCCCCATTGAGGTTCCCAGCACCGCGATTCCGGGCCTTATTCAAAGCGCCGACTATAAAGGATTGGTGAAGCCATTTAGCATACCCGAGTGCATTGTCATGGCCGACCCAGTACGCCTGCAACAGGTCTTAGACAACATCATCGGCAATTCCTATAAATATGCCGGCACGGATATTGAGGTGCGCGCAGCCTTCGACGGGGCATTTTTGCTGATAGACATCGCAGACTACGGCTATGGCGCTCCTGAGGATGAGCTTCCGCTCCTCCTTAATAAATTCTACCGCGGGAAAAATGCCGCCGAAAAAAGCGGCTACGGACTTGGGCTTTATATCGCAAAATACCTGCTCACGCATATGTCCGGCGACCTCTGCTGCGAAAACCGGGCAAGGGGATTTGTTGCCAGGCTTACCCTCCGGTTGGCAGGATAAAAAAGATGGCGCCTTTGGCTCCGCTGGCAGTTGGTATATCACGATTTATGATTCTGGACAGGAGCTTCTTGTCGTCTACAATTTTAAGCTACTGCCGCAAGGAATCTACGGGCTTCCTCACTCCCGCCCCAACCAATGCCTTCTTTTGCCGAAAAGCTGATCGACAGATACTGTAATGACCTAGAGATGCCAGACCCCCTCTCGGTCACTGATGACCGGAAGGATGCCGTATACAGCATGACGGTACTGGGAAAGACGGAGGGCAAAAGGGTCTGGCAGTACATCTGCTATGCCACAACCAGGAGGATCAGGCAGATAATGCCTGCCTTGGTCGGTCTGGCCACCTGGGAAGAAGAGTTGAAGCCGGGAGGCCTAAAGAAGGCTCACGGGTGGGCCTATGAGCGCTATTTCACGGTGAAGGATACCCCAAAAGGGAGCGCCGGATATATCGCAACCAATAGGCTAGCTCTACCACTGGCGGGATAAAAAGATTTAAGAATTAATTAAGAAATCGGCAAAGATTCGTTAAGAATCGCGTCTTATAATGGGGCTAACATCTAGTCCCATTTCTGTTTATGATAGGAGAATGGCCATGAAAAACGCGGTTCTATCAACCAATAAGCTGTGCAAAACCTTTTCCAGCAGCGGAATCCAGCAGCACGTTCTCAAAAACCTTGACATGGAAATTTACGAAGGCGACTTCACCGTCATCATGGGGCCATCAGGTGCAGGCAAATCCACGCTACTCTATGCCCTGTCCGGCATGGACAAACCAACCCTCGGAGACATCCTTTTTGCCGGGCGGGATATAAGCAGCCTGACCAATGACCGCTTGGCGGTGTTCCGCCGCGATAACTGCGGATTCATATTCCAACAGATCTACCTGCTGGATAACATGAGTATCTTGGACAACATCCTGGCCTGCGGCTTGCTGGTCAGCAAGAATCGCCAGGCGGTCGCTGAGCGGGCGAAGCAGCTTTTACGGCAGCTGAATCTTGATGAAAGCATGTGGCGTAAATTCCCCTCCCAAATTTCTGGCGGCGAGGCTCAGCGAGCCGGAATTGCTCGCGCTTTGATCAATAACCCGAAGATCATCTTCGCGGACGAACCGACCGGTGCTCTCAATTCCGCCAACGGCCAGGCCGTTCTTGATGCCCTAACTGAGATTAACGAACATGGCCAGAGCGTAGTTATGGTTACTCATGATCTGCGCTCAGCTCGCCGCGGCAACCGCATTCTTTATCTGCAAGACGGACTGATACGTGGAGAGTGCCAACTCGGAGAATACGTGCGCGGCGATGAGGCACGGCATAACCGCTTAGGCAGTTTTCTGGCGGAGATGGGTTGGTAGGCCATGAGAAATATTTGGATGCTGTCCGCCGCCAATATACGCAAAAACAAAGGTCAATCTGTCAGCCTGTTAATATTCGTCTTGATCGCAGCCATGTTTTTGAATCTCGGGTTGACCATCTTCATGGGCATTGGTAGTTTTTTTGATGAGCGCGCGGAGAGCGTTCATATGGCGCACTATACGGCGATTTATCAGGCTGGAGCGGATGCCATCGACAAAGGACTGCAATACATGGCAAGCTACCCCAGCCTTGAAGAAACAGAAACTCTGAGAGCCATCGGAGGCTGGGGGGACTATTATGTCAACGACACGCAAGGCACAGGTTTTTTGTTTTTGAGCAGTGCTTCCAGTGATCAAAAGATGGACGCCCCTTCACTGATCGGGGAATCACTGCCATTAACCGATAACGCCATCTACATCCCCTATTTTATAATGCGGAGTGGCGGCTATAGAGTTGGTGATGATTTCAAGCTGAATCTTTCGGGAACGGAACTGAATTTCACAGTAGCGGGTAGCACGGCGGAAATCATGTTCGGTGCTCAGTTCAACACCATTCACCGCTTTTATGTGTCGGAGGCAAGATTTAGTGAACTTGAAAAACAATTCCCAGAGAACGGCTTAACACTTATATCGGCAAGATTTGAAAACAGCGAGACAGGAGTGCTTTTTCAAGCCGATTACAACAAGGTAATTTCCACGGACGGACTGTACTTTGACCTGACCTATGACAATGCGAAACAGGCGCGCACTATGATCCCGCTCATTGCGGCGATCGTCGTCACGGCATTCGCGCTCATATTGCTCGCTGTAAGCCTGATGGTCATACGTTTTCGCATCGCCAACAGTATTGAGGAAAGCATGACCAATATCGGTACGCAAAAGGCCGTCGGGTACAGAAGTGCTGAGATTGTTGCGGCCATCGTTGTGCAGTATGCAGGTATCGCTTTAAGCGGCGGACTGGCGGGCATCGCTCTCTCGCAGGCTATCATTCCCTCAATAACGAAGCTGCTGGAGCCTTTGGTGGCTCTGGTCATAAATCTTGGATTCGACGCCGTATCGGTGGTAATTTCTTTGGGGTTCGTTTTACTGGCGGCGGCTCTGATCTCGTTTATTTCGGCCAGGAGGATCAACAAGCTTCACCCATTGGTGGCTCTGCGCGGGGGCTTAACCGCTCACAGCTTCAAGAAAAACGCGCTACCCTTGGACAAGGGGCATGGTCCGCTGAGTTTGCTGCTCGCCCTGAAACTGTTGTTCCAGAATAAAAAACAGGCGGTGGCGGTCGGCATCATCGTTGCGGCGGTAACCATGGCCTCGGTAGCTGGTATCGCTGTGAATTACAACATGAACGAGGGCAGGAACAGCTTCGCCCGTTCGTTATTTGGCGAAATGCCGGAGGTCAACTTTGTTTTAAAGAGCGGCGAGGACGGCGCTGCCTTCGGGGAAAGGCTGCTTGCCCGCCCTGAGGTTCGCAAGGTGCTAGGTTATGAAGTTGCGGCAACCCTGCTGGTTGACGAAACTGGCATACTGGCAACCGTGGTCGAAGACTGCGCGCTGCTAGAAGGCAATATGATCATAGATGGGCGCTATCCTAGGCACAATAATGAAATCGCCCTGGGTCCGTCGATCTTAAAGGTTGCCGGCAAAAAAATCGGCGATACGGTTATGGTAAAAAGCGGCCGCAACGAAAAGGAATACCTGATCACCGGCATCGTGCAATTTATGCAAAGTAACGGCTTCAATGGGATTATTACCGACGGCGGGATCAGGGAAATTCAGCCTGACTTTATATTTACAAGTTTCAATGCTTATTTAACCGACGAAGCCGACACCAAAACACTGATAGATGGCGTAAGGGCAGCGGAGGGAGCCATCTTTGACAGTATCATGGATGTTCAAGATAACTTGAAATCCACCATGGATACCATAAGCGGCGTCTTTGCTGCGGTGGCTATCGGCATCGTGGCGGTTACGGCGTTGGTGGTAATTCTCGTGCTATACATGGTCATTAAGGCCGCTATATTGCAACGAAGGCGCGAGTTGGGAATACAAAAGGCGGTGGGCTTCACAACTTTCCAGTTGATGAATCAGATAGCGCTGAATATGACCCCAATGATTTTGTTCGGTGTCATTCTGGGGGCCATAGCGGGATACTTCGGGCTTAATCCGATGATGACCGCCCTGATGAGCGGTATGGGGATTGTCAGGGTTCAGCTCCCCGTACCTATAGGCCAAACAATTACGGTTGGAATAGCACTAGTGGCGCTGGCCTACGCCGTATCGCTACTAATTGCGTGGCGCATACGCAAAGTATCGGCGTATGCGATGATAAGCGAGTAAACTTTGCTACTCCGACTAAAACTGATGCAAAACGATTGATTTGGGCTATCTCAAAGCGTATAATTCACCTAACAATCAGTAAATAAAAGCGTTTGAGGCAGGCAAAAAGCTTCAAGGCGTCTCTCGCATTTTGCCAACTGCGGCGACAAAGCCGCCACTCAATTACCAGCTTGTAGATTGGTCTGCCCCTCAATTACTGGCGAGCCTGCCTCTCGATGCTTGTCATCATCTCGCTTAAAGGCCAGCATGAAGCTGATGGCACCCAGTACCAGGATGATGGCATTCACAATGGTCCAGGCATCAACCCAAGCCATCCTAAGACTCATATCCTCGGTCAGCAGGAATACCACCACCCCGGCAACGCCCGTGATCACAGTGATGAACAGCCACAAGGGGTCGATCTTCATATCTTCCTTCCTCCGAATGATGGCCCAGACTATACCCACGACGGCCAGCAGAGCTCCCAGAACACAGAATATCAGATTAAGAAGAGCCCATGTCTCATCGGTGTCATCGGTGGGCGGCAGCGGAGTAGTAGCCGTTGTACCTGTCATGGTGGTAGTCGTGGTTGGCGTCTGCGTTTTCACAGTCGAGCTCGTGGGCACCGGGGGTTCCGTGACGGTCACCGATGGAGTAGTGGTGCAACATGGCTTCGTAGTAATTGTGGATACCATCGGTGGAGCAGTGGTAGTCGTCGTTACCACCGGAGGGACAGTGATGGTGGTTGAGGTCACCGGAGTGGTCGGCACCACCGTTGGTCTGGTTATCTCCGGTTGCCAGTTAGCCGTAACGATGACATCGTTTGCCGGCATGAAGAAGCTGGCGGTGGCATTGTTGGCCAGACTTACCCCACCCGCATTCACTGTCCAGCCGGCAAACGTATATCCCGGACGGCTACCGGCTCTGATGGTTACCGCTGCTCCCGCTGCATATTCCCCCGCTCCCGTGTTCCCTGCTCCTGCATAGCTACCGAGAATTGTTACGGTGAAAGTGGGGGTTTCCTGATTCACCACATAGCAAAAATAGTCATCCGAGGAGTTGGGGTCAGACAGCACATAATAGTAGGCGTCATAGCCATCCACGGGCTGCTCAACCACCGTGTACGTATAAAGCTCTCCCGCGGCGTCATATTTTGGCAAATCCGGTATCGCCAGATACCAGCCGTTTCCCTCGGTAATCTCGAAGGAGCCATAAAGAACGGTGATACCGTCGCTGTCCGTCTGATAAATATCTATCCATACCGAAGAGGGCTGGACTGCTACGACCGACAGGGGCACGAGTGCCAGAGCGATAATCAGAAATGCCGACAGCGCCCGCAGGCACAGCTTATGTATACCTCTCATTTAATCCCTCCATGATTACCAAAAAAACGGCCGTGCATATGGCGCATCATGTTTTGCCCTACAATGGCCTGGACCAAATGGCGAAGAGATACAAGTTATCGGAAATCGTGATCTGATCTCCTGGGCGATATGAAACCCCGCGTCCGTCCGGTTCCGTATTCCATTCGCTAAAACTCCAGTAAGGTCGAGTGAACTGGTTATTTTCTATCAGATACACTTGCCCATCCGCTACCGAAACCACTATTCTATCCCCCGTGCCGCCGTTAGGGTCGTAAGTAACTGTATATCCGGTGACATCTGACACCCATTGGGCATATAGATAAAGATCTTCGGTCAAAAGATCGATTTGGCTGACCGTATAACTGGCGCCAAGGCCGTCCGGTTCCGTATTCCATTCGCTGAATATGTATCCGTCTCTGATGAAAGGATTGGCCGCTATCGCGATTTGATTGCTGCTATCGGCATATTCCGTAAAGGACGAGCCATTGCCGCCATTAGGGTCATAGGTTACGGCAAAGATTGTCGTATACAGATAGGTGATGGTCAGTGTCTGCCCGGAACCGATGGTACCGATCGGTGGGGCGCTACCGGGGGCCAAGACCCCCGTCGTGTATCCGCTAAAGACCATGGCACTGTATGGCCCATAGACGCCAGGGCTAACGGCGAAAGTGTCTTGGTACAAAATGCTTCCGCTGACGCCGTCCTCATGTATGACGTGGATTGCGGCTTGTCCCCATACAGCAAAGAGGATCTTATCCGAGTCCATGGTGATGGCATCGCCATAGAGATACTCCGCGGCAGGAGCCGCGCTGTCGGGAGCCCAGCCAAGAAAGAAATAGTCTGTCCTAATGGGCACGATGGGACTTATGGCGATGGTCATACCGGGATACGCAGTTTGCGGCCCAGGAACGCCTGAGCCGCCATTGGCATCATAGGTCAGGGTATAGGTCTTAAGATCACCCCAGAATTTGTAGATGTGCAAAGTGACCGTGGAGCCAACATAGCTGATATCGTAGTTGTTGTAGCCCTGGACGAGGGGGGATGTCCACGTGACGCCCAGGCCGCCGGTACCGATTTGGGCTTCGTATAACGCATCCTCGGCCGGGGCACGGTCATACAAAGCTGAAGCCTGGTTATCAGAGAATACCGCTCCCGCCCGGATAATAACCTGACCCAAGTTGGCGGGATAGCTAGGGGATGAGCTGACCGCTATGCCGCCGCCGTTAGCTCCCGCCGTATTACCTGAAATCAGGCCAGCGACTATCTCAAAAGCACCCAGGGCATACACCCCACCACCGTCAAAGTCGGACGTGTTGCCCAATATCGCCCCGCCCGCCAAGGCAAACGCGCCGTGACTGCCGATATACACCCCGCCGCCGCTTGCGGCCTTATTGCCTGAAACCTCACCACCAGACATAGTAAGGGTGCCCGAACTGAAAACCCCGCCGCCTTCACCGGACGCATTATCTGTAATGAAGCAGTCATTTAGAGCAAGCTCATGTGCCCGATCCTTGGTCAAGATGCCACCACCCCTAGGGGCATAACAGCCGGTGATGACCGCTCCGCTAATAACATAGCTTCCGATGCCGCTGTTGGTAACCTCAATTCCTCCGTTGGGGTTAGGGCCGCTGGTCACAGTCCCGTTGCCATCCAGTACCACACCGTCAAAGGTGAGACTAATCATGACCGAGGTGATATAAAAATGGCGGCAGGACGCGGCGGGCTTAATGAGCGCCACCCTATCTTCGCCGCCAGGCCCAACGCCATCAGGCCCGTAAAGAGTGAGATCTCGCCCGATAGATACGGTGTCAGAAAGCTCATATACTATTTCGTCAAGATAGATGGTGTCAATGCTCGCATCGGAGAGGGCAGCCATAAGCGAGGCGGAGTCTGGGCAGTGAGCCGCTCCGGCAGGCAACGGAATCGGTACCGGCTGCCCCAAAGGTACCGCCCTACCGAGTATCTCCGCAGGGATTTCCCCAAGAAAAGCGTTCATGGGTACGGCAACTACCAACGCCACGACAGAGAGCAGGGTGATAAGACTTATTACAACGAAGCCGCCCTTGTAAAACTTCCGCAACCTTGGCCTATTTCGTGGGGTTATTTCTTTCATCCCTATACCTATACATTGTATCCTTTTTCACAAAATGAAATGAAGCAAGGCACACAATCACTCTATTTAGACACAACTATAGCTCATCAGTAGACATTTGTCACGATATACTATGTCGATCTCGCGTGTTGTCATCCACGGCTAGCCGGTAACGCGAATCAAAAGCCTGCCTCCAAGGGTTTACTTATGTCGAGCATATGCCCCAAGCATTGTAAAAAGAGCCGACAACACACCAAGTTTGACTAAATCATGCTCGCCTGATAAACTTGCTTCCAGTTGGCCCCGTGGTGTAGCGGTCTAACATGCCACCCTGTCACGGTGGAGATCGGGGGTTCAAATCCCCCCGGGGTCGCCAGCAACCATCCCCCATGTTATCACCGACCCCGACGAGATAGCGAGTTCAAATGTGTTTCGTCAAGTATTTCTTTCGGAAATAATCGTCAGGAATTTTCGGAATCATCGCCGAAATATTTCTGTTTTAATCGCCTCCGTTTATTGGCTTGTTAGGGCCTATTATTGTCACCTCCTTGTACTCAATTGGCTTCATATTTCTTCCCACCCATCATCAGGGCGCTCTCCATTCTTCGGTTTGGCCCATTGAATGTTATGAGCCGCCCGTGA
>WRNP01000031.1 GCA_009776515.1 Dehalococcoidia bacterium | reverse complement strand
TCTGTTTGTTCATGGCTACCAGCCCCTCCTGTCTGATGCCCCTATTTTATCATGCATCATGCCTGCAAAGCTAAGAGGGCAGAGGGTTTTCGGAGGGTGCCATGCTTTCTTTGACGACGAGCCTCGGCGCTTAATAGATTTGGTGTTTTGCCTGGAAAAGGCTATTATCTTAGGATCGCCGTTTATAATTTGTCTTGGTTCTGCTATAGGCACGGTAGCTTATCAGTTATATGTCTCAGAACACGATATTCATCAAAGGTGCCCGCGAGCACAACCTCAAGAACATAGATGTTACCATCCCCCGTGATAAACTGGTGGTCATCACCGGTGTTTCCGGCTCGGGAAAGAGTTCGCTGGCTTTCGACACCATTTATGCGGAGGGGCAGCGCCGCTATATGGAGTCGCTGTCGGCTTATGCGCGTCAGTTCTTGGGGCGCATGGAAAAGCCCGATGTGGACTATATTGAGGGCCTGTCGCCCGCTATCTCCATTGATCAGAAAGGCGTAAGCCATAATCCGCGCTCCACTGTGGGCACGGTGACTGAGATCTACGATTATCTGCGTCTCCTCTTCGCCCGGGTAGGACATCCCCACTGCCCGCAGTGCGGACGCGAGATTGCTATGCAGAGCATGCAACAGATTGTGGATGCGGTGCAGGCGCTACCGGAAGGGGCGCGCGTCCTCATCTTGGCCCCGCTGGTGAAAGGTCGTAAGGGCGAGCACAAAGACATCTTTGGTGACCTCCGTAAACAAGGCTATGCTCGTGTGCGCGTAGACGGCGTTATCAGGGAACTTGATGGGGCTGATATTGCCCTAGACAAGATGAAGAAGCATACCGTTGAAGCGGTGGTGGACCGCTTGGTCATTGAGCCGGCCGACGGCGACAGCCGAAGCCGTCTGGCAGACTCTGTCGATACTGCCCTTAAGTTGGGCAAGGGGGCGGTGCTCGTCTCCATCATAGAGGGCGAGGAAATCCTTTTTTCCGAACAGTTTGCCTGTGCTGATTGCGGTGTGAGCCTAGGCGAGATCGAGCCGCGCACCTTTAGCTTTAATTCTCCCCACGGAGCCTGCCATGCCTGCACTGGGCTTGGTATAAAAATGGAGTTTTCCCCCGAACTCGTCATTCCCGATAAGCGTTTGTCGCTGGCTGAGGGGGCTATCCACCCCTATCAATTTCAGAACTGGTACTTCGGCAACCTGCGCGATTTGGCTCGCCGCCATCGTTTTTCGGTAGATAAGCCAGTGAGCGAGCTGAGCTCGGAGGCGATGGCCCTGGTACTGTATGGCGAAGGCGGGGATGCCCGCCAATACCGAAGTCGCTTTGGGCACGTGCGTTCATACCATGAAGGTTTTGAAGGAGTGATCCCTCGTCTGGAGCGGCTCTACCGCGATACCGAATCCGAGATTTCACGGACCTCCATGGAACAATACATGGTGGCCAGCCCCTGCACCGTCTGCCAGGGAAAAAGGCTGAAGCCCGAGGCCTACGCAGTGACCATTGGCGGCCTTAATATCGTGGAGGTGACGAATATGTCGGTGGAGCGCTCGCTGGGGTGGGCAAGCGAGCTAACCGACGAAAAAGCGACCCTCAGCGCTCGAGAGAGGGCTATTGCCCGGGAGATCTTAAAGGAAATTAGCTCACGGCTACGTTTTCTTTCCAATGTGGGACTGGATTACCTTACCTTGGCGCGCGCCTCTGCTACCCTCTCCGGCGGTGAGGCGCAGCGCATCCGCCTGGCTACCCAAATTGGCTCCGGCCTTATGGGGGTACTCTATATCTGCGATGAGCCTACCATTGGGCTCCATCCTGCCGACGACCATCGCCTAATTGAGACCCTAAGGCGCCTGCGGGAATTGGGCAACAGTGTAGTAGTAGTGGAGCATGACGAGGCGGTGATGCGGGCAGCCGATTGGATCGTGGATATGGGGCCGGGGGCCGGCGAGCATGGAGGATGGGTGGTAGCCGAGGGGTCTCTGGATGACATCATGTGCTCGGCGGGCTCGCTAACTGGAGCTTATCTTTCCGGACGGAAGAGCATTGCCGTGCCTTCAAAGCGCCGTCCTGGTAGCGGCGCGAAGCTGGAAATCAAAGGGGCACGGCAGAATAATTTAAAAAATATTGATGTAGTCATTCCCTTGGGTAAACTTGTGGCTGTAACAGGGGTGTCCGGATCGGGCAAGAGCACCCTCATTACCGACATCCTATACCGCCGTCTCGCCCAGGTGCTCTACCATGCTCGCGAGACACCGGGCGAAGTGGACGGGGTGGAGGGGCTGTCATCTATTGATAAGGTGATTGATATCGACCAGTCGCCAATCGGGCGTACACCGCGTTCCAATCCCGCTACCTATACCGGCACTTTCACCCAGGTGCGCGAACTTTTTGCGAGTGTACCGGAGGCCAAAATGCGGGGATATGGCGCCGGGCGCTTCTCTTTTAACATCAAAGGAGGGCGTTGCGAGAACTGCCGCGGCGAGGGCTATATGCAGATTGAGATGCAGTTTCTGCCTGACGTGACAGTACCCTGCGAGGTTTGCCGTGGGGCACGCTACAATCGCGAGGTGCTGGAGATTGCCTTTAAAGGCAAGAGCATTGCCGATGTTCTGGATATGACCGTCGACGAAGCCCTGCGCTTCTTTGAACACTTCCCTAAGTTAAAGAATAAGCTGGAGACCCTGAGCGCCGTAGGGTTAGGCTACATCAGGCTGGGGCAGCCTGCCCCCACCCTCTCCGGCGGCGAGGCACAGCGAGTGAAGCTGGCCGCTGAGCTTTCCCGGAGAGCTACGGGCAGGACGCTGTACATTTTGGATGAGCCGACCACCGGCCTCTCCTTTGATGACACTGCGGCCCTATTGCGCGTCATTCAGCGCTTGGTGGATGCGGGCAATTCCATCGTGGTCATTGAGCACAATCTTGACGTAATCAAGTCGGCCGATTGGATTATCGACCTTGGCCCCGGCGCGGGCGATGCAGGAGGACGGGTGGTGGCGGTGGGTACGCCGGAGGAGGTTGCCTGCCACCCAATCTCAGCCACGGGTTATTACCTTAAGCAGATATTGGAATAGCTCATTCTCGCCAAAGCCGGTGGGATTTGGCAGCGCCCCCGGTCTATCTCCTTGGTATCACCTTGATTGGTTTTTCAGCCCTCAGGCGGCGACAGCAGACTGGTCTTCTGGCAATGGAGGCGGCTCGGCTATCTGGAAGCTCTTCTGGCTTAGAATGACAGACAACAGGACGATATCCACAAAGTAAAAATAGCTCCACAGGCTTCGCCAAGCAAAGAAAAGAGGGATAACGGCTAGAATGAGTCCGGCGTGGGGGTAACGCTGGGCATGTCGCAGATACCACAATATGCCCCCTGCTAGTGCGGCTATTTCCAGAGCGGTAAAGAGGGCTGGCCAGTCTAGGGGTATTCCCCATGCGGTCACCAGGGTGATTATCCCGGCCCCCATGGGGAACATCTCGCTGGTCATGGGTGCCGTGACGGATGATATCCACAGGGTGGGGTCGGCGGCGATGAAAGGGGCGTTGGCGATAAGAAAGACTGCGCCGATGATGATTCCGCTTCGTAAGGCCGGGCGCCATCCCACTGTCTGCCATATAAGTATGAGGTAGAAAGGCAAAAAGAACCAAGCAGTCTGCCTGGTGGCCGCGGCGATGCCCATCAAAATAGCTGAGAGCCATAGGCGGCGCGGTACCATGAGATAGCCTGCCAAGATGGGCAGCAGGCAAAGCAGTTTGGTATCGCCGTCAAAGAGGGCGTTCCACAATTCAACAGCCAACAGGACTCCCAGTACCAGATACCATCGTCGATGAGATGGTAGCCTCAGTACGGCGTAGAAGAGGATCGGTAGGAGGAAGATGAGGAGCACTAGGCGCAGGTCACTGATGCCTATAGCCATAAAAGGTGCGAGAAGCAGGAAAGAACCGGCGGGGTAGTTGTACCTGCTTTCAATTTCTGGCGGGATGACCTCTGGATTGGCGATGGCCCCGTGCCAGAGATTTTTAAGCTCCTCATTGGTCGGATAGGGGAACGAGTCTGCGAAAACTCCCGTGCGCAGAGGGGTGATCTCGCCATAGGCCTCTGGAGAGGCATCCAGGGCGGTGATGATATTAGCATGGGCGTAAGGGTTTTGACCGGAGAGCAGGTTTTCGGCTGCCTGTACATTGAAAGCGATGGCATCGGAGGGCTCAAAGGCATCTTTGATAGCCTGCGCCGCGGGCGGCAGTGAGGTGCGGTCGATGGCACTCCATGTCATGACGGCACTCACGGCTAGGATTTCGACACTCATGACGATGGCCAGCGTGGTCACAGAGAGGCGATAAGCTGGCTTTAGCCAGCGACGACTGGCGGTGAGCCAGGCATCGACTTGCGGGGTGGCCACGGCTAACATTGAACACAGCCACAGGAAAATAATTGGACCCGTGAGAGCTCCCAGGGACTGAAAATTCAAGAAAGAGGCCAGGCCTATAGCGACAGCCCCCGCCAATTTGAGGAGATTGGCCACGAAGAATAACTGGATGCGGGGTGGGGCGTCCTCCAGGTAAATTTTGGCGTTAAACGCCGTTTTTTTGAGCTGGGTAAGGATAGTAGCGCGATTCATGAGACTTCGAGTTTAACATATGTGGCTTGCAGGGTAAATCGCCAATATTGACATGAGGCCAGCGGCCACTAGGTCTTGGCCCGTATTGCATCATGGGCTGCCTAGCAGCATGGGCATAACTGGGGTCAAAAATATCAAGAAGCAAATAGGCAACGATCGGACTGCTAGGACGATGGGCTCTCTGGTGGTGAGGGTTATGGCAGCCGTCTTTGTGGAGGGGCAGGCGAACTTCTTTCTCTCAATTACTAAGCTGGCAATGGTCGTGCTAGAGCTCGCTGGTTTCTATTTTAGAGCCATCAGAGGTTTTAACCACGTTGATGCGCACGGGGAAGGCGCTCTTCAGCTCCTCAATATGAGTGATGACGATGATTTTTTGAAACTCTGTTTGGATGGAGTTGATGGCCTCTTTAAGCCTGTCAATGCCGTCGGTATCTTGAGTGCCGAAGCCCTCGTCGATGATGAGAGTAGGTAGCGGTGCCCCAGCTCGGCGTGCCAGCAAGCGCGAAAGAGCGATGCGGATGGCAAAGTCTATGCGAAAGGCCTCACCGCCGGAAAAGAGCTCATAATTTCGGGTACCCAGCTCGTCGGCTATCTTGATATCCAGTGTCTCGGCAACCTCCCCCTTTTTCGTCCCCCGTTGTGTTTCAAAGGTGACGTTCATACGGCCGTCTGTCATGTGGGCGAGCAGACGATTGGCTTCATCCTCTATCTCCGGCAAAATGGTTTCAATGAGCATGGCCTGGATGCCCTTTTTGCCAAAGGCCAATGCCAGCTCGTCATACACCTCCTGACGGTGCTGGGCCAAGGCTAACAGGCGTTGTCGCTCCTTGAGCTTGTCAGAGAGTCCCTCAAGGTAACTAAGGCGCTCCCTGAGGCTGCCCAAGGTCTGCTGTGACGCCAGATGGCGCGCACTCAAGCCTCGCTCTTCGGCTTCGGCTTGAGCCAACTCCTGTTCCAGTTCGGGCAAGGCAGCCAGCTTAACCAGAAATTCCTCACGGGCGGCACGGTCGCGCGTCTTGCGACCGACAATGTCCGCCAGCATCTTTTCGGCTTGCTCTGCCCGAGAGCGTTCCTCCTGCATTGATCGGAGGGCTTCCTCTAGGGCGCGCCAGCGGTTTTCGAATTTTTCGAGCTCCCGAAGCTCGCTTTTTACTGCCTGGTGTTTTGCTTCTTGGTAGTCTAGGGCGGTTATTGCCGCCTCTACCTCGGTGAGTCGTGTGAGTGTAGGAGCAGCGTAGTCGCGCCGGGTCAGACTCTCGGCAACCGTAGCCAGCTCAGCGCGCTCGCTGGCAAGCTGAGTCTCGGCGCTGGTGGCCTCCTTGGTGGCCTCCCCCAGGCGGGCCACATCGCTTACTAGGGTGTCGTTCTTGGTTTTATGATCGGTCTCCACTCGGTCAAGGTCTCGGCTTAGTTGGTCTATTTGGGCCATCAATTCTTGGCGGGAGCGTTCCAGCCCAAGCGCGAGCGTCTCCTTCTCGGCCTTTTCATGCGCCAACTTCTCCTTAACCAAAATTATCCGGTCTTCACCCAATTCGCTCTCGCATAGAGGGCAGCAAGTGCCGCCTGGGGGCGCGGTGAGTAGCCGCATTTTTTCTTGGATTTGCTCTATTTCGCGTTTTAACCCTTTAATGTCCGCTGCATGACGTGTAGCCAGCCCCAGTTTATCTTGGGAAACGGCGCGGTAATTGGAGATGAAAAACTGGTCATCACGCAGTTCCTGATATCTGGGCTGTAGCGCGATCGTCTGGCGGCGTAGCTCGGGCAACCGTCCGGCTTTTTCCTCCAACTTGGCTATGCGGTCTTCGGCAAGCCTATGGCGCGTGTTTAGCTCAGCCTGGGCTTGTAAAAACTTTCGCTCAAGCTCTCCCCGGCGCTCCTTGAGTAGGTGGAGGCGCTGGACTTGTCCGGACATTTCCTCATCTTGCTTACGGATGCTATGAAGACGGGCCTGCCCCGCTTCAATATTCTCCCGCTCGGTGATAAGTTTCTGATAGGCAGTTATCTTGCGTTGACTTTCGGTGCGCGAAGCTTCCCATGAGGCCAGATCGGTCTCGTGGCGGGCCAGGGACACTTCCAGCTGCCGCCGGTGGGTATCCAGTACGGAAAGCTCCTGGCGGCGGGTGCGCAGGGCATCCCGTCGCTTGCGGCTGGCGGTAAGTTCTTGGCCGATGTCTTGAAGACTGGTTTCGGCTTGGACGAGTTCTGCTTTCACGCCTGCCTGCTTTTCCAGCTCCGCCGCCGCCTCGCCGATGCTAGCCTCAAGCTTAAGTCGTTGATCTTGGGCAGCTCGGGCCTGGTCTTTAGCTCGCGCTTCGTATTCGTCGTATTGAGACAAACTGAGTATGCTGGCCAGCACCTCTTTGCGGCGGGCTGGTGTCTGGCGAGAGAACTCATCGGCATGCCCCTGCCGTAAAAAAGCACTGTTAACGAAAGTATCGTAATCCATGTGGAGGAGCTGGGAGATCTTCTGCTCCGTCTGAGTCTTGGTATCGGCGGAGATGGCTACAAACGATGCTCCGCTCTGGACAAAAAGGTCCAGGCTACCCCGACCCGAGGTGCGGTGGGTTTTGGGGTGGGCGTGCTTACGGATGGCGCGGTAAAGCGTGGTATCCACGGTGAACTCAAATTCCACCTCCAGCTCGTTCTCGCCTTGGTGCACCAGTTCGTCATCGCTTTTCGCCCGCGCCTTGCCCCAAAGTGCCCAGGTGATGGCATCAATGACGGATGATTTGCCGGCACCATTCTCGCCCGAGATGCACGCGGTATGGATGCCTTCGAAAGATAACTCTGCCTCGCCCCGATAAGGCATAAAATTGCGCATTCTGAGGCGGACGGGAATCATAGTTTGGCTATTTTAGCATAACCTGGCCAAAGACGGTGTTTGGGGTAGACCCTGTACAAAAAAGGAGAGCCGCTCAGGCTCTCCTTTTTTGTACAGGACAGATTGCGGTCACGACAGAGGACGGAGCGCTACACTGACATATGGCCCCATGATGGTGGTATCGGTGTCGAGGTCGATTGAATAGAGTGTCCCGCCGGCTATGGCGGAGTTCCCGTAGTATATGTATTGATTATCCCAATCAGCGATTGTCGATATGATATAGCCATCGCGCAGGGCTTTAACTTGGAGCACGAATGCTTTTTCCAAATTGTTTAAGGTGGCATAGGCGGGATTCGTATTCGTGTCGTCAGCGGCCAGCCATTGGGTCAACTCCGTTAGATTGTTGAAGTGCCGGGGGCTTCTGATGGTATTAAGGCTGTTTTGCAGGGTGGTGTTGGCTGACTGGGCGCTGACCAGATCAGCATTGGCTTTGGCGAGGTCGGCTTGAAGCGCAGCAATGCGGGCTTCGGCTGCGGCAATCTCGGCTTCCAGTTCACTCACACGGGTACGGGAGATACTGAGTTCGGCTTCCAGTGCGGTAATGTCCCCCTGGGCACTGGAAAGGTCAGCTTGGAGGGTATCGGCTCTGGCCTTTTCGGCAACAAGCTGGGTGTTAAGGTTGGTCACGTTTGCTTGCTCGGCGGCCAAACGGCCCTCAAGGCTGTAGGCGTTGGCCTCCAGTACCGTGACATTGTGTTCCAGGTCGCTGATGGTGAGCCTGGCGTCATTGAGCTCGCCTATCTTGATGAAAAGGAAGACCCCCAAAACGATGGCGAAGACTCCGAGCAGGGCGGCCAAGCCGATAAAGAGACCCTTGCCCGAGGACGATCCAGATGATTTTTCGGCGTAAGAAAGTGGGGGAGGAGGGGGTGATGGTGGGGGTGATGTCCACACGGGTGCTGATGCCGGAGGTTCAACCTGGGTGATGGGTTCATTCCTGGCCCCGCAGGCTCCGCAGAAAACGTTGCCTGGTTCCAGAGCCTTCTTGCATTGTGGGCAATACACCACGGTTGTTACGGGTGCTGATGCCGGAGGTTCAACCTGGGTGACGGGTTCATTCCTGGCCCCGCAGGCTCCGCAGAAAACGTTGCCTGACTCAAGGGATTTTCCGCATTGATGGCAGAGTGTCACGAGTGGCTCCTTTCGGCTGGAAATATCCTCTGCATAGCATATGGTGAAACAGGGCCAAAGTCAACCGTTTGTTAGGCAGCAAGAGAGTGGGGGTGTGCCTCAAGATACGCTCAAAGAGCGGGGCGGCGCACCGTGCGGCATTTATGGTCTTTGCTCGGCGAGCTGTTTTTATAGCGGCAGGTCTATTCGAAACTGGCTCAGAGTGCTGAGGATGATCTCGGCGGACTTGGCATCAGGTTCGGTGAGGGGCAGACGGTAGCTGCCAACCCGGAAACCCAGGTGGTTTAAAGCAAATTTAACTGGGATGGGATTGGAGACAACAAACAGATCCCTGAAGAGCGGCATCAGCCGGCGATGGATGGCCGCTGCCTCAGCTGTCTCGTGCTTGGCGAAGTGCATGATCATATCTTTGATCTGTTTTCCCACTAAATGCGAGGCTATGCTGACAACACCGTAGGCTCCGAGAGCCATCATGGGCAGGGTATCAGAGTCGTTGCCGCTCCAGACAAGAAAGTCTTCCCGCACGCCGTGTATGATTTGCGCCACTTGCTCCATATTGCCGGAAGCTTCCTTGATGCCAACGATGTTGGGGATCTTGCTTAGGCGGATGACGGTCTCCGCAGCGAGGTTGGTGACCGTACGGGACGGCACGTTGTAAAGGATGCACGGCAATTGGGTGCTCTCGGCAACGGCCTTAAAATGGCGGTATAGCCCCTCCTGGGTGGGTTTGTTGTAGTAGGGTACCACCAACAAGCAGGCATCCACTCCCCACTTCTCTGCCTTAACCGTATTCTCGCGGGCCTCTTCGGTGGAATTGGCTCCTGTTCCGGCGATGACGGCACCGTGCTCTCCCACCACAGATTTAATCTCTTTAAAGAGACAGTGTTCTTCCTCCCATGTAACGGTGGACGACTCACCGGTGGAGCCTACCACGACCAGCCCGTCGCTACCGGAGGCAAGCAGAGCCATGGCAAGTTTTTTTGCTTGCTCATAGTCTACCGCGCCATCGTCTTGGAACGGGGTGACCATAGCCGTAATCAGCCGGCCTAGCTCTTGGGGTCTTCTCATTTGCGGTCTCCCACTTTAATCAAGTCTCGCCGAGATAGTTCCTCGGCGATTTGCACGGCATTGAGAGCCGCGCCTTTGCGTACGTTGTCGGCCACAATCCACATCACAAGCCCGCCGGGGCGGGATGAGTCGTCCCTGATGCGGCCTACCAAGGTGTCATCGGTGCCTGCCGCTGCACGGGCGTGGGGATAGAGGCCGGCGCTTGGGTCATCCACTACCCGTATGCCGGACGCGCCGGATAGTAGTGCACGGCACTCGGCGGGTGACATGGGGCGGCTAAACTCAAGCGTCACCGCCTCGCTATGGCTGGCAAAGACAGGTACGCGCACGCAGGTGGCGGTTATCTTAAGCCCCGGGGCGTGCAGGATCTTGCGCGTCTCGTCTTCCATTTTACGCTCTTCCTTGGTATAGCCGTCCTCAAGGAAAGCGTCGATTTCCGGCAACACATTGAAAGCGATAGGGTGGCGGTAGACGTGGGTGGTAAGTTCGTCTTTATTAAGCCACTGCTTGGTCTGGGCTGTAAGTTCTTCAATAGCCGCAGTGCCGGTGCCCGAGACCGACTGGAATGTGGTAACAATGACGCGCTGTATGGGATTTACCCTATGCAGGGGGCTTAGCGCGACCACCATCTGGATGGTGGAGCAGTTGGGATTGGCGATGATACCGCGGTGCGAGGCGAGATCGTCGGCATTAACTTCGGGTACGACTAATGGTACGTCCTCCGCCATGCGGAAAGCGGCACTGTTGTCGATTACCACAGCTCCAGACTCTCGGGCTATGGGCGCAAAGCGGTGACTGATATCCGCCCCAGCGGAAAAGAGGGCGATATCAATATTGCGGAAAGAATCGGGCGAAGTCTCCTGAACGAGATATTTCCTTCCAGCGAAAGTAAGCTCCTTGCCCTCCGAACGGTCGGAGGCCAAGAGGGATATCTCTGCCACAGGAAAGAGGCGTTCCTCCAGCACTTTGAAGAACTCCGCTCCGACCAACCCGGTGGCGCCGACAATGGCGACCCTATAGCCTTTCATGGTAACGCTCCTTGAGTGCCTTTCGGCCTGGAATAGCTAAGATGCTGGGATTATACCGCAAGAGGAGCGGAGTGGGAAATAGAGGCAGACAGTCCGGTTTAGGTCAGAGTCCCAGCAATTTGTCTAGCCCTGATACCAATCCCTGCAACTGACCGACCATCTTGATAGCGGTGATCACACCTGGCATATAGCACTCGCGCGAAATGGCCTCGTGCTTGACGGACAGCGTCTGCCCCAGTGCGCCGAACAGTACTTCCTGGCGGGCGACGAGGCCTGGCAGCCGCACGCTGTGGATGGCTATGCCCTCGGTGTTCTGTCCGCGGGAGGCCGACGGTTCCTCTTGCTTGGGCTCTGAAAACCTCTGCCTGCGGGCTTCGGCCATCAGCTTGGCGGTGGAGAGGGCGGTTCCGGAAGGGGCATCCCGCTTTTGTTCATGGTGCTCTTCAATGATTTCGGCGTAGTCGAAGTAACGTGCGGCAATCTCAGCTAGATGCATCATGACTACTGCTCCGAGAGCGAAGTTGGCGGCGATGACTGCTCCGATACCGGACGTGCGCGCAAGTTCATCGATCTTTTTGAGCTCATCTGCACTGAGGCCGGTGGTGCCGCTTACGAGGTGTACTCGGTGAGCCGCCGCGGCGATGGCCAGAGGCATAACTGCTGAGGCCACACTGAAGTCCACCAACACCTCTGGATGCGTCTCCCGCAGGATGGTCTCAGGGTCAGTTCCGCAAGGGATGCGCCCGCTGGCAGTGTCCATGGAGGAACCCGAGGCCTTAAGGTCAATACCTCCAACGAGTGAGAGATCCGGCTCGCGCCCCACAGCGGCGATGACCATTTGCCCCATTTTGCCAAATGCACCATGGACGGCCACTTTGATGCTCATGAGTCCTCCCTTGATCCGTTGTAATCAGAGTATATCATGACCACCAAAGGAGTTCGCCCCCGGGAGGGGGCGAATGATGCTAGGAACTTTGTCGATCGAAAGGCCTGTTCCCAGTGGGGGGGTGGGGCCGACCGCCTTGATAGGGGGATCCGCTCGGACGGGGTCCGCTGCGTTGCTGCGATGGCTGGGTGCGTGGCTCGTCGCCCGGGGCGAGCAGGGCACGGCGTGAGAGATTTATGCGCCCCTGGCTGTCGATTTCGATCACTTTGACAGTGATCTCGCTGCCGATTTTTACCACGTCCTCCACCCGATCTACCCGGTGTTCGGCAAGCTCCGAGGCATGCACCATGCCGTCCTTGCCGGGTAGGAGTTCTACGAAAGCCCCAAAGCTCATAATGCGTACGACCTTGCCGGTGAAAATTTCGCCCACCTTGACCTCGCGGGTGAGGTCGTTGATCATCTGAATGGCACGCCTGGCTGCGGCCTCATCTATGGCACCTACAAAGACGGTGCCGTCTTGCTCAATATCTATGGTGGCCTTGGTCTCATCGGTGATGGCTCGAATCGTCTTGCCGCCCGGGCCGATGACGGTGCCGATCTTCTCCGGATCGATGGCGACCTTGATCATGCGCGGGGCGTATTTGGAAAGCTCTGTACGTGGGGCGGAGATGGCCTTGTCCATCTTGTCTAGTATGGTAAAGCGCGCCTCTTTGCCTTGACTGAGGGCGATATCAATGATTTCCAAGCTGATGCCTTTGATCTTAATGTCTAACTGAAGGGCGGTGATGCCGTCTCGGGTACCGGCTACCTTAAAATCCATATCGCCGTAATTGTCTTCCATGCCCTCAATGTCGGTCAGGACGGCAAACTCCTCAGTTTCACCGGTAACCAACCCCAGGGAAATGCCGGCTACGGCCTTGGCCACCGGAATGCCGGCGTCCATTAGCGACAAGCTAGTGGCACAGGTGCTGCCCATGGAAGTGGAGCCGCTAGAGGAGAGGACTTCAGAAACGGCACGGATGGTGTAGGGGAATTCTTGCTCATCCGGCACTACGGGGCGGATGGCACGCTCGGCCAAGGCACCATGTCCGATCTCGCGCCGACCCGGGGAGCCTACCCGCCTCACCTCACCAGTAGAGAAAGGCGGGAAGTTGTAGTGATGCATGAAGCGCTTGGTATCAGCGATGCCCAGTCCGTCCAGTTGCTGCTCCTCGCGCATACTACCAAGGGTGGTGACGGTAAGTACTTGGGTCTCGCCGCGGGTAAAGAGGGCTGAACCATGTACACGAGGAAGGACCCCAACCTCGCAGGTTATGGGGCGAAGCTCTTTGAGTCCCCGTCCGCTTACACGCACATGGCGCTTCAGGATACTCTCGCGGAGGCAATTTTTGATGCATTTGTCATAGCTTGCAAGGATATCTGTTTCAGGATATCTGTCCTGTAGTTTGCTGATGACTTCAAGTTTCAGCCTTTCCAACCCAGGTTCGCGTCCGGTCTTGGTAGGGGAGCCGAGGGCGGCGGCCAATCTGCCCTCAAGTATTTGCTCAAGCTCGGAGACAAGCTCAGTGTTGGCTAGCGGTTCGGGTGCGGTCTCCTTAGGCCCGCCGGTCGCGGCGATCATCTGCTCCTGGAGAGCGATCAGCTCTTGGTTGGCACGATGGGCGAATTCAATAGCCTGCGCCATGAGTTCATCTGAGATCTCTTTGGCACCGGCCTCAATCATGACCACGGCTTTCTTGGTGCTGGCTACCACTAGGTCGAGAGTGCTTTCTTCCATTTGGGGGAGGGTGGGGTTTAAGACCAGCTCGCCGCTTAGGCATCCTACGTGGCAAGCTCCCACCGGGCCATCGAAAGGCACGCCGGACATGCCAAGCGCACATGAGCCGCCAACGATGGCCATGACATCGGGGTCGTTCTCGCGGTCGGCGGAGAGGACGGTGATGACGACCTGGATATCCCGACGCCAGGTTTTGGGTAGGAGTGGGCGGAGAGGTCGGTCGGTTAGGCGGCTGGTAAGAATAGCCTCTTCAGTTGGGCGCCCTTCGCGACGAATAAAGCCGCCCGGTATCTTGCCAGCGGCGTAGAGCCTTTCTTCAAAGTCAATGGTGAGGGGTAAAAAATCTACCCCATCTCGGGGTTGGGGGGCAATGCAGGCGGCGACCAGGATGACCGTATCGCCATAGCGGACGGTTATGGCGGCATCGGCCTGGCCAGCCACCTTGCCGGTCTCAATGCAAAATCGACGTCCGGCTATAGTGGTTTCGACAGAGAATGGTTGTGCCATTTTGGGTATTCTCCTTAATTTCTTACCTTTCTCATCTCCTGGCTTGGCTGCGATGAACGGATTGCCAGGCTAAATTAGAAAGGATGTGCATATCAATGCGATGTTTCGGTCTGTGCGCGAGCTGCCCTTTGGGGAGGGTGTGCCGTAGCTTGTCGAAAGAACCTGCCGACTTACTTGCGCAGGCCGAGACTCTTGATAAGCTTCTTGTAGCTTTCAACGTCGGTGCGGTTGAGATAGGCTAGAAGTCGCCGACGTTGGCCCACCAGCTTCAGCAAGCTGCGCTTGGAGTGGAAATCGTGACCGTTGGCCGCCATATGCCGGGTGAGTTGCTTGATGCGCTCGGTAAGAATGGCTACCTGAACCTCGGTTGAGCCGGTGTCACTTTCATGGAGGCGGTACTGTTGGACAATGCCGCTCTTTACCTGGGATTCTAGCAAGTTCGTTCTCCTATTTTTCTTTGTTCTCTGTATTAGCTAGGGATTATAACATAAAGATACACAGAGTGTAAACGCGGGTATGCGCTACTTGGTGTCTTTGGGGCGCAAACAAGGTGCGGCCCGAGGTTTATCTCGGTTATAATTACACAAATTTAATAGCCAGGTTACATAATGAGTATGAATGTTGGCGTCCTGAAAATGCGCTTACACTTGCCGGAAAACCTGTCCCTCAAAGGCAAGCGACAGGTGATAAAATCGGTGGTGGCGCAGCTTCAGAATAAATTCCATGTCTCTGCGGCGGAGGTGGCCGATAATGACCTTTGGCAAGTCGCCACGGTGGGGGCAGTTTATGTCTCCAATGACCCGCGCTTTACCAACGAGGTTCTATCTAAGGCTGCGGCTTTCGTCGAGGGCGGCAATTTTGATGTCGAATTCATGGGATATGGAACGGAAATAATCCCGCTGTAGTGGGTTATGGCAGGGGACTGGGTAGGGTGGGCGCCCTTAGTTAAAAACGCGCATATTACATAAGGCTTACGCACTTGAGTAATGAGCGTGTATTTTTGGTCAGGGAAGTATCTAGAGGTAGCCTCCGCATACTATCAACCAGGGTGGCCGCCATCATAAAAATAGGTGTGAACTAGAATTCTCGGAGAGGATCATAAGTTTTCGGATGCTACCAGGAGTGCTCGCTGAAAACAGCGAGCACGGGTGGTTATGACGGCATGGATACAAGGGCCGTATTAGATCTCCTGCAAAAGCAGGGCTTTTACCATGGCC
>WRNP01000030.1 GCA_009776515.1 Dehalococcoidia bacterium | reverse complement strand
AGCCAATGCAAACCACAGAAAGAAGGAGGTTGTTTCAGTGCTATTTTAATATGAAGCATCGATACCAGTTTCGGTGCTGTTTATATTTGACGCAATACGGGGCGCACTCGTGTCAGTAAAAACTATTAGTCTTGAACACGAAAAACCCTAACCATAAATAATCGGAGCAGGCAGAAAATATTAGAGGGCGCTGATATCAGCGCCCTCTAATCCAAAGCAAAATAGCCTTAGCGCTTGGTGTACTGAGGCGCTTTGCGGGCACGCTTGAGTCCCGGCTTCTTACGCTCTTTAGCGCGGGAGTCACGGGTAAGCAGGCCCTCGGCGCGTAGCATGGGTTTGTGCTTTTCGTCTTCTTTTAGGAGGGCGCGGGCAATGCCCAGTGAAATGGCACTAGCTTGGCCGGTGATACCGCCGCCGTTGCAGGCTACCACGACATCATATTTGCCCGTGGTATCGGTTGCCATGAACGGCCGCACGATTATCTGGCGGTGGTCAATGCGAGTGAAGCGCTCTTCATAGGGAATGCCGTCCACCACGATGGTGCCTCCTCCGGGAGTAAGCTTGACTTGAGCGCAAGCGGTTTTACGCTTGCCAGTGCCTGAGCTGTAAGTCTTTTTAACCATAATATGTTCTCCTTAAGTAGTGACGGTTTTGGCAGACCCGGGAGCCGCACCCGCGTGGACGATAAGTTTTTTGATCATGGCATCGCCCAGTTTGTTTTGGGGCAACATGCCGCGCACGGCGTGCTCAATTACGAATTCGGGCTTGGCAGCCATCATCTCGGCAAGAGTGGTGGTCTTGAAGCCGCCGGCATAACCTGAGTGGCGGTGGTAAGTTTTCTGCTCAAGCTTGTTGCCGGTGAGACGGACTTTGGTGGCGTTAACCACGGTGACGTAATCGCCTGTATCAAGATGGCGGCTGAAAATGGCCTTGCCTTTTCCCATCAGAATCTGAGCGACTTCGGTAGCGAGTTTGCCCAGGACTTTGCCATCGGCATCAATGACGATTCTCTCGCGTTTGATCTCGCTTCCCTTAACGCTATATGTTTTCATACTCTTCCTCGCTGTTAGTGTCGTTGTATATCACTTTGTTCAAATAGAGCCCGCAGGCGGGCACAGTGGGTCCGGCTAGGCCGGGCTGACAGGCTTCTAATATGTGCTCAAAGTGGGCCGTACTCAATTTGCCCTGTCCCACGCGGATAAGGGTGCCTACTGTTGAGCGCACCTGATGGGGTAGAAAGGCATTGCCTGAGATGTGGAAGGCAACGATATCGTTTTCCCTTTGGAAATGGGCCTCGTAAATGCGGCGGACGGTGCTCTTGGTGTCATCGTCCAGTCCGCAGGCAAATGAGGCAAAGTCATGCTCGCCCAAAATGAGGGCGGCGGCCTCGTTCATAAGGTCAATCTCAAGCTCCCCAGGCAGATGATAAGCTAGGTTCTGCCATAGCGGCGAACGCATTTCACGGTTGAGGATGAGATATTCGTACTCACGCCTGATGGCCTGACGGCGCGGGTCGAAATCATCCTCCGCCACCGTAGCTGATCTGATGGCGATGTCGGGCGGGAGATGATGGTTCAGCCCATAGACAAAGGCGCGTAGGGGCAGATCACTGGCAGTCCGAAAGCTTATGACCTGGCCTCGGGCGTGGACGCCGGCGTCAGTGCGTCCGGCGAGACTGATCGTGACCTCGGTTCCGGTAAGTCCGGATATGGCCTCCTCCAGACGTGACTGCACTGATGGCTCCGCAGCCTGACGCTGAGAGCCGGCGTAGGCGGTGCCGTTGTATTCCACCACCAGCTTAAGTCGCCGGCCGACTCCCGATCGGGGCATACTGGTGGAGGGGCAGTCAAGGAATGGGGCTAGGCTCATGGTCTATGCTACCAGCTCTATCTGGGCCATGAGGGCACAGTCGCCTTGGCGGGGGCCGAGTTTGATGATGCGGGTGTAGCCGCCGGCGCGCTCCGCATAGCGCGGGGCGATGTCGCGGAAGAGCTTCTCAACGACATTTTCGTCGTAGATGAAAGCCAGGGCCCGTCGCCTTGCTGCCAAGTTGCCCTTTTTGCCTAAGGTGATCATCCGCTCGGCCAAGGGGCGGATTTCTTTGGCCTTGGCTTCGGTGGTCACCATTTTTTCGCTTGTAAACAGGCTGGCTACCATGTTGCGGTACATGGACAGCCGCTCGTGTGTCGGGCGGTCGAATTTTCTACCTGATACCTGATGTCTCATGCTTTCACCTTATAGACGTTTTGAGTTATGAGTGTTGGGGTAGAGGGCTGACTCACTCTCAGCTCGTGACGGTTATCATTCCTTACTTCTTGAGTGGTTTCTTCTCCGATTCCTCGGCTGGTATCTCCGCTACTCCTTGGGGGAAAGAGAGTCCCAGGGCTTGGAGTTTTTCCTCGACTTCTTGACGGGACTTCTGTCCGAAATTGCGGAGTGACAGAATATCCTTTTCCTCCAGACTGGCAAGTTCGCCTACGGTGTCGATACCGCTTCGGCGAAGGCAGTTAAGCGCTCGCACCGAAATATCTAGTTTCTCCACTGGCATGTTGAAGATATCGTCGGGGATGGCGGCCCGCATGGCCAGGCGCTCCTCGTCGAGCTGGGCTGAGCGTCCGTATTCTACGAAAGGATGGAGCTGATCGGACAAGATGGTAGCTCCGCAACTGAGAGCCCGAGAGGGGGTAATAGTGCCGTCCGTCCAGATCTCCAACGTCAAGCGCTCCAAGCTGGTCTCGCGCCCCAGGTGCACAGGCTCGGTGCTGAAGTTGACCTTACGTACTGGGGTGAAGATGGCATCCACCGGAATGGTGCCCACTGGCAGATTGGCGCTGCTACCCGCTGGCCGATATCCGGTACCCAACTCCACGTCCATCTCAACTATGAGGCTCCCCTTGGGCGAGTCGATGGTTGCCAGGTAGAGGTCGGGGTTGACGATCTCAAAATCCATGGAGGGGGTGATGTCGGAGGCATGGATTTCACCCCGCCCTTCTTTTTCCAAGTAGAGCTTGCCGGTTTGTCCCGTCAGGGCACGTATCTTGAGTGACTTGATATTTAGCAGGAAGTCTAACACATCCTCTTTGACATCGGGGATGGCCGTAAATTCATGCTGGATGCCATCAATGCGTACGTTGGTGACGGCCACGCCAGGGAGATACCTCAGTAACACGCGGCGCAGACTGTTACCAAGGGTGGTGCCGAAGCCTTTATCCAGCGGTTCGGCCACAAACCGCCCGTATCGGTCATTCTGCTCCGCAGATTCAATTTTAGGTATAGATAGGCTAACCAAATAGGCCTCCTTATGAACTGCCAATAAAATGGGGCCGCATGGCTACCCCGGCAGCTCGTTGCTTCCTAGCGAGAGTAATACTCGACCACGGAAGATGCATCAAATTTAGCCTCAATATCACCTGGGGTCGGCAGGCCCAAGACACGCCCTACCATCTGCTGGCGGTCTAAGGAGAGCCAGCCGGGCACCATCTTGCTGGCGATGCCATCGGCGGATATCTTGAAATATTCGCTCTTGCGGGACGCCTCCGTCCAGCCGAGGACGGCACCTTCTTTTACGATGAAAGAGGGAACATCGGTGCGTCGGCCGTTGACCATAAAATGTCCGTGCTGAACAAGCTGCCTGGCTTGAGGGCGGGAGTCGGCGAATCCCAAGCGGTAGACGACATTGTCAAGGCGTCTCTCCAGTAGGACAATAAGGTTATCGCCGGTAATACCGGCCTGCCGCTCGGCTTCAGCGAAGAAGCGGCGGAACTGGCGCTCCAAAAGTCCGTAGGTGTAGCGTACTTTTTGCTTTTCACGCAACTGCATACCGCGATCAGACAGACGGCGACGACGGTTCGGCTGGGGGCCGGGTGGTTTTGGCCGCTTCTCAAGTGTGCACTTGGTGATGCATTTGTCGCCTTTCAGGAAGAGCTTATCCCCGCTACGCCGGCAAAGCCGGCAGACGGCTGCTGTATATCTGGCCATGATTTAGACACGCCTCCTTTTCGGCGCGCGGCAACCGTTGTGAGGGACGGGGGTCACGTCGCGGATTGAGGTAACGAAAAGCCCGGAACTTTGAAGTGAGCGGATGGCCGCCTCGCGACCGCTACCGGGTCCCTTGACGAAAACCTCAACCTGTTTAAGTCCGACATCTTGAGCCTTGCGCACGGCGCTGGAGGCGGCCATCTGGGCTGCATAAGGAGTACTCTTGCGCGAGCCCTTGAAGCCGGAGTTGCCGGCGCTGGCACTGGAGATGACGTTGCCCTGAGGATCGGTCAAGGTCACGATGGTATTGTTAAAGGTGGCCTGAATGAAGGCTTTCCCCTGAGGGATAATTTTTTTCTCGCGCCTTTTCCCCCCGCGCTTCTTGGGTTGTGCTTGTGCCATTAATTCCTCCTAGTATTTCCGAAATGCCTGGGTCACCTCAGTCTCGGCTACTTCTTAGCCATGCCGCGCTTTTGGCCGCGCCCGGCTACCGTCTTCGGCTTACCCTTGCGAGTGCGGGCGTTAGTACGGGTGCGTTGGCCGCGTACGGGCAACCCTCGGCGGTGACGTAGACCGCGGTATGAGCCGATGTCGATCAGTCGCTTGACGTTGAGATTGACCTCTTTACGCAGGTCGCCTTCGACTCGGTACTCGCGGTCAATAAGCTCGCGGATGCGGTTCAGCTCATCCTCGGTAAGCTGATCAACGCGGGTATCGGGATTGATGCTGGTGGCGGCCAGGATCGCATCGGCACGCGTCGGGCCGATCCCGTAGATATACCTTAACGAAATGCGGATGTGTTTGTCTCTGGGGATATCCACCCCGGCAATACGTGCCATATTTCTCCTTCAGCGTTATGGGTTATGAGCCAGCATGGCAGGGCTCAACCCTTAACTGTTTTATCCTTGCCTCTGTTTATGTTTGGGATTTGTGCATATATTGCGCACGACTCCGTGCCGACGGATGATCTTGCACTTTTCACAGCGTGTCTTAACCGAAGCTCTGACCTTCATTATTTCCTTCCCCGTTGCTATCTGAAGCGATAGGTGATGCGTCCCCGGGTGAGGTCGTACGGCGAAAGCTCAACCAGAACCTTGTCGCCCGGCAACACCCGGATATAATGCACCCTGATCTTGCCTGAGATATGGGCTAGAACGGTATGCCCGTTAGCCAACTTGACCATGAAAGTGGCATTTGGCAGGGCTTCCGTGACCACCCCTTCGACTTCAATCGCTTCTTTTTTAGCCATAATAATATCTCCCGAAACGGCGGTAAGGCTGTTTCGGGACAGCAAAGGTTTATTGTATCATATCCGACATCAATTTTAAAACTACCCGCCTGTGGGTCCGTTCTCTGGTATGGTCAGCACCTCGGCTCCCGTGGCGGCGAGCGCGATGGTATGTTCGAAATGGGCCGCTAAGCTGTGGTCGGCAGTAAAGACCACCCAATTGTCCGTTCCTACCTTGGTGTGCCAGTCGCCGGCGGTCAGCATTGGCTCCAGGGCAAAGGTCATGCCCGCCTTAAGCTCCAGTCCTGTACCAGCCCGGCCGAAATTGGGCACTAGCGGATCCTCATGCATAGCCTTCCCGATGCCGTGACCTGTGTACTCCCGTACCACGCTAAAGCCATGCGATTCTGCGTATTCCTGAATAGCACAAGAGATATCGCCCAGATGAGCACCCACGCGTGCGGCGGCAACCCCGGCCTCAAGCGCTCCCTTGGTGGTTCGGAGTAGGTTCTGGGCTCGCATTCCAACTTCACCGACGGTGACGGTGAGGGCGGCATCGCCGTGATAACCATCCACAATCGCTCCAAAGTCCAGCGACACCAAGTCGCCGTTTTTTATGATCCGTTCTCCGGGGATGCCGTGCACGACCTCGTCGTTGATTGATACGCAAAGGCTGGACGGGTAACCGCGGTAGCCCTTGAAAGACGAGACGGCCCCGAGGGCCTTAAGCTCTCGCTCGGCGATGAGGTCAAGCTCCCGGGTCCTCATGCCCGCCTGAATGCTGTTTGCTAAGGTTTGGAGTACCTTGCCCACAACTCGACCCGCCCGGCGCATAGCTGCGATTTCGGGTGGGCTCTTAACGCTGACAGCCAATGCTCTCTCCGTCTCGTAATACCTCTGTGATGCGCTGGGTGATGGTCTCCACCTCGCCCTCGCCGTCGATCTCACAGAGCTTGTCTTGGTCACGGTAATAGGCAATCAGCGGGGCGGTTTCCGCAAAGTAGACCTCAAGCCGCCTCTGTACGGTCTCCGGTTGGTCATCCGGGCGTTGATAGAGCTCGCCCGCGCATTTCTGACAGGTGGTCTCTCCCTCGCCGTTGGGGCAGGTGTGAGGAGCCTGGCACTGACGACAGAGCCAGCGAGCGGAGAGGCGGCGCAATAACTCGCTCTCCGCTACCTTGATGTAGATGACGCAACCAAGCGCCCGATCCTCCCGGCCGAGGGCGGCATCCAAACTCATCGCTTGTCTTAAGTTACGAGGGAAGCCGTCCAGAATGATCCCTTGGTTGCTGCCTTTAAGCTCATCTAACACCATACGGGTGGTGATCTCGTCTGGGACGAGCGTTCCCTTTTCCAGATAGGCACACACGGTACGCCCGAGTTCATCGTCTCGCGCTATCGCCCGGCGAAACATATCGCCGGAGGAGATGTGTGCCAACCTCAGCGCCTGGGCGGCTGCAGCTGCCTGGGTGCCTTTGCCAGCCCCCGGCGCGCCCAGAAAGACGGTGAAAAGCGCACTCATTTTATTTGATGAAACCCTCGTAGCGGCGCATGGCCAGTTGAGCCTCCATCTGCTTCATGGTATCCAGCACGACGCCCACCACGATGAGCAGGCCAGTGCTGGAGAGTTGCAGGGCTTGGACATTGGTAATCCGCTGGGCCAGGAAAGGCAATATGGCTACCAACGCCAAAAACAGAGCTCCGGCCCAGGTAATGCGCATGATGACGTTGTTGAGATAGGTCTGGGTTTGCTTGCCGGGGCGGATGCCCGGCACGAAGCCGCCCTGGCGCTGTAAAACACCCGGCAGATCCTGTTGCTGAAAGACAACGGTGGTGTAGAAGAAAGCAAAGCCGATGACCAACAGGAAGTACAGTCCCCAGTATACCAGCCCCAGTGGCATGGGGGCGCTGGAGTTAAAGATGTTGTAGATATGGTTCCAAAAGTTGGGAGACTCGCTCGAGGCGTTCATGAAGTAACTGGCGATGATACCCGGGAAGACAACGATAGCCATGGAGAAGATGAGGGGGATCATGCCAGCGGTGTTGACGCGCAGGGGAATGTAGGATGACCCGGATTGGCGGTACATCTTGCCGCCCCGGAAGATGCTCTTGGCATATTGCACAGGGATGCGCCGATGGGCCTCGGTGAAAATCACGATGAAGAAAGTAGTTGCCAAGGCTAGGGCGACAAAGACAGCCAATCCTATATATTGCCCCTGCTCGCCGGCGAGAATACCTTGGCCAATCTGGGTGGGTATGCCGGCTAAGATGCCGGCGAAGATGATGATAGAGATGCCGTTGCCGATGCCGTACTCGGTAATCTGTTCACCCAGCCAGACCAAGAACATGGTGCCGGCAACGAGTGAGAGAATGACGGCGATGGTCTCCAGCGGCGTAGTGGCTCCGATGGCCGGAGGGCTGGCTCGCTGGAGAAGCACCAACTGGCCATAGCCCGAAAGGGCGGCCAGGGGGATGGTTATCCAGTGGGTGATAAGGTTGATCTTATTGCGCCCGGCCTCGCCTTCCTGGGAGAGGGCTTGCAGACGCGGGATGACGGGAGTCATGAGCGTCATGACGATGCTGGCGGTGATGTAGGGATAGACGCCCATGGCTGCTACGCTGAAGTTGCGGAGCGCCCCTCCGCTGAACATATCAAGCATGCCATACAGCGAATTGTTTTGAAAGACGCTGGCCAAGGCGTTGGAATCGACTTTTGGAACCGGAATATGCGCGATGAGACGAAAGACCACTAAGATACCAAAGGTAATAAGGATGCGTCGCCTGAGGTCAGGCAGGCTGAAGGCATCAATCATGGCCTGGATAAGCCGTGGTCTAGCCGCCTTCTGCGGCATATGCGACCTCCTCAATCTTCCCGCCGGCCGCCTCGATCTTTTCCTTGGCGGCCGCAGAGAATCTATTAACTTTTACGGTGAGCTGGCGCTCAAGCGCGCCGGTGCCCAGCACTTTTACCTGGTCTTTGACGGATTTTATAAGTCCGGCGGCGCGGAGAGTCTCGGCGGTTACCTCGGTTCCATTCTCAAAGACGTTGAGCTGGGAGAGGTTGACCACGCTGTAGCGGGTGGTGAATAGGTTCACAAAGCCGCGCTTCTCTGGTAACCGCTTGATGATGGGCAATTGCCCGCCTTCAAAGCCGGGCCGCACCGAGAAGCCGGCACGGGCCTTGTTGCCCTTGCAGCCGCGCCCGGCGTAGGTGCCATGCCCGCTACCCGGGCCGCGACCGACGCGCTTGGCTTTCTTCCGCGCTCCGGACGGGGGAGCGATCTCGTGCTGTTTCATTAACTTGCCTCCTCAACTGGTTTAGCGGTGCGGCGGGGGCGTGCCTTGGGGGCGCCTCCGACTGCCTCAACCTTTACCAGATGCCTAACCTTGGTGATCATACCGCGCGTCGGGCCGCAGTCGGGTAGCTCCACGCTCTGCTGCAACCGACGGAGACCAAGGGCGCGGATGGTGCGTTTCTGATCTTCAGGATAGCCGATGGCACTTTTGACCCAGGTTATCTTTAATTTAACCACCGCTCGTGCCTCCCTCTGGCCTGGGGGCTGAGGCAGGAACGCTCTGGCGGCGGCTCTTTTCCATCTCGGGATTCTTTAGCTGCGAGAGGGCTACCATGACCGCCTTGGCTACATTGGTCTTGTTGGCACTGCCCAGTGATTTGGTCAAGATATCCTTGATGCCTGCTGCCTCAACGATGGCCCGCACGCTACCGCCGGCGATAATGCCAATACCTGGGGCGGCGGGTTTGAGCAGGACATCGGCAGCTCCGAACTTGGCTCGGCTTTCGTAGGGGATGGTATTACCGGCCATCTCCACCTTGATAAGGTGCTTGCGAGCCACTGCTCCGGCCTTATTGATGGCCTCCGGAACCTCATTGGATTTACCTACGCCGATGCCAACGTGCCCCGCGCCGTCGCCGGTGACGACCAAGGCAGCAAAGCTGAGGCGCTTACCGCCTTTCAGTACTTTGGAAACGCGATTGATATATACCAGCTTGTCATTTAGAGCCAACTCGCTGGCGTCGATCTTGCTACGCATGACTGCTTCTCTTGCCATTTTTACCTCGTTAAGAGTATTAAGTTAGGAGCCTTGAAAACAAAGCTTGTGGCTCTGTCCTCTCCCATTTTTAGAAACTGAGCCCCCCCTTGCGGGCAGCTTCGGCCAGCTCCTTGACGCGGCCGTGATATTTGTAGCCACCGCGATCAAAGACTACCTGCTTGATCCCGGCCTCAAGTGAGCGTTGGGCGAGTAGGGCACCGATCATGCCGGCACGAGCCTTTTTGTCCCCGGCAAGCTTCTGGGCTACCTCTGGTTCTAGGGTGGAGGCAGAGCAGAGGGTGTGACCGCGCTCGTCATCAATTACCTGGGCATAGATGTGGTCCAGGCTGCGAAAAACACAGAGACGCGGGCGTTCCGCAGTGCCATGGACGCTCTCTCTGAGCCGAGCGTGCCGTGCCAGGCGGGCTTTTCTGCTGTCTGTCTTAGCCATTATTTAGCTTTACCTCCCCCGACGGCTTTGCCCGCCTTGCCGGGCTTGAGTTTTATATGCTCGCCTGCGTACCTGATGCCCTTGCCTTTGTAGGCATCTGGGGGGCGGACGCGGCGAATCTCGGCGGCGGTCTGACCGACCATCTCTTTGTCGATGCCAATGACCTTGATACTGGTATTCTTGGCATCAACATCAAAATTTATACCGGGACGCGGCTTGATGATGACCGGATGGGAAAAACCCACCCGTAACACCAAGCTCTCGCCATCTTTCTCGGCGCGGTAACCCACTCCGGAGATTTCCAGTCCCCTTTCGTAACCTTTAGTCACCCCTTCGACCATGTTGGCGACCAGGCTTCGGGTCAACCCATGAAGAGCCCGATGAGGCTTGGCATCCGATGGGCGGCTGATGCTTAAGCGCCCGTCCTCCTGGGAGAACCCCATCTCCGGGCTGATCTGGCGCCTTAACTCTCCTTTGGGGCCCTTGACAGTTACCTCGCCGTCCGCAACCTTGACGGATACCTGCGGCGGCACTTCAACGGGCATGCGGCCTATTCTAGACATTTCTTACCTCGTGTTGGTTCATATTACCAGACATAACAGACCAGCTCGCCGCCGAGGTTCCGCTGCCAGGCTTTGTAGCTTGGCAGAACGCCGCCCGACGTTGACACGATGGCGATGCCCATGCCTCCGTAAACGCGGGGAATCTCTCCTCGGGCAACGTAGACCCTAAGCCCCGGTTTGCTCACTCGCTTAAGCCCATTGATGAACGGACGGTTGCGCTCGCCGTAGCGGAGCTTGAGTTTGAGCTTAGCCTGGGCCTTAGCGCCGATGACCTCGTAGTCGGTAATAAAACCCTCTTCTTTTAGTATCTGGGCGATGCTGAGCTTCATCTTCGACGCCGGCATAAGGACGCTGTCGTGGCGTGCCAGCACGGCGTTGCGAGTGCGGGTCAGCATATCGGCAATTGGATCACTGATGGCCATATCTTACTCCTGAGTCAGTCACAGGTCGGGGACGGCAACCGTCCTTCGAACTGCACTTAGCTTATTTACCAGCTGGATTTGCGCACCCCGGGTATCTGCCCGGAGAGTGCTAACTCCCTAAAGCAGATGCGGCAGAGGCTGAAAGCACGGAGATACCCGCGCGAGCGGCCACATTTGTGACAACGGTTGTGCTGTTGCACCTTGTATTTCGGGGGGCGCTGGGACTTTAAAATTTCTGATAGCTTTGCCATATTTTTCCTTTTAATATTTTAGCTAGAGATCCGAGTCGAACTCGGCTTAAGCGTTTTCCTTACTGAAAGGCATGCCCAGAAGCTCAAGTAAGCGTTTGCCTTCCTCATCGGTGCGGGCGGTGGTGACGATGGTGGCCTCCAACCCTCGGAGTTTGTCCACTTTCTCGTAGTCTATCTCTGGGAAAGCGGTCTGATCCTTGAAGCCCAAGGTGTAGTTGCCTCGCCCGTCCCAGGCATCGGTGGGCACGCCGGCGAACTCGCGGATGCGCGGCAACACGATGCCGATGAGCTTATCCAGGAAATCGTACATGCGCTGCCCGCGCAAGGTAACCTTGGTGCCAACGGTGGCTCCTTTACGCAACCCGAAAGCCGAGATGGATTTCTTCGAGCGGATGGAGACGGGGCGTTGGCCCGAGATGGCACCCAAGTCGCCCATGGCGGCATCAACAGCCTTGGCATTAGTGATGGCTTCGCCTACACCGATGTTGAGTACGACCTTGTTCAGGCGAGGCACCTGCATCACGTTGGCATATCCCCTGTCTTTCATCAGGGTTGGAACCACATCATGGCGGTATTTTTCCTTAAGCTGGGACATACTAGTCAATTACCTCCTGGCAGGCGCGGCAGTAGCGTACTTTCTTACCATCAGCAAGGGTACGGGTGGCCACGCGCACCGGCTTATCGCATTTGGCACAGATGAGCATCACATTGGAGGCCTCCAGGGGAGCCTCTCTTTCAATGATGCCGGCCTGGCGGACTTGTCCGCTGGCGCGGGCATGCTTTTTGATGAAGTTTGCGCCTTCGACAATCACCTTGCCTTCTTTGGGGTACGCAAAGCGTACCTTACCTTTCTTGCCTTTGTCTTTGCCGGCGATCACCAGCACCTGGTCATTTTTCCTGATCTTCATAGTACTTATAACACCTCCGGTGCCAGGGATAGGATCTTAGTGAAGTTTTTTTCCCTGAGCTCGCGCGCCACCGGGCCAAAGATGCGGGTCCCTTTAGGATTGTTCTTGTCGGTCAGGATGACAGCAGCGTTGTCGTCAAAACGAATGTAGGAGCCATCCGCGCGGCGGTAAGGCTCGGCCACGCGCACCACGACAGCCTGGACGACTTCTCCCTTTTTGACCGTTGCCTCCGGGGTGGCTTTTTTCACGGCGCAAGTCACGATGTCGCCCACGCGCGCATATTTACGCTTGCTCGCCCCCGGCACCCCAACGCACATCACCTGGCGGGCACCGGTGTTGTCGGCGACCTTCATTCTCGTAAATTGTTTGATCATCGGCCTTTCCTTTAAACGACTTCCCCGGGCTTGATTTCAACCACAGCGGCCTTAGAGATAATCTCTGCCACGCGCCAGCGCTTTTCTTTCGACAGCGGGCGCGTTTCCACAATGCGTACTCGGTCGTCCGCCTGACACTCGCCCTTCTCATCGTGCACCTTGTATTTTACCTCAAGGCGGTAGGTCTTGCGGTAGAGGGGGTGTTGTTTCTGCTTCTCTACAGCTACGATGCAGGTTTTGTTCATGCGTGCGCTGACTACGCGTCCGATCATTGTCTTATGTTTGTTGTCTGCCATTCTTTTGCTCCCTTACTTGCCGCTCAGCGCACGCTGCCGCTCCTCAGTTTTGAGGCGGGCGATATCTTTTTTCACCGGCGGTATCTGGCGGTGGTTCTTGAGCTGTTTGGTGCTGGCCTTAATGCGCAACTCAAAGAGCTCTTTTTGTTTCTCGGTGAGCTTTTTAGAAAGCTCCTCTGGGCTGAGGGCCTTGATCTCATCAGCTTTCATTGTCCGCAGCCTCCTTTCGGCTTATCTGGCCGATAGCCTCTTTCATCAAAAAGCGGGTTTCAAAGGGCAACTTGCCCGAGGCCAACCTCATGGCTTCCTTGGCTGCCCCTTCATCGACGCCGGCCAGTTCAAACAGGATGCGTCCGCGATGAATGACAGCTACCCAATGATCGGGGGCACCCTTGCCGCCACCCATGCGGGTTTCGGCGGGCTTGCTGGTGACAGGTTTATCGGGGAAGACGCGGATCCATACTTTGCCGCCGCGGCGGATACTGCGGGTGATGGCACGGCGGGCCGCTTCTATCTGCCGGGCGGTCATCCAACCGGTTCCTAGAGCTTGAAGACCATATTCGCCGAAAGCGATGGTCGCCCCATCGTGGGCGGCGCCGGACCGGCGCCCCTTATGGGTTTTTCTGAATTTTACGCGTTTTGGTTGTAACATTTATTTCCTCGAGCTCTTGATAATACTACTCAGCGGCCTTCTTTGTTTTAGGTTTGCTCTCCTTGGGCTCGGCGGTCTTTGCCCGACTCGCTTTGGGTTTGGTTTCCTTTTTATCCTCGGCCTTGGCAGGAGCAGCTGCCTCCTCCGCGGCTATCTTGCGCACGCGGGGACGGGGGGTCTTTTTGGGGGCCTCCTCAGCCTGGGCTTCGGTCTTGGCTTCCGGAGCATCCTTGGCCTCCGGGGCGCTTTCCGTAGCAACCTTGCGCCGGACGCGCGGTTTTTTTACCTCAACACTCTCCGCTGGGGCACTTCCTCCCTTGGCCTCTTCCGGTTTTATGGAAAGGGCCGGGGTTTCGTTGATGATGGGGGCAGTGATGACCGGGGGCTCTGGAAAGACATCGCCGCGGTAGATCCATACTTTGACACCAATGCGCCCCATGGTGGTATGGGCTTCGGTAAAGCCGTAGTCGATATCAGCCCGCAGGGTCTGGAGGGGTACTCGACCCTGATGCATCATTTGACGGCGGGCAATTTCCACACCCCCTAAGCGGCCGGAACAAATGATGCGCATGCCTTTGGCGCCAGCTTGCATGGTGCGGAAGACGGACTGCTTCATGGCACGGCGGTAAGCGACGCGGCGCTCCATCTGGTCGGCGACCGAACGTGCTACCAGCAGGGCATCAAGTTCTGGTTGTCGGATCTCGCGCACGTCAAGTTGCACTTTTTTGCCGCTCAGATGACCCTCCAGGTACTGGCGCATCTCCTCAACGCGGCTACCGCCGCGACCGATGACGATGCCCGGGCGCGAGGTGTGGATGATCACTCCCACGCGATTAGCCTGACGTTCGATTTCAATAAGCGAGATGCCGGCCTCTGGGTACTTCTTCCTGACGGCCTTGCGCAGCCTGACATCCTCCAGGATGTTCTCGCCGTAGTGCTGCTCGTCAAACCACTTGGATTGCCAGTCTCGGATGATGCCGATCCTGAAACTCATAGGGTGTACTTTGCGTCCCATTAAGCCTCCTGCTCGGCCACAATGACGGTGATGTGGCTGGAGCGTTTTAAAATCCGATCCCCCCGGCCACGAGCCCGTGGCTGAAAGCGCTTAGCCGTCGGCGCTTCGTCGGCATAGATCTTGGTGATTTTGAGCGCGTCTGGTGTCATCTGGAAATTGTTATCGGCATTGGCTGCCGCTGACTTTATCGTTTTAATCAACAGTTTGGCGGATGGTGAGGGGGCAAGGCTCAAAATAGCGAGCGCCTCCGCCACCGGCTTGTTCTTGACGAGTTCAATGAGGAGCCTCAGCTTGCGGGCTGAAACTCCAGTATCCTTGGCTACCGCTTTTACTTCCATGGTAAGCTTCCCCTAGCCTTTCACGCCCGTGGTCTTTTCAGCCTTGGTGGAATGCCCGCGGAAAGTGTGCGTTGGAGCAAACTCTCCCAGGCGGTGGCCCACCATATTTTCCGTGATAAAGATCGGTACATGGCGGCGGCCGTCGTGCACGCCGATATTGAGGCCGACCATTTCCGGCAATATGGTGGAGTAGCGCGCCCAGGTCTTGATGACCACTTTTTTGCCTGAGCGGTTGACATCGGTCACTTTCTTCATCAGTTTTTCGCTGACGGCAGGACCTTTCTTGATTGACCTTGACATGACTCTCTCCTATTTCCCTCTTCGCTTCACGATAAACTTATCCGAAGCCTTAGGTCGGCGGGTCTTGTACCCCATGGCGGGCTTGCCCCAGGGCGTTTTTGGCCCGGGCATACCGACCGGTGAGCGGCCTTCACCGCCGCCGTGGGGATGGTCGCGCGGTGTCATTGCCGTGCCGCGCACCTGTGGTCGCCAGCCTTGCAGGCGTCGTCGCCCGGCTTTGCCAAGCTTTATGTTCTGGTGGTCAAGATTGCCGATCTGGCCAACGGTTGCCAAACACTCGCCACGCACTCGGCGCATCTCGCCAGACGGCAGGCGCAGAAGTACATAATCGCCCTCTTTGGCCATGAGCTGTGCCGAATTGCCGGCGCTGCGGGCAA
>WRNP01000029.1 GCA_009776515.1 Dehalococcoidia bacterium | reverse complement strand
AAGAGCCCAACAAGAAAATGAATGATATCTATAAGAAACTAAATCTCCGCTCACCTGTCAGCATTGCTGTTGGTGGTAATAATTAATGGCGGGAATTACGGCTTAATCAGCATTCTTCAAGATGAGAAAATAGTAATTAACGGCTCTTGTCTCGTGGAGTATGTTGATTTACTTAACAAACTAAGCTCAGACGCCATAACGCCGGTCGAGCATAAAACTTACATTGATGCCCGAATATATTTTGTATTTGAAAACAACAAAGGGCGCAAGATATTTGACGTTGCAATGTGGGGCGGCGATGATAGTAGCATATTCGTTAATGGGGTAGAAGTTGAGGGGAGCGACATTTTTTACCAAGCTATCATGCCGTTTTTGCCAATAGATGCAGCTGGAGAATTGGAGACCTTTTTAAACAGAGGCAGACGCGAATAGGCATAAATATCTCCGTTAATCCTCACAACCGAGCAATTCAAGATAGTTATCCATGCCCAAACAGTCCCAATACTTCATGAAGGATGCCCTCCCTCTACTCTATAGCGCCTATTGTCTCAATATCGTCCTCAAGGAATCAGAGAAGGCCAGGAAGATTCTTGATGCCATAATTGAACTTCTCCATCACCCTGAAGTTCAATTGATCATCTCCCAGTTTAAGAATACCATGCCGCGAGACAGGGCTATATGGCCGCTACTAAGGACTGCGGCGGCAAACTATTAATACACACGAAACTTGGTTACACTCCCAGGCCCGCCATCAGCAACGCCAAGGCGCACCAAGTTGTCATACTTGGTATGAATGCGCTCCCGCCACCTCCAGAAGACTTGCCGGAGGGGCGATGCCTGACCCATTCGTTATGCTTCGCAATCCAAGTCTTCATGCCAGATAAGACATGGTAAGCTGAGCCCCTCCAATTGTGTACGTCTCATCTGGGCGTGATGATCTCTATCGGCATATCCTGCTTCCTACCAGTGAGTTTGCGCACTGCACACTTGAATCACTTAAGGCTCCTCTCATACGGTAGTAGCCAATCTGGAAACGCTACCTCAAGAGACTAAGGCCAATGCTTACCAGGACAGAGGCTATCACCGCTCCCAGGAAAGACATGATAATGACCGTCGTCAGCTCCCGAGAGGACAGTATCCGTTTTATCAGTTGGCGCAGATTGGCTTCGTTGCGCAGGGCTTCCTCAGCTTTTTCCTGAGCCTGTCGCGCTGCGTCATGAGCAGCAGCGATGGCGGCAGCGCTGGCCTCCTCGGCGCGCCGGGCTGCATCCTGAGCGGCCAATTTGGCTTCCGAGGCTCTAGCGGCGGCACCTTCGCCCACAGCCCTAGCGGCATCAGCCGCTTCCTTGGCTCGCTGGGCAACCTCTTCGGCACGGCAAGCGGCGGCCTCGGCGGCTTTGCGGGCAAGCTCAGCAGCCTCGCGGGCAATACGTATGGCCTCCTCCGCTTCCTTGGCAGCCATAGCGGCCGCTTCACGGGCGGCGGCTTCGGCTCCTTTCCTAGCTTCGGCAGCAGCAACCTCGGCAGCGAGGCGCGCCTCTTCAGCTGCCTTGCGAGCGGTCTCAGCTGCCTCCATGGCCACCCTGATGGCTTCCTCAGATGCCGACGTAGACTGGGCAATCGCTTCCTTGGCCGCAGCCTCGGCACCTTTCCGAGCAGCTTCCGCTTCGGCCTTGGCGGCTTTGCGAGCCTCATCGGTGGCCTCCTTAGCCTGCCTGATGGCTTCCTCCGCCTCCTGAGCTGCCTTTGCTGTAGCAGTAGCAGCAGCCACCTCGGCTCCCTTACGGGCAGCCTCAGCCACTTGAGTAGCAGTGCGGATAGCCTCATCGGCCTGCCTTGAGGCCTTGGCAGCGGCTTCCATGGCCGCACTCTGCGCAGCTTCGGTGGCGGTTTTAGAAGCCCCAGTGGCAGTGCGGGCAGCCTCTTCGGCAGCACGGGCCATCTGTTCGGCCATATTGACCAACTGATGCAGGGCTTGAGTTGCCGCCTGGATGGCCTCATCACCGGCGGTATTTACAGCCTCACCACGGCGGAAAGTCTTATCAGCAGCAGCATAGCCTTTTTCTGCGGCTTTCTTGGCATCGCTACCGGCTTCTTCAATGCGAGCAGCAATATCTCCGCTGACGCTGGCTGCTGCCTGGAGGGCTTCGTCGCCGGCGATATCGGCCAGGGCGGCGTAGCGGCGCACATCCTCAGCCGCCTGGAAGACCACGTGGGCCAAGCGCTTGGCTTTACGCCCGGCATCGTCAGCGCGGGTAGCCGTCTCGGCGCTGACTTTTTTGTCCAGGGCAGCCCGGGCGGCCTTAACTTCTTTCAGGCTATCCTCGGCATCTTTAGCAGCCTTGTCCGCCTTTTCCATGGCGGCAGTCACGGACAGCCGGGCATGAGTAGCAGCATTCTCGGCACGAGCGGCCGTCTCTTCGGCAGCCTTGCGGGCGGCTTCGGCGGCCTCTCGGGCAGCCAACTCCACTTCCTCTGCCTTGCGGGCAGCCTCCTCGGCGGCATAGCGAGCAGCGCGGGCGGTTTCCTCAGCCTTAAGGGCAGCCTTTTCGGCATGGCGCGCAGCTTCTTCAGCGGCAGAGGTAGCCTCATCCGCAGCATGGCGTGCGGCGGCGACTGCCTCCTGAGCCGCTTTGGTGGCATCGGCGGCAGCTTCACGGGCAGCCCTCATGGCCTCCTCGGCATTCAGCACTGCCTTCTTGCTGGCATCCTCAGCCCGCCTGGCAGACTCATCGGCGGCCTTCTTGAAAGCCTCCAAGGCCTTGCGGGATTCCTGATCAGCCTCCTCCGCCTTGCGGGCGGCTTCATCAGCGGCAAGTTTGGCCTGCTTGGCAGTCGCCTCCGCTTTGGCCGCCGCTTCCTGGGCAGCGCGGGTGGCTGTCTCAGCAGCTTTTTCCCCAGCACGGGCGGCATCCATCGCCCTGGCCTCAGCCTCCTTGGAAGCCTTGGTCGCCGAAGCGGAAGCATCTCTGGCTAAGCGTGCGGCCTCCTCAGCCCGCCTGGCAGCTTCGGCGGCAGCTGCAATATTGGCACCCATTTCTGCCAGAACCTCCGGCAGGGGCTTGGTCATTATTTCGTGGGCTTCGAGACTCTCATTGTGGGCGCGGGCTGACTCTGTATTGCGAGGTACCATGCCTATGTCCTCCCTCTATATTTTTTGGCTAAAACCAGATCCTTATCTTAAGCCTGACGACATATCCGCTAAGCATTGATCTCTAATGCTGCGCCTCCTTAAGTATCAATCTCTCAACCCTATTGAAGTTATAGTTTATGGCAGCTAGACCCTGCCTCGTCAACCAAAGAATGCTGTTCCTAGGCTCCGTTGCCCCCCGTCCGCCTTAGAAGCTCATTAAAGGCCGTAAACCACTTGCTTTTCAGTTCATCCGGCCAATCCGGATCCAGGCTGGGAAACTTTTCAAGCAACAACTTGTCCAGCATATTACCATGACCGTTGGTAGGAATGTCTTGTGGAATTTCTGTCCGGGCTTTTTTATCCGCTGATTTCCGCCCAGCCTTTTTGGAGGCGCCGCCCCCGCCACGGCCATTGCGGGTTTTGCTAACGACGAAGGGAGACAGCTTGATGTCACCGGCGGTAGCCAAACAAATGTAGAACTTTATACATTTTCGGGCTACATCGCTGGCAAGTTGGAAGTTATCATGGAAAGCTTCCTCCAGCTGGGCATAAGTAGTTGTCTGGGGATCTGGAGCATCTTCAGCCAGGAAACCATAGGCATCACGCACAATCTTTCTGACAATTTCCGCTCGCTCGCTGTCTCGCGAACTCACTAGTTGCCTCAGCTTGGCAGTGGGAAAGCCGTTGGCATCGGTAAGATCCAGGAAGCGGAGGGCTGCTACTATCTGGCTTCCGTTTGAGCCAGAGAGGCGGGTGCCCCAGTAGCTCCGGTCGATGCGAGCCGGAATGGTCTGCTGCAACCCCTCTAAGAAATTCCAAAAAGTGCGGTGGGAAACATAGGGCGGCGGCAGCTTTTTCCCGGGGCTGGAAGCCGGCAACATACTAGCCACCTTTAAACCTGCGCCCTCATCTTGCCTGCTTGTCTGAAACAGGGTTTGCCCTTTCTTTCCCTCCAGGCGGGAGGAAGTGTCAGGGGAAGCATGTCCCGCGAGAAATGGAGGCATCTTTTCGGTTTCCATTTTAGGCTATTCCAAGATATAAATGCAACCGGACAAATATGTCCGTCCTTTGGACTGATTATTTTCTTATGGAATATCTCAGGACAAAAAGGGACAGTATTTGACCGCTAGCTTTGGCAATATCTATGATGCGGGGAAATTTTTCCTAGGGGCGCCGCATATATACCGGCGGCCTTAGAAGAGAAGGAGCAAGAATGGGCACAGCGATTGATTACCAAAAGGTAATGACGGAGATTGTCTACATCAATCTCCCCGGTCCGGCGGAGCCGACCCCGGGTATGAGCGGTGGCGAGTTATTACACGGCTTCCTAGCCGACCTTTACAAGGCTGACAATATAGAGTTTAAGAACATGCTGAATGCTCTCTGCCTCAAATGGAACGTCCATTACCGTGAGCACAGATAGAGGACGATCAACAAACCGAACGGGATTATTACTTAAAGAGAGGTATACATGAAAAGGCGTAAAATAGCCTCGCTAGACGTTGGCACCAGCAAGATATGCACGGTCATGGCGGACACCGACGGAGCCGATCTGCGCGTCTTAGGTGTCGGCATCGCCCCATCACAAGGCCTGCAGAAAGGACTGGTGGTTAACCTTAACGATGCCAAACACTCCATCCGCCAGTCGGTGCAAATGGCGGAGCAGGCCGCTGGTTATCGACTGGAGTCGGCGTTGGTCGGCATTACCGGGCGGCATATCAACTCAGCTAATAACCGCGGTGTGGTAGCCATACCCGGCAACCGGCAGATGGTGCGGCAAGAGGACGTGGATCGAGTACTCGATGTTGCCCAGAACGCTGTCCAAACAAGCGTGGGCGACACCACTATTTTGCATCTGATCCCTCAGTATTACGCCGTGGATGGACAGGAGGGCATCAAGAATCCGGTAGGCATGCACGGATTTCGGCTGGATGTGGAGACCCACATCGTCACAGCCTCACAAGCAGCGGTGGAGAACCTGACCAAATGCATCCGCGCCGCAGGTATTGAAATTGATGATCTGATTTTCGAGCCGTTGGCCTCTGCAGAGGCAGTGCTGACCGAAGATGAACGCCTAAATGGGGTTATCATGGCTGACATCGGTGGCGGTACTACCGGAGTCGCGGTCATCAACAGAAACAATTTCGTCCATACCTCGGTGCTGCCGGTAGCGGGGCACTCCTTAACTCATGATATCTCCGTCGGCCTGGGAATCTCTTACGAGCTTGCGGAGGAGATCAAGAAAAAGTACGCCAGTGTGGAGGCCGGGATCGAAAGAATGGCCGACCACACCCTCATTGAGGGCGGCCAAACCGTCCCCTACGGCGAACTGTACGAGATCGTCCGCTCTCGCATGGAGGAGATTTTGCGCCTCGTCATCCTTGAGGTACCAGGCGACATGAAATCGGTGCGCGGCGGGTTGGTTCTCACCGGCGGCACCTCAGTATTGCCGGGGCTGACGGAACTGGGAATGGATATTGCCCATATGCCTGTGCGCCTTGGCATACCGCCTCAGCTCTACGGCATTGCCGACAACCTGGTCGAGCCGGACTATGCCGCAAGCGTAGGTCTGCTCATGTGGGAGCTATCGCACGGCAGAGGGCGCCGCCCGATGGCAGAGGAGCGTCCTCGGACCTTTATGTCGGACCTGGCCCATATGCTTAGTCGGGCAAGATAAGTTTTGAGTTGTGGGCAATAAGCCATGCGATCCAAGCACCATAGCAGGCTTATTATTCCCGCCAATCTCAAAACAAAAACTCATAACTCAAGACTTTAAATAAGGAGAATAACTTGGCTAGAACAATCTATGTCCAAAGTGGTGCCAGGATCAAGGTAATCGGCTGCGGCGGCGGCGGTTGCAATGCGGTAACGCGCATGGTGCGCGAAAATGTCCGCGGCGTCGAGTTCATCGCCATGAATACCGATGCCCAGCACCTGGCCATCACTGAGGCCCCTACTCGCATCCAACTGGGCGAGAAAAACACCCGCGGACTGGGAGCCGGCGGTGACAACAAAATGGGACACAAGGCGGCTGACGAAAGCCGCGAGGAAATCCGCCATGTGGTGAGCGGGGCTGATATGGTCTTCGTCACCGCCGGCATGGGCGGCGGCACAGGCACCGGCTCGGCTCCGGTGGTTGCCGAGATGGCCAAGGAAGCCGGAGCACTAACCATTGCCATTGTGACCAAGCCCTTCGGCTTTGAAGGCGCGCACCGCATGAGGGTGGCCGAAGAAGGCATCGCGGAGCTTATGCCACGCGTGGACACCTTGGTTCTCATCCCCAATGACCGCTTATTTGAAATCTGCGACAACAAAACCGGCGTGGACGGAGCTTTCCGTCTGGCCGATGAGGTTTTATGCAATGGCGTTCAGGCCATTGCCGAGGTTATTACCGTGCCCGGCCTCATCAACCTGGACTTCGCCGATGTTCGTTCGGTTATGAAGGATGCCGGCCCCGCCTGGATGTCCATTGGCAAAGGCGGAGGCACCAACCGCGCAGTCGAGGCAGCTAAACAGGCCCTCACCTCACCGCTGCTGGACGTCTCTATTGATGGTTCCAAGGGCGTCATTTTCAATATTACCGGCGACTCCAGCCTGACCTTGTATGAGGTCAACGCTGCGGCCGATGTCGTGCGCAAGGCAGTCGATCCCGATGCCAATGTCATCTTTGGTGTCTCCATCGACGACAACATGGGCCGAGAGGTCCGCATGACGCTTATCGCCACCGGCTTCGCCACCAAAGATGGCCTGGCTGGGGCAGCCCGCGAGCGCGAGATCTACCGCCAGCTTAAGAATCTTAAATCCGAAGACGAGCTGGCTATCCCCTCTTTCATGCGCAACCGTAGCAGTTTAGCCAGTCGCCGGAGCCAGGCTCCAAATCCCACCCAGACAGCCCAGCCGGTTAGTTCCGGCCGCCACTTCCAATGGTAGCCTGCATCTGAGATCGTTTTGCAGGGAGTGGAGGGGGTCTCCACTCCCTGCCATACCGCTTAATAATAAAGAGGAACACTATGCCGGGCATACTTAACCAAGACACATGTAATAAGCTCTGCCAAGAAGTGCTTATCTACCTGGCCAGAAATCCCCTAACCAAGTTCAGCCGGGATGCCTTGATCGGCATATTCAAGCCCGATGACAACCGATATATCGACCAGGCGCTCAAAAAACTGCTGGCCCAAGAGCTTATCGCCTATCAATCTAACGGCAATCTTTACTGGCTCACGCCAGAGGAACCGGCCCACAGCCTGTTACATGCTCAATTTGGCGGCCGCCTGCCTGCGTCCTCAATGCTGTTCTTCGAAGACAGAGAGTCGGCCTTGATTTAAGAAGCCAAATTTTGACAGACCGTAGCTTCGCAAGGAGGATGGCTACAAGTGTCTTCTGGCAAAGCAAGGAACGGCACGTAAGCTAGCAAAACGTAGAAATCCCTTAACGTTAGCATTATGGGCGCGCAACTCCCAAACAGCTTTCGCCTTAGTAGTCATCAATGCGCACCCATGTTTTCAAATATGTTGATGTTTGAAAGAGAAGCCTATGGCAAAAGCAAAACTTGGCCCCCAAGAATTGGTCTACCCCATGCCAGCCTTTCTCGTAGGTGCACTGAATGGGGATTGCCCTAATTTTGCAACCGTTGCCTGGGGAGGCATAGTCTGTAGCACGCCGCCCATGGTAGGAATCTCCCTTAGACCTTCCCGTTTTACCTATAAGTGCATCAAGGAGCATAGTACTTTTTCCGTCAACATCCCCTCAATTACCCAGGTTGCCGAAACCGATTTCTGCGGCATAATTTCCGGATCCAAGATCGACAAGGTATTCGCCTGCGACTTCCATATTTTCTACGGAGCGCTAAAAACTGCACCCCTCATTGAGGAATGCCCTATGAATCTAGAATGCACGCTCTCTGAGATGACCACGCTGGGCAGCCATGTCCTTATGATCGGCGAGATCATCGAAAGCTATGTGTCTGAGGAGTGCCTGACGAATGGGCGACCGGATGTTGATAAGATTCGCCCGCTGAGCTATAGCGCCGGACGGGTGGCGGAGTACCGGGCCTTGGGCGAAATCCTCGGGCCAGCTTTTTAAATAGGCAAGCAGCTTATGATTGGCAACATCTTTAAGGCAGAGGCAAAAAGCTCTAACAGGCCAGATATTAACCAATCGGAGGCAATGCTGTGATTAACAAGAATCTAGCCATACAAACCATTAACCTAAGCAAAAAATTCGGCAAGCTTACAGCGCTAGACGATTTAAATCTAGAAGTTGAGCCTAATTCTATCTATGGCTTTTTGGGTCCTAACGGTAGCGGGAAGACCACCGCCATTCGCTTAATGATTGGGCTGTCGCGACCCAGCAGGGGCAACGCCTATGTGAATGGTTTAAGCTGCACGGCGCGCAGGATGGAAGCACGCCAGGTGATCGGTTATCTACCGGATGTTCCCATGTTCTTTGGCTTCATGACCGGCTTGGACTACTTGGTCTTTTGCGGAAAACTATTCGGTTTAAGCTTTAAAGAAGCTCAAAAGAGAGCCTGGCCGCTCCTGGACTTAGCGGGTGTCAAAGATGCCGCCAACCGCAAGGCCAACGGCTATTCGCGCGGCATGAAACAGCGCCTGGGCTTGGCTGCCTCTATGATGGGAAACCCAAAAGTACTCTTCCTAGACGAACCGGTCTCAGCCATGGATCCGATCGGCAGGGCTAATGTTTTGGATATCATTAAGAATATCAAGGAAAAGGCCACCGTTTTCATATCCACTCATATTTTATCTGACGTGGAAAGGGTCAGCGACAAAGTCGGAATCATTGATCATGGGCGCTTGTTGGTTTCTGAGAATATCCACGAACTGAAACATAAATTTTCCCAAAACTGTATTACCGTTAATACCTTGGAAGACAATGCCCCGCTAGCGGGCATTATTAAAACGCATGATTGGTGCTCTGATGTTATCGTCAGAACAAATGACCAGCATATGCCCGAGTTAGTCATCTATCTTAAAGACCAGATTGCCGCCCGAAGCGCTCTGCCTAAACTGATATGCCAGCAAGGATTCACCATCATAAACTACATTACTACCCAGCCCTCGCTTGAGGATATCTTCATTAAATTAGCCGGGGTGAAATAAGATGCAAAAGTTTTTCGTCCTGCTACCAAAAGAGCTGATAGAAAACTGGAAAACGCACAAGATTGTTTTGGTCTTTGCTTTCTGTATTGCCCTGGGCCTGATTGTTCCTTTTATGGCAGATGGCAACTATCACGGAGACCCCCTGGTAAATCCACTGCAATCCGGCTATATCGTATACGATTTCACCGATTGGTTATCAATGGGGATGCTGATGCTCATCCCTTTTATGCTGATGAGTACCGTGGCCAAAGAGGTTAAGGACGGCTTGGCCGCTGCCGTATTAGTCAAGCCCGTAGGGCGTGGTGCCTATATTCTGGCCAAATTCTTGGTGTCCTACCTTATATTCGCCCTAGCCGTTACTGTAGGTTTTGCCATCTGCTATATCTACGCCTTGCGTATCACTAGGCCTTGGGATTTAGACCCCCTAAGTTGCGAGTTATTCTTTACCATGCTGGGGTTTATGTTGCTTTACACAGCTTTTGCCGTAGCTTTAACAATCTTCATATCAACCATGCTTAGAAATAACGTCTTAGCAGGCGCTATAGCCATGGTTCTGCTGGTGGCTTTTTATGGGCTGTCTTTTACAGAAAACATCAGAGTGTTCATCCCTTTCGAGGTTGTCAGATGGGGATGGGAGCTGGTTTACCCAAATGCCTTTCAACTGACGGCCTATCCTGGAATGACTCCGCCGATAACCAGCCCCTACTGGTATGCTCTTTGGATAACCATTGGGGGGTTGCTGCTGGCTATATTGGGATCAATACTGATTATCAGAAAGAGGGAGATTTGATCCTGCTATTAAACCCTGAACTATGACAAACAACAAAGTCACTGCCTGTACCCTTCAAAAGTAAACTTCAAGGGATTATCGAAGCTACTCATCCTACCATAGCCGACAAATTCTATCCATTCGACGGTCAGCGTGTACTGATACGCTGTAAAATAAAGCACGGTTTCCAAATCCGAATCAAGATATCCAGAAGAACCGATTCGAACAGAAAATGTTTGGCTATTGTTAGCCGCTATAGGCGGTTTTTTGAGTTTATCAAACCAACTGGGAGAGGCCTTGCCAAAATTTTCGGAACCCGAGCTGGAGAATCGAAAGCTAGTATCACCCTCGGATAAACGAGAGTCTGCTTCCATAGTCCGAATCCACAGTATCCCTTTATTGGTATTGTTGGTGATTGTGACATCAAGATAGACCCACTCCTCTGCCCATCTAATATTTCCTGTCATACTGATAGGGTCAACGTCGAATTGAAGGGCGCTCCTAGAACAGGCAAGCCCGCCAAAAGCGCCGATAACCAAAAGAGTTGCCATAAAAAGGACCAGTATTGCCCCTTTATTCACGTAACGCCCCCTTTTAGCACGCGCTATCTCTGGCCGAATGCGACAACGATTAAAGCTCGGTCTGTTTTTTTACAATATTCTCTCCGCAATACTTTGTGCGGAGCTTGGGTTTTTCAATTTTTCCAGTGGCGTTGCGGGGCACGCTACCGAAAACAACTCGATGTGGTCGCTTATAACGCGGTAGCTGTGTACAAAACTGCCGTATCTCCTCCTCTCCGCATTCCATACCTGGTTTTACTTCAATGATGGCCAGAGCGATCTCGCCCAGTCTGTAATCTGCCAGACCAATCACAGCGGCATCCTTGATTTTATCATGGCCTCGCAGAAAACTCTCAATTTGTACGGGGTAGATATTCTCGCCCCCCGTGATAATCACATCTTTTTTTCTGTCGACAAGAAACAAAAACCCGTCCTCATCCTCATAAGCCATGTCTCCCGTGTATAGCCAACCATCTTTGATCGTAGCGGCAGTGGCTTCTGGGTCTCGGTAATAGCATCTCATGACACTATCTCCGAATAATATCAGTTCACCCACCTCACCTGGCTTCACCGGCTCGCCGCACTCACTAACAACTCTGACCTGCCAGCCGTAACCGGCCTTGCCTATTGCGCCTACCTTATGAATGTTTTCCACCCCAAGATGCACCGCACCGGGCCCGCACGATTCCGAGAGTCCGTAGTTCGTGTCATAATCGTGGTGAGGAAAATACTGCTTCCAGCGCCTGATCAGGCTCGGCGGAACTGGTTGGGCACCGATATGCATAAGCCGCCAGGCGCTCAAATCGTAATCCGCTAGGTTTATATCACCGTTTTCAATGGCATCCAGCACATCTTGTGCCCAGGGCACCAGTAGCCACACGATACTCGCATGCTCATTAGCGGCCGTTTCAATGATCCATTTGGGGCGCACCCCCCGCAACAACACGGCACTGCCACCGACATACAGGCTGCCAAACCAGTGCATCTTGGCTCCGGTGTGATATAGCGGAGGAATACACAGAAAAATGTCATCGCGGGTTTGGCCGTGATGGGCATGCTCCACCTTACATGCGGTGACCAGGCTCAAATGAGAGTGCAAAATAGCCTTCGGAAACCCTGTGGTACCAGAGGAAAAATAAATTGCGGCATCATCCCCATCAGAAAGCTCCACCGCCGGTGCATGTTTGAGGCAAGAGCTTGCAAGGCCCTCGTAGCTCTCGGCAAAATCCGGACTATCCTCGCCGACGAAAAACATTGAGCGCACTGCGGGGATATTATCCTTTATAGCCCGCACGCGGTCGACAAACTCTGGTCCTAACACCAGCACAGAGACATCGGCAAGCTCTAAGGCATATCTGATTTCATCGGACGAATATCTAAAGTTAAGCGGTACGGCCATCGCCCCCGTTTTCAGCGTGCCAAAGTAGATGGGCAGCCACTCAATGCAGTTCATCAGCAATATGCCGACCTTGTCACCGCGCTTGACTCCCTGTTTCAGCAACAGATGCGCAAACTGATTGGCCTTTTCGTCAAATTCACGCCAGGTCAGCTCTTTTCGGTAGCGGGTGTCATGGGCGGACTCCACCAGAGCATATTCCTTCCAGGCCAGCGCACGCCGCTCCTCTAGCTCAGGATTGATTTCGGTCAAACATATCTTATCCCCATACCGCCGCGCATTTTCGGCGAGTATTTCTGTTATAGGCATCGGTGCTGTCTCCTCAACTTGCCACTGCTCGACTACACTCCGCTATCACCTAGGTCGGATTGGACTTTGACACTGATGGTCTTCTCGTAGCATGAAAAACAGGATTCTAGGTAGGCCTTATCCGGAGCCTTCGTAAGCAGGCTGACGACCGGAACGATGATTAATCCGGCAAGCATGGCAAATGCCCCAGCATTAATGGGTGACTGCAAAATCGTCGGGAAACTGCCTTTGAACAAGATGTTCAGGGTCATAAGCACCGTGCTAAACCCGAAACAGCACCAAACAGACACTTTGCTAACGCGTTTCCAGTACAGTCCATACAAGAACGGAGCAAGAAACGAGCCGGCCAGAGCACCCCAAGAAATACTCATGAGCTGGGCAATAAATGTAATACCACCCTTATACTGTATCGTGGCGATAACAGCGGAAATAATGATAAACGCCACGATCAGGAAACGAATGCTCAAGAGCTGCTTTTTCTCATCCATATTTTTAAAGACGTGGCCTTTCAGGAAGTCCAGCGTCAAGGTGGAAGATGAAGTCATAACCAGAGAGGAGAGCGTAGACATTGAGGCCGCAAGCACCAAAAGCACTACGATTCCGATCAGGATGTCAGGCAATCCGGCAAGCATATTCGGGATAATGGAATCGAACGCCACGGCACCATTTTCTCCCACCACTACTACGTCTGCGTATAACCGACCGAAGCTGCCGAGAAAGTAGCAACCGCCCGCTACAACAAGCGCGAATATCGTGGAGATTACCGCACCTTTGACAATGGCCTTCTCGGATTTTATAGCATAAAACCTGGCGACCATCTGCGGCAGACCCCAAGTGCCGAGTGACGTGAGAATTATAACACCCAGTAGTCCGAGTGGGTCAGGCCCGAAAAATGAAGTATAAGCTCCGGGTGCCGTGGCCGCACCCTCAACGCGGGCCATAGCATCTATGGCAGCCATAAAACCACCATTGTTGCTTAGTACCACCGCCACTACTGCAACGATGCCAGCCAGCATGATAATGCCCTGTATGAAGTCATTCAATGCCGTGGCAAAGTACCCTCCGATAACCACATATATACCCGTGATAAGCGCCATGGCAATAATGCAATACATGAAATCTATGTTGAACGCCACGGAGAAAAGACGTGAAAGGCCATTATAAAGCGAAGCGGTGTAAGGAATGAGAAAAATAAAAACGATAAGAGCCGCCCCGATTTTAAGCGGTTGCGATCCGAAGCGAGAACCAAAGAATTCCGGCATGGTGGCACTTTTCAGATGATTGGTCATAATCCGCGTACGCCGCCCCAATATCACCCACGGCAGCAGCGCCCCGATGAATGCGTTGCCTAGACCAATCCACGTAGCCGCTGTACCATAGAGCCAACCGAACTGCCCAGCGTACCCTACAAAAATAACTGCCGAGAAGTACGTTGTCCCATACGCGAACGCTGTGAGCCATGGCCCGACAGACCGTCCGGCTAGTACAAATCCGTTTACGCTAGATGCCTGTTTGCGGGAATAAATACCGACAAAGATTGTGACCGCGAAGAAAACCAGAAGTAACAGGATTTTGATTAACATTTGCCACGCTCCTTTGTATTTATGTAAAACAAAACCACCCTACTATCATGATCCGAGGGTGGTGCCGCATTTTTCTACGTGGTTGTTGGCGGCAAGCCTTTCCACGGCTTGCGTAGCGCTTGGTCTCAATAAGGCTAAGTTCACCAAGGCGCTAACGGCATTGTCGCCGATAGCTTGCATGGAAAACGTCCTCCGCCAGATATACTGCTGCCAGATTCCCGGGTGCTTCATGCTCATGGCTGACCGCCCCATCCGCTCGCAGGTGCTACATGCCACCGGCCTAGGTAGGGCAACCGCCCATTCTCCTTGATTCATTCCTCATTGTCCTTATTACCCGAAGAGCCTCCCTTGCGGGAGGCTCTTGCTACATATCTTCCAGTTTAGAATGATATTCCAAGACCAGACTCAAGTAGCGACATCCTCCGCGCGCACCCAGGTGCGCCCGCTATATGTATAGGTATAAGATGCCGCCTGAGTAAGAATTTTCATCTAAACGCGACCATTCGCTAAAATTGCGGGCATTGTAGCAAGGTGCCAAACGTTTGTCAAGGTAGCGCATTGCGTCATAATTAATAGCACCGAAAAAGCTGCACCGCCCTCATCCGTTCTTGGTGGGCATACATGGACTACCTCCTGTATATATTTGGTCCAGGATTTCGTCCACACCCCCCTTTTTCAAGTGGATCACCCATATTACTCAGCCGTGATAATCTGCCTTCCTCTGCAAACATGACATACTGCTTCATGGGTATCATTCCCACCCTTGAATGTGATGGCTAATTATACCTTTTTTCTCTCTGTTGCTCTCTATATCTGCTATGATAATGGGAGGTTACCGGAGGTGCCCTGAACTGATTTGAGTACATGTTATCCGACTTTTGGGTTACCACTGTTGCGAAATATGCAAAACTCGTCTTACTAAATGGCGGGAATCACTGTTTAACGCCGCCGCAGCCAATTTGGTCGATGCTAGGATTTTTGGTAGCAGAGCGACTTTACCTCTGTTTCATTTTAATAAAACAAATACCAGTAAGTAGCAAGAAAATGACTCCGAAAACCGCTGTCGTAATTTTGCCCTTCGTAAAAGAATCATCCAATCGTTTGTTGTAGCTTTCTAGGGTGATAATGTCTTTACCCTGGATATTAAGGGCTACAATAGGGGGCATAATAACCATTTCGTCTAATTGATTCGCCCATATTTGTTCGATTCTAAAAATAGCAATTTGCCCCACAAAATCAGTGATTTCGCCAATATCAATGTCCTGTTTGGCAACATTTAGACTTTTACGATATTCCTGAGTGTTTATTTTGTAGCCTCTATTTACGACTTCTATACTCGTTATAGTAGCCATGAGCTGGACAGTATTGTACTCTGTGGGTTTTTCATAGTGGCTCGGCATAACAAAGCCGATATACAGACAAATCAGAAAAAGAAATGTAAATACAATTGATAGAACCAGCGGTGCTTTCTTCATTCTCGTCTTGTTATGGATGCCTCTTTCTAGTAGTTAAGCCAAACAGCCCCATCAGTATGCAAGCGCTAAAGCTCCTGCGGGTGTAAATATCCAATATATCAGCGACTGCTGTAATCAATTTGATTGAGTATTACTTTTTTGCCTATTCCATGCTCATTCAGCATGGCAATGGAATTACCAAAGTGTTCCAATAATCCAATCTCAGTCCTAATAAAAAAGCAACAGTTATGCTTGTCAAACGAAGCTCCGTCATCTATTTCCATATAAACTTCAATAATAACATGGCTAGGATTATCGTCATGCCAGAACTCAAGAGATACATATGGCGTAAAGGAATCACCCTTGACCCCGTTTTCCCAAAAGAAACTGCTTCTAATTGTTTTTAGAAAAGCTGCAATTTGTGAAGCAAGTTTGTCAATCGATTCTGATTCGATATAACTCTTGACACTTACAGAGATCAGCTCTGCTTGAGCTGTTATTTTAATTTCAAAAAAGCCAGCGTCTTCCCACACCCGTTCGATTGAAATATTGTCCATTTTTTCTCGCTTACATTTATTTAAACTTTTGGTCCAAAATAATGTCCGCATCTCCGGGTGTTCAATCTTGCTTTAGCTCAAATTCTCTTCCGCTAGGATCAACGATATATATTTCTACTAGCCAACTATCACTATATGGCGGAGCGCTGCCAAAGAATAACTTTACGTACGATCCGTCCAGTAGCATATAAGTCTGCCATACAATACCAGAGCCAACTGATCCTGTAGGTTCTCCCATTAACTCAACCACTTTTTCATATGTCATGCCTAGTTCCACTTTCGTGAAATCCGAAATTGTATATGTTCTGTCTGGTATTTTAGTCTCT
>WRNP01000028.1 GCA_009776515.1 Dehalococcoidia bacterium | reverse complement strand
GGCGGTCCTCAAGCCGCTTTTGCAGATCTTTTACCATAAAGGCGACAATGGCCTCAAGCTGCGGCTCGCTAAGCTCGTGGAAAACTATGATGTCGTCGATGCGATTCAGAAATTCGGGGCGGAAAGCTTTGCGCACCTCGCTCATCACCTTGTCTTTCATGCGCTCATACTGGCTCTTCTCAGCACCGTCCTCATCGCGGCGCGGAGCAAAGCCCATAGCTCCTTCACGCCTGATAAGCTCGACGCCGGCGTTGGAGGTCATGATGATGATGGCGTTCTTGAAATCCACCGTACGACCGTGCCCGTCGGTCATCCGCCCATCGTCCAGCACTTGGAGAAGGGAATTGAAGATTTCCGGATGGGCTTTCTCAATCTCGTCAAGCAGGATGACACGATAGGGGCGGCGCCGGACAGCTTCGGTCAGTTGCCCGCCTTCGTCAAAGCCTACATAGCCGGGTGGGGCACCGACGAGGCGTGAGACGGTGTGCTTTTCCTGATATTCGCTCATGTCGAGTCTGACCATGGCATTCTCATCGCCGAACAAGAACCAGGCCAGACTACGCGCCAATTCGGTCTTCCCCACGCCGGTGGGGCCTAAGAACATGAAACTGCCGATGGGGCGGCGCGGGTCTTTAAGCCCGGCCCGGCTCCTGCGTATGGCCTCGGAGACCGCGCGTACGGCCGCTTCTTGATTTACCAAACGCTCGTGCAGGCGGTCTTCCATGTGCAGGAGACGCTCAGCATCGCTCTGTAGCATATGGGAAACGGGGATGCCTGTCCAAGCCGCAATCAGCCCGGCGATGTTGCCCTCGGTTACGGACACCTCAATCTTCTCGCGCTCCAGCCACGCGCGGAGGGCTTCTGCATGTTGCTTCTCCGCATCCAGCTTCTCAATCTTCAGGAGCGCTGCCTGCTCAAAATCCTCGCGCTGGGAGGCGGCCTCTTCCTCGGCAGCGAGCTCTTGGGCGCGTTCCGAGAGGGTACGTACCTCCGGCGGGGCACTCTCGTTGTCCAGCCGGAGCTTGGCAGCCGCTTCGTCGATGAGGTCGATGGCTTTATCCGGCAGACGGCGCTCGGAGATGTAGCGCTGAGAGAGTTTGACTGCGGCCTCAATGGCCTCATCTGTAATCTTGATCTTGTGGTGTGCCTCGTAGCGCGGGCGCAGGCCTTTTAAGATCTCCATGCTGGCCTCGGTGCTCGGCTCGTTTACGAAGATGGGCTGCAGCCTCCGTTCAAGAGCCTTATCTTTTTCGATGAACTTGCGGTATTCATCAAGGGTGGTAGCCCCGATGGTTTGGAGTTCGCCGTGGGCGAGGGCGGGCTTCAGCATGTTGGAGGCATCCATGGCACCCTCGGCTGCGCCGGCACCGACCACGGTGTGGATCTCATCAATGAAGAGAATGATCTCGCCCTGCGACTGCTTTACCTCATCCATGACCGCTTTTAGGCGCTCTTCAAACTCTCCGCGGAACTTGCTGCCTGCTATAAGGGCCCCCATGTCGAGCGCAAGCACTTTCTTATGACGTAACGATTGCGGCACGTCGCCTGCCGCGATGCGCTCCGCTACCCCCTCGGCCACGGCCGTTTTTCCTACGCCGGCCTCGCCTACGATGACGGGGTTGTTCTTGGTGCGGCGCGAGAGCACCTGCATGACGCGTTTTATCTCTTCCTCGCGCCCAACCACTGGGTCTAGCTTGCCCTCGCGCGCCAGCTCCGTTAGGTCGCGGCTGTATTTCGCCAGCGAGCGGTATTTGCTCTCAGCACGGGCATCGGTGACCCGGTGGCCGCCGCGGATCTTCTGCAGAGCCTTATAGACACTCTCCTGAGTCACCCCTGCTGCCTGTAATATGCGAGCCGCTTCTCCCTTTCCAGTGCTGATGATGGCGATGAAGATGTGCTCTGTGCCTATGAACTCGTCTTTCAAGCGCTGGGCTTCGGCATAGGCTGCCTCCATCACCTGGGCGATACGAGGAGTGGCGTAAATTTGAGGCGTCTCGTAGCTTATCTTGGGGGAACGCTCCAGCACGACCGATACCTGCTGGCGGAGAGCTTCCTCGCTTACGCCGAGCTCCCCTAGCAGTTCAGATATGAGACCTTTTTCCTGCTGTAGCAGGGCAAGCAGGATATGCTCTATGTCCCACTGGTTATGATGGTACTGACGCACGAGCTGCTGGGACAAACCCAGCGCTTCCTGCGCCTGTTCGGTGAATTTTTCCTGTTTCATAGTCTGCCTCTCAATCTTTCTATCTCGAGCTGCATTGCTTCTCTGGCCCGCTGCAGCTCTAGTATTTGCTGCGACATGCGTAGGATAATCTCCACACCCGCCAAATTTACGCCCAGATCACTCATCAGCGACATGACTCGTTTAAGGAGGGCGATGTCGAGTTCTGAGTAGAGGCGCACGTTGCCGCGTGAGCGGGCTGGCTTGATGATACCCACCCGCTCGTAATATCGCAGGGTATAGGGCTGGGTGCCCAGCATCTCGGCGGCGACGCTGATCACGTAGCGCGGCCTTCCCGTGGTACTCTCTCTATCCATAATTGTCAGTTTACCTCGCTCTAAGTTTCGGCTGAGACTAGGCCGACCTCATCTTCTGCAGCTTTTGAAAGAGGGCGCGCTCCTCGGGGGAGAGCTTCGTCGGCAGGACGGCACTGATCTTGACCCGGAGGTCACCGCGGCCGGTCTTGCCCAGGTGCGGCAGGCCTTGCCCCGCGAGCTTAAACACCTGCCCGTTTTGGGTCTCTGGGGGAATCTTAAGCTCCAGGCGGCCGGTAAGGGTGGGTACGGTGACCGTTCCCCCAAGCACGGCCGTGACCAGGGGCACTGAGATGGTGGATAGCAGGTCGTCCTCCAGGCGCTCAAACTTTGGATGAGGGCGTACGGTGATGACCATATACAAATCGCCCGGCGCACCTCCGCCGTGGCTCGCTTCGCCCTGGCCGGCCATGCGGATGCGGGACCCCGTACGAACGCCGGAGGGGATCTTGAGCTCAAGTTGTTTGGTGCGGGATACACCGCCCACTCCTTGGCAGGTTGGGCAGACGGCCTTTTGCTGTTGCCCTGTGCCGTTGCAGGTAGAGCAGGCCTCTTGGCTTTGCAGATTGAGGAGTCGGCTTGCCCCGCTCATGGCTTCCTCAAGGGAGATCTCCACCGGTTGCTCAAGATCGCGCCCACGCCGCGTCCGGCCTCCCCGACGGCGGTTTAAAAGCTGCTCAAAGATATCCGAAAAGCCTTCACCGCCGAAATTTGAAGAGGTACCCTGACCGCCGAAATTGAAGCCGGAGAAATCATAATTCGGCGGGGTTTGCCCGCCCCCCGGGGCTCCTGCTCCAGCGAAGTGGTCAGCGTATTGCCACTGCTCGCCGTATTGGTCATACTTCTGGCGCTTGTCGGGATCGGAGAGCACCTCGTGGGCTTGGTTAATCTCCTTAAACTTTTCCTCGGCACTCTTGTTGCCGGGGTTAACATCGGGGTGGTATTTGCGGGCGAGCTTGCGAAAGGCAGCCTTGATCTCTTTATCGGTGGCCGTCTTGCTGATGCCCAACACGTTGTAATAGTCTTTAGCCATATATTCCTCTTAGATGTGCTATTGTAACACATTGCTATATTACTTGTCAACGATCAATGAAACATCTTAATATATATTTGTTAAGTATAAGGCCTTGACAAGGCCTATGGCTGTCACTATAATATGGGCAAAACCTCTCTGCTTCCAAAGAAAAACCCTTGCATCATTTGCACGATCTCCATCTGTTCCTCGCAACGTATGCGCATGACGCTATAAGTCGGCTTTGTTCATGACTAAGTACATCTTTGTCACAGGCGGCGTGGTAAGTTCGGTCGGGAAGGGGATTACCGTAGCATCTATTGGTACCATCCTGAAGAGCCGCGGCATCAGTGTCTCGGTGCAGAAGCTTGACCCCTATCTCAACGTTGACCCCGGCATCATGTCCCCCTATCAGCACGGCGAAGTCTTCGTCACTCGGGATGGAGCCGAAACCGACCTTGATCTGGGCAACTATGAGCGCTTCATTGATATTGAGCTTACGGCCGATTCCAACGTCACCTCCGGTCAGATATACAGTACGGTCATTGCCCGAGAGCGCCGAGGCGACTTTATGGGCGGCACTGTCCAGGTCATCCCGCACGTCACGACGGAAATCAAGGGGCGCCTCCGGCAGTTAGCGCAGAAGTCTCAGGCGGAGGTGGTGCTGGTGGAGGTGGGTGGCACGGTAGGCGACATAGAGGATCAGCCATTCTTGGAAGCCATCCGCCAGATGCGTAACGACGTAGGGCGGGATAATGTGCTTTACATACATGTAACCCTTGTGCCCTACATCGGTTCTACCCGTGAGCTTAAGACCAAGCCTACCCAGCATAGTGTGGGTGAGTTGCGGCGCATGGGCATTCAGCCAGACGTCATCATCTGCCGGGCGGACTATCCCATTTCGGAGGCCATCCGCGATAAGATCTCCCTTTTCTGCGATGTGGAGCGGCGGGCGGTGATACCTCTGGTCACGGTGGACTCTATCTACGAAGTGCCGCTGGTGCTGGAAGAGGAAAGCCTGGGAGACTACTTGGTCGAGCGACTGGGACTCCCGGCGGCCAAGCCCGATCTGGCCGATTGGCGGCACATGGTTGGCTGCCTGAGAGAAAGCCGCGACCCTGTCAGCATTGTTCTGGTGGGCAAATATGTGGAGCTGGAAGATGCCTATTTTTCGGTGCGCGAGGCCCTGTGTCATGCCGGGTTGTTCCACGGACGCACCATCAACCTTACCTGGTTGCACTCCGAAGAGCTGGAGAAAAACGGCGAGCTTCCCATAGCCCTCCGCAGCGCCCAGGGCATCATCGTCCCGGGAGGCTTCGGCGAGCGGGGTATTGAGGGCATGATCAAGACAGTGCGCTATGCCCGCGAGAATAAGATACCCTACTTTGGCCTTTGTTTGGGGATGCAACTGATGATTATCGAATTTGCGCGCTACGCCTTTGCTTCGGACAAGCCGCACTCCACCGAATTTGATCCGGCCACGGCCTATCCCGTCATCAGCCTCATGCCGGAACAGAAACTTGTATCCGACAAGGGCGGCACCATGCGTCTTGGCAATCATCCTTGCCATCTGGTGCCGGACACGCGGGCAGCGGCGGCCTACGGGGCGGAACAGAAGGTTGTCCAGGAGCGCCACCGCCACCGCTTTGAATTCAACAACGATTACCGAGGCACCCTCTCCCAGGCTGGGTTGGTCTTCAGCGGGCTTTCGCCTGACGGGCGGCTGGCGGAGATTTGTGAACTGGCGGGTCACCCCTGGATGTTAGCCTGCCAATTCCATCCAGAGTTTTTATCCCGGCCAAACCGTCCGCATCCGCTGTTTAGGGATTTTATCGGCGCGGCCAAGGACGTGTTGCGCGAGGGGGCACAGCCAACGCTGCCGCTTGCGGCGGAGGAGTAGCTCCGGACATAATGAGCAGTCCTGCAGCTATAGGCAAGTGGCTGGTTACTACTCTAGAATACTACTCGGCTTAAGTGCGAGGGCAGAGCATCAATGAAACTCTTTCTGGATACCGCGAACTTAGAACAAATCAAACAAGGCGTGAAATGGGGTGTTTCAGGCGTGACCACCAACCCTACCCTAGTGGCAGCGGAGGGTGTGGGAGACTACAAAACCTTGGTGCGCGCCATCTGCGATATCGTGCCGGGCGAGGTTTCGGCAGAGGTTACGGTGGAGGGAGCGGCGGCCATGATTGCACAAGGACGGGAGATCGCCGCTTGGCACGATAATGTGGTCGTCAAAGTGCCCTGCACGCCGGATGGTTTCGAGGTGGCCTCACAGCTGGGCAATGATGGCATCAAGGTTAACATGACACTGTGCTTCTCTGCCAGCCAAGCCTTGCTGGCCGCCCTCTGCGGAGCTTATTTTATAAGCCCTTTCATGGGCAGATTGGACGATATCGGTCAAGATGGCTTGGATTTGCTTGCCGAGATAGTTGACATTTATGATAAAGGCAGCCTGGAGACACGGGTGCTGGCGGCCAGTGTACGCCATCCGGGGCATGTGTTGCAGGCCGCCTCTTTGGGTGCCTATGCCGCGACCATCCCGTTCAAAGTGCTTGAGCAGCTTGCCAGACACCCGCTTACCGACAGCGGCAACGCACGCTTTCTGGCAGACTGGCATGGCCGAGCCGCCAAGAAGGCATAGTTCCCAAAGCCAGATTTACACATTTTGCTTTAACTAAGGTACTGGAGCCAAATACCCGAGACATGCCAGGTTGTAAACAAGGTTCCCCGCTGGATGCCTGGCCTATATTCCTTATTATTAAGTGCGCTTGTGACGCTTGATCCAGCATTGCACTAAGGAGAAAGCTATGACTATGGAATTTCACCCAAATCCCAATATCAATATCGAGACTACAGGGCGGGAAGCCCCGCCTCCTGAGGATGCACTGGAAGCATCGGGGCTTCGCGGTAACCTGCCGACTCCAGCTTTTACGGAGCCTCCGCGCCAGAGCGCCTTGCCGATACTTGATGTTAAGGGCTTGGAGGCACATAGCCGTGAAGACCTTATCGATATGGCGAAGGGGGGCGGCCTCACCGGCGTGACCGGTCTCAAAAAACAAGACATTATCATGCGCCTTCTGCAGGCCCAGGCTGAGCAGCAGGGCAACGTTTTTTGCTCTGGCATATTGGACGTCATGCCCGACGGCTACGGCTTTCTGCGCCAGAAGACCCTCTTGCCCAGCCTTTCGGATATCTATGTTTCCCAGTCGCAGATCCGCCGCTTCGGACTGCGTACCGGTGACTACGTGGTAGGGCAGGGGCGCCCCGCCAAAGTGGGCGAAAAGTATTACAGCCTTCTCAGGGTGGAGGCCATCAATGACATCAACCCTGACCACGCGCGTGCGCGGCCGAATTTCGGAGCGCTCACTCCCATCTTTCCCAATAAACTCATCAACATGGAGACCCGTCCCGAAGCCCTCTCAGGCCGCCTCATCAATCTGGTAGCGCCCATCGGGCGCGGGCAGCGCGGTCTCATTGTCTCGCCGCCCAAGGCTGGCAAGACGATGCTGCTTAAATCCATTGCCAACGCTGTGAGTACCAATTACAACGACATCGACATCATCGTTTGCCTTATCGGCGAGCGCCCGGAAGAGGTCACCGATATGCGCCGCTCAATCAAGGGCGAGGTCATTGCTGCGACCTTTGATGAGGCCGTAGAGAACCAGACCCGGGTGGCAGAGCTGGCCTTAGAGAAGGCTAAGCGCATGGTGGAAGGGGGCAATGACGTGTTCTTGCTGCTGGATGGCATCACCCGCCTGACACGCGCCTACAACCTGGCCATGCCACCCAGTGGGCGCACTCTATCCGGCGGTATTGACCCCGTGGCCCTCCACCCCGGCAAAAAATTCTTCGGGGCCGCCCGCAATATAGATGAAGGCGGCAGTCTGACCATCATTGCCACTTGCCTGGTGGATACCGGATCCCGTATGGACGACCTCATCTATGAGGAGTTCAAGGGTACGGGCAATATGGAGCTGCACCTGGATCGGCGCATTGCCGAGCGCGGCATCTATCCGGCGGTGGACATCACCCGCTCTTCCACCCGCCGCGATGATCTGCTCATGAACGAAGCTACCTCAAAGCAGGTAAGATTGCTTAGGCGCATGGTGGCTATGATGAGCGCGGATACCCCCTCGGGCAATACGGCGGAGATCACCGAGCGGTTGCTGGAGTATTTGCGTAAGACGCGCACCAACACCGAGTTCCTGGCCAATCTCGGCCGGGAGTCATTGCGCTAGACTCCCAGGTGTTGCGCTGGCAGACATTTGCTTAAGCAACTGTTGACGCAGCGCTGCTTGGACAAAAGCACTTGTCATGGTTTGTTGGGATTCCGTGATTTTGTCGGAGGACAGGGCGAACGCTGAGAATTATTTTTATTGGAGAAACGAAGCTTTGCCAATCTAGGCACCATGGTTGCGGATACTGGTGTTGACACCTTGGCACCATATGGTATGATAGGTAGCGGAAAACCTGTGAGAGGAGGTGGTTCTATGTTTGTGACCCGTAAGGGAGGGCGCTGTTGGGCGCAAGCAAGGCATTACTTTTGATATTTCGTCTCGTGAGGGACTTCTCCATACTAACTAACAACAAGGAGAAAACTAAAGGTCGATGAAAAACAAGATAACAAAGATCCTGGGCGTATTCCTGACCACCGCCATCGTTGCCGGCTTATTTGTTAGCGGCACGTCGGTTGTGGCCAAGGCCCAGGACTGGGAATCCATTATCACTCCTGCCAATAACGGGCAGATCGATGCCAGCGTCTGGTGGGTAGGACCCATTGAGCGTGCCATCAATGGCGATCTCTATTGCGCTGTTGGCACGGGTGACGATCCTACCACCCCTCTGTATTGGCACCCTGACACTGGTGCCGGAACTCCCACTCAGAGTCAGATAGACAATGGCGTTCCGGATGGTCACGCTTTAGCTAGCACTGATCCGTTCTTTACCGACGACCCCCAATGGAACCAGAGCCCTACTAGCATCGGTGGCGGCGGGGGGCAGAAGGGATGGGAGGCCAACAAGGTCGTCATCTACAAGTCCACCGATTTTGGTAGGACTTGGAAAGAAGTTGGTGAGCAACCCTTCCAGCCCCGAGAGAAAGAAGGCTACTACAATGACTGGATGCTAGGCCGTAATGACACTAACTCTCTAAACGGACTCGGTTACGAAGGTGTCATCTTTGACATTGAGTGCTCTTCCCGCAATGCTAGCCAGCTTTGGGTCACCGATGGCTTTGACATTTATTACAGCTCCAACGGCGGCAACACTTGGCGCACTCTCGACAACCTCTTTGATGAAACGGACCTGACGGAAGGCGTTGCTGATGGCCTGATCGTGAGCATTTCCGTAGGCTATGTCGGCAACACCGCCTGGCTCTATGCTGCGACCAGCACTTTCAATCGTACAATGCGTTGGAATGCCGCTTGGTCGAAAAGCCACGGCGGCGTCTATGCTCTCTCGAATGCCCTGGGCAGTTCCAAATGGTTTGACATGGAGATTGCCGGCCAGCGGGAGGCCGGTGACGAGTTCGGTGCTCGCTACGATGTCTGGGAAGTCAAAGTCTTGCCCGACTATGACCAGTACGATGGCATCGTGGTAGTGGCCAGTGACTACAGCTATCAGTGGTACGACAACAGCGGTAACCCCACGACTCAAGGCAGAACTCTAGTCAGCACTCGCTTTGGGAACTCCAAATGGGGAACGTATTACGGTGACGTCACCTTGAGATATGACGTAACCAGCGCCGGCGGTAGCGTCCCTGTCAATGCCCGTTTGCTCTCAGCTACTATTCTGGTGCCCTCAGATTTCTACGATGACCCCGGGGTTTTTGTGGGTATCGCTCCTCAAGGGCGCACTAACTACATCCAAGGTGATGCATATCTTTGCTACTTCACTGGCGGAGAAGACGTTCATGCTCAGCCGAACAATGCCTTAGATCTCAATGTGTCCGGATATAAAGGCATAGGTGTCGGTATCACCGATATGGACGGTGTCGGCAATTTGGGTGATGCCAGCATCTTGGTGGCGGGTTTTGCATCCGAGGATGACCAAACTCCGCAGACCTGGGCAACTCAGGACGCTGGCAACACTTGGACCATCAATGACAAGCGGCCCACTGGTGGCGCAAGCTGGCTGTACGGGGTGGCTTTTGCCTCGATACGCGTCCATGCCGGCTTTGCCACCAACGGCTTAGCTGTTGTCGGCACTCATGGCACTTATACGGATAAGGATGGGGTGGATGTGTGGGGCGGCGACGCCGGCCTTTCCATAAGCGCTCTGCCCACCGATGTGTGCGACAAAGGCTTTACTTGGAACACCATCTATTTCATCAGCACCCATGTGACTAAAAAAGTTGACATGTCCATTGCTGATGATGACACCATTTACATGACCACCTACGCCGAGGTCCAGTATGGGGAAGGCAGTCAAACATGGACACTCCAGCTGTACAGCGCCTGGCGTTTGATGTGGACTACCGACCTTGATGGCGAGCCCGCTCGCTACTGGGAGCGGGTGAACAGCTATTCGCTTTACGATGTAGACATAGACTGGATGACCCCTGACCCCGATCGCAGCAATGATGTACTGGCGCACTTTGACTTTGTGCGCACTGCTCCCAATAATGGCTGGGTCATTCTGATGGATCGCGTAAAGCACACGATTTACTACTCAGCCAACCAGGGCAACCTGTGGAACACGCATACGCGCACTATCACTGGTGCCACGATCTATTCCGTGCTACTGGTGGGGACCAACGTCATGGTTGGTGCGAACGATGGTATGGTGTACTACGTTCGGCGCACCAGTTCTACTTATGGCAACTGGACCCTCCTTAGCAACGCTTTCACTTCAAGCAACTCTAAGGGAAAAGTAACGGATCTCCGCCTAGCTTCCAACCAGGACGTCATTGCGGCGTCTGTTGGCACAAATGGTAAAGTCTGGGTTGCCCGCTCTCAATTCTCGACATCCAACATCAATTACACCAATTGGGCCAATGCCCAAAACACCAATGTTGATGTCAAAGATTGGGCATTCGTTTCACCGGCTGATGACTATGCCTCATCGAACTTCGTCTACATAGCCTCCGATGTCTCGTCTGGCATTTGGTATCGTGTTTACGGCAGTGGTACCGCGCTTGATGCAGACACGCATGACGATTGGTACATGGTTGGCGGCGCAAAAGGCTCTTTCACCGATGTTGCCGTAGACGACGTTCGGTACATGTCCAACCTTGTAACCGCTCCCGGCGCGGCCGGTTTTGAGGCTGAGGGCAACGGCATGGCTTACCTCAACTCTTCGGCTGACTACTATACGGTGGCTAACACTACGGTCACCCCTGCCGTAACTAACACTTACTACTACAGTAGCAGCAGTAAATCAGATGCTGTAGCTCGCATCAAGGGTCGCGTGGTTGCAGAGGATACTCGTGCTGCTGAGCGCATTGACTATCCGGCAAGCAGAAGCCTCGAAGGCTTGTGGGCTGGCCCGGCATCTGTTGGTAGCGTCATCCTCTATGCTTTCGGCAGTGACTGCAACATCTGGTTCTACACCGATACTTTGAACCAGCCAATCACCGGTGTTAAGATAAACTCAGTTAGTTTGGAGCTTGAAGACTGCGTAAATCTCTGTCCGCAGACATTCGCGGCTAACATTCAGTGGAATAGCCTCGCTAACGTTAACTACTATCTGGTTATCGTTACCGATGGCGAGCAGGTTGTAAACTTCTATGATGCCATTGATGACATAATCAGTGGCAACTTCGTAGCTGCAAACATCTTGGCGCCAAAAGCTGGTGATGTCCAGGCCGCTAATGTTCCTGGACTGTCGTCCCAAACCACATATTATGTGAGCGTCTGGGGCATCAAATACACTCCTACCGATAAAAAGCTGACAGGCAACCTGGTAACTATGGCCGAAAACGCACGTGGAAACTCCCTGAGCAGCTTCGGTGATGGTGCCAGCTTTACCACCCCGCCCACCGAACCAGTGGTCTATGCACCTGCGCCAGGTGCGGTAGTTAGCATTCGCCCTGCTTTCCAGTGGACTGCAGTGGTTGGTGCTACCTCCTATACTTTGACGGTGGCTGACAACCCCAACTTCACCAATCCGATCAAGACGGTCACCACCACCGCTACGGCCTATGGCTGGAGCGCAAGCGATCCAGTACTTGAGTACAGCACTGTCTATTACTGGCGCGTAATCGCGACCACGCCAGCTGGCAACAGCGGCGGCACTGTACAGGTCTTCACGACTGAGGGCGCACCTCCGCCGCAGCCAACGCTGACCGTTGAGGCGCAGGATCCGCCTATTATCAACCTGAATCCCACATTCACGGTTCCAACTCAGCCTGCTATAACTCCAAATCTGAGCATCACCATCAACCCGCCTCCGGTTAACGTTACCGTACCTCCTGTGGAACCGCAGCCTACCCCGTTCTACATCTGGATCATCGTGGCTGTTGGTGCCATTCTAGTCATCGCGGTCATCATCCTGATCATCCGTACTCGCAGAGTAGTCTAAAGGTTCGGATACCGACAGGATAACTACGGGAAAAAAGAGAGCCCCCCGCAAGGGGGCTCTCTTTTTTACGTGCGCTGGGCATGTGCGATAAATTGTTAGCCAAAGGCAGGGGTGTCCACCATGTGGTGGATTTTGAATGAATCTATCTCTGCTATAACCCGACTTTGCCACTTGAAGAAAGAAAATGAAGCGTATATTGGCTTCCTTGATGCCCTGCTCTGGGCTCAGCACGTTGCAGGAAGTGCTTATCGTTCCTGCTCGGGAGTACTGAAATTGGAGAAAATAAACGGTAGGCGGCCTGCCCATCTTCTGCCGCCTATTCGGGATCCACGGTTCTTTGGCCGTGTCGGTAAAATCAGCATGCCGTTTCAACGGGAGACTATAGCTGGATCAGAAAACACCAATACTTCTTGATGGGGTAGCTACTAAACCCGGGGCAGTTCAGTTGTGCTTTCCCCTGGTTTACATATTGCCCATTTAGCCTATCCACCTGATTCTACGGGCCTTTTGAACCGGCTTGTGGAAATTCTACGCGCCTGTTTATTCCGAAAACTCACCCCACTACAAGCGTTTTGACAGAAAAAATAGAACACCATATAATATTAGCATCATTAGCAAATAATCAGGGAAGCGAAATGGTAGATTATGAGGAGCTTGCGGCCACTTTACTGGCAACGATGCAAGCTGTGCATAAAGCCAGGCACCAAAAAGATATTGGAGAGAGATTGCAGGGCGAGGCTCTGGTTCTCCAATATATCAACCAATGCTGCCAAAGCACGATTATTCCCCAAAAAATCAGTAGCGACATAGGCGTTAGCTCGGCTCGGGTTGCAGTAGTCCTGAATGATCTTGAAAGCAAAGGATTGATCACCCGGGAAATTGACAGGAACGACCGCAGAAAGGTTGTAGTTAAAATTACGGCAAAAGGGCAAGGCATCGCAGAGGAGTGCGGGCAAGAGATATTGCATAAAACGGTGGCCTTGCTTAGGTCGCTAGGTGAACGGGACGCCATAGAATATGTGAGGATTATGGGGAGGCTTGCGGAGGAAATGTCAAAAATTGACATTTAGGCATACCAGACTTATTTAGTAAGGAGTACCATTTTTATACAAAGGCGGCCATAACGGATAGGGGCTGAGTGGATACAGGGAGTTACACAAGTGGCGCTGGAGCCTACACCGGTAGTATATGATGAGGAGAGCGGGTTAATGCTTAAACTGATAAATATCACCAAAGATTACGCCGTTGCTGACACCACTGTCAGGGCGCTTAAGGGAGTATCGCTATCCTTCCGGAAAAACGAATTTGTATCCGTTCTTGGCCCAAGCGGGTGCGGGAAGACAACGCTGCTGAATATCATCGGCGGATTGGATAAATACACCTCTGGCGATTTGTTTGTCAACGGCAGAAGTACCAAGGGCTTTAAAGATAGGGATTGGGACGTATACCGTAATCGCCGGGTAGGCTTTGTATTTCAAAGCTACAATTTAATCCCTCACCAGACGGTTTTGGGCAATGTCGAGTTGGCCCTGACCATTGCAGGGATGAGCAAGGCGGAAAGAGTCGAGAGGGCAAAGAAGGCCCTTGATAAGGTGGGGCTGACCGATCAGTATTACAAACGCCCCAATCAACTTTCTGGTGGTCAGTGTCAGCGGGTGGCCATTGCCAGGGCACTGGTCAACGACCCTGAAATATTGCTGGCGGACGAGCCGACAGGCGCGCTAGACACTACCACGTCCAAGCAGATCATGGATATTGTCAAAGAGATCGCTAAAGAGCGATTGGTAGTCATGGTAACCCATAATGCGGAACTTGCGAAAGAATATTCCACCAGGATCATAAGACTGCTGGACGGCAGCCTTGTTAGCGATAGTCGTCCTTTCGGCGAGGAAGAAGAAAGAACGACTGGCGAAGCCTTTATGGCCACAAAAGCGGCAGCAGAGAAGGCCGCTAAGACTACAGGCGGAAAAAAGAAAATTCCGAAGAGAGAGAAAGCGCAGATGTCGTTTTGGACGGCTTTTAAGCTTTCTCTGCAAAACCTCTTGACCAAAAAAAGGCGCACGGCCATGACAAGCATAGCTGGCTCAATTGGCATCATCGGCGTGTCGATGGTCTTATCCATCTCCTCCGGTATTCAGGGCTATATTGACAATATGCAGAACGATATGCTTTCGGGTAATCCCATTGAGATTATGGAGACGGCATTCGATATCAGCGGACTGCTGAGCAATATGAATAACACCGAACAAGTGCAGTTTGTCAAAGAAAATGGCCTGGTCAACGTTGCTTCAATGATAGAGCAGATAGTAGCGCGTGCGAACAGAATGGAAAATCTGTTTGTGCAAAATAACATTGATCAGCACTACATCGACTATATAAACAATATGCCGGTCGAATACCTGGCGGCGCTACTGCTCGACTATGAACTAGACGTCAGCAACAATATCTATACGGATTTCAGCGTGTACCAAGATGGAGCCCGGCAGAACATTTCACTCAGCGGCATCAGGGCCATCTACAGCGCCATCCTTACCAAGGTAGAGGGATTTGAGGATTATGCCACCATGATTGGTTCGGTGGTGCAATCATTCGAGCAAGCGCCGGACGCGGAAGACTATCTTTTATCGCAATATGACCTCGTGTACGGCAGGGTAGCCCAAGAAAAGAATGAGGTCATGATCGTTCTGGGCAGTGATCGCACGCTTGCGGATCTTTTGCTCGCGCAATTAGGTTATTATTCGCAGGAAGAATTTATCAATCTTGCTAATAAGGCGGTCGGTAATGCATATGACCAAGCCATGTACCGAGATCAAATCGAATACGATGAGCTTATTGCCAAGGTGTTTACTTGGTATCCCAATGACAGTGTGTTCACCAAGACGGGGTTGAGCAACAGTCCGTTTACCTATGATCCCTATTATATCGGAAGCGACGGTTTAGAGTTCACCATTGTCGGCATATTGGAACCGAAAGACAGCCTTTCTTACGGTATGCTGTCCAACGGGTTTTATTACACCACGGCTTTCGCGGAATATGTGATTGAGCAAAATCGAGACTCGGAACTCGCCCAAGAATTATACCGTACCGAGAAAACCTCGTTTACGAGTGCTGCAACCTTTTTCCCCGAGGACTACCAGTTCCCCGGGTCACCGGCTCAAATGATATATTCTGGGATTACCTTTGATTATACTTTTACCTATGAGGGGGTAACAGAGGGTGCCAGGGGTTTGGTGGGCAATACCGATCAATTGTCAGCCCTTATGAGTTTGTTTGTTAGCGGAGGAAGCAATGATAATGAGCTCAGGGTCGTGGCTAACGCCACATTCAGTTTGCAGCAATTAGGCGGGAGCGATCTGCCAACTCGCATAGCGGTATACCCCTTGGATTTTGACCAAAAAGAACACGTACTTGCCTATCTTGATGAATGGAACGGAGACGGGGATATCATCGTTAACGGCACCCTGCTTACCTCAGAGGAGCGAGAGAATATCACCTACACCGATGCCCTTTCGTTGATCATCGGTATGATGCAGAGCTTGGTGCGGATTATCACGATTGCGCTGGTCGGATTTACCTCCCTGTCGTTGGTTGTTTCGTGCGTGATGATTGCCATTATTACCTATGTTTCGGTGGTGGAGCGGATCAAGGAGATCGGGGTCATCCGCAGCCTTGGCGGGCGCAAGAGAGATGTTTCCAATCTTTTCATTGCCGAAACCTTTATCCTTGGTCTTAGTTCGGGCTTAATCGGTATTCTGGTTACATATTTACTGTCGGCAGTTATCAATTGGGTTGTTGGGTTTGCTGATGTAGCGTCCATAGCCGTGTTCCCTTGGCACTATGCGGTGATCATGGTATGCGTAAGCGTGGGATTGATGCTGATTTCGGGAGTTGTACCTTCACGCTCGGCTGCCAAAAAAGATCCCGTGGTGGCCTTGAGAACAGAGTAAAGTGACGCGCTTGGGGTGTAGCGCTGCCAGTGCCTAACTAATACTCAATAAGGAGTGCAATAATGGGAAAGTCATTGGTGTTAAGCGTTTCCGTGGGGAAGGGCTGTTATCGTCATATTCAAATTGACGAAAGTGCGACACTGTTCGCCCTGCATGGGGAAATAATGTATGCGTTTGAGTTTGACGATGATCACTTGCACGCCTTCTTCATGAATAATCGCGCCTGGGATCGTAATATGCAATATATATGCCCCGGTGGTAATCTGGATAGCGCCCGGGGGTTTTCCGATAAAATTACCCTGTCCAGGTTCCATCTTGGAAAGGGTGATAAGTTTCTCTACATCTTCGACTTCGGAGATGCATGGAGATTCCAAATCAGGGTTCTTAGGGTAATTGATGGTTCCACAAAAAAACCAGCCGTCCTTAAAAGCGTGGGGGAGGTAAGGCAATATGGCTATTACGAGGACGAGGATATTTAAGATTCGCTTTGTGGCATGAAGATTCATGCCGATAGCAGGCGGTAGCCTGGTCGGAATCTGTGGGCCTAAAGGCGGTGGCCGTCTCCCCGGAGCATTAAACATGTTTGTCGCTGTTTAATATGATGCCCATGCCACCCGGCACCCCTTAGGCTGGTCTCTAGTCAGGAGTCAGCGCTGGTTCCGGAGGCCGAGAAAGCTGGTTTGACAAACTTTTTTAGCTATGGTAGTATGTCTTTTGTTGTTTTGACGCTGGCGGTGTACCCCCGGCGATTAAAAGCACCTTAACAATTGGATAGCGGAAGGAAAATCTCAGCCGAGAACTTGTTTTCGGCTGCTCCGCCGGCTCTCGGCGCCATGCAGGGGGCGGGAGCGGAGACTTTAAATTCCCACCGAAGAACCCCGTTTTTCGGTGGACGAAAAGAGCTACAAATTTTTTAGGCTTTTTGCTTAGAGAGTTTGATCCTGGCTCAGGATAAACGCTGGCGGCGTGCATTATGCATGCAAGTCGAACGGTGCCCGCAAGGGCACAGTGGCAAACGGGTGAGTAACACATGAGTAACCTGTCCCTGAGTGGGGAATAATCAGCCGAAAGGTTGACTAATACCGCATTCGATGGGCCTTCACATGAAGGTTCATGAAAGCCGCAAGGCGCTCGGGGAGGGGCTTGTGGCCGATTAGCTAGTTGGTGAGGTAATGGCCCACCAAGGCTGTGATCGGTAGCTGGTCTGAGAGGATGATCAGCCACACTGGGACTGAGACACGGCCCAGACTCCTACGGGAGGCAGCAGCAAGGAATTTTGCGCAATGGGCGAAAGCCTGACGCAGCAACGCCGCGTGAGGGATGAAGGCCTTCGGGTTGTAAACCTCTTTTCTCAGGGAAGAATTATGACGGTACCTGGGGAATAAGCTTCGGCTAACTACGTGCCAGCAGCCGCGGTAATACGTAGGAAGCAAGCGTTATCCGGATTTACTGGGCGTAAAG
>WRNP01000027.1 GCA_009776515.1 Dehalococcoidia bacterium | reverse complement strand
TCGCGGCAAAAACCCAAGCCCAAGCGGGGATGCCCTCCCAGATCCAGGACCGAGCAGGATTTATAGTAGAAAAGCGTGCAAAACTCAGGAAACACAACAATTTACGACGTAGTTACCAAGCACTAGGCAAACTAGAAGAGGCAACAATCCATAGCCAGTTATCCATTGATGCCCAGCGCAATTTTTATTTGTCTTACAAGCAGCTTTACCCACATGATGTTTTTATTAATAATCAATTTGCGCAAGTATACTATTTGTGTCTGGCTCGGCATCTTGATTATGTATCAGATCCAGAACAACAAACTATTATAAAGCGCACCATTGCATCATTCTTATCCAAATTCCAGCAACAAACTGGGCGACAACATGTGGTTTTTGAACGTCTTCGTGATAAAGTGGCATCCCTTGAGTCTACGCAACCTGCTAAATAATTAGCTTCCTCCGTACAAAGTTGAGTACGTATTCATGGAAAGATAGGAGGCGCGACCAAAGCCATAAATAGGCGATGTCAGTGAGCGTCGAGAACTGCTAATAAATAACCTAAGGCTATCACCGCTGATGATTGTTTGTAAAACGGATGGCAGTGCATGCAATTTAAGGCAAGTATATACAAGTCGTCACTAAAGAGGAGGTATTTATCCGCCCTCCATACAGTATTGGAAAAGAAACGAAATATTATGTAGTCAGGAACAAAAAATCGCAGAGCTTTTTTTATTGTACTTTGACAACATGTGGGATCAAGGAAAGCCAGTTTGCAATATCAAAGACCTAGACGCATTTTTATCACGAGGAGACAGCGCTTAAACATGCTAGTGCTAAAACGCATAAGTACTATTCGCATGAATCAAGCGTGAAAAGATCGGTTTGTGGAGCAAAGTTAGTTTGACGAACTTATGCGGTTTAACACTAGTACGGAGTGCCAGCATTAACACTACAATTCAATCAGTAATAAAATGCCAATCTACCATCTTTTGGATATTTGTACTGTTTTAGACACACACTGTACTAGCCGCCCCAAGCATCCAACCAAGGCCGCCGCATTCATCAGTTGGTTTGATGGTTGTTGGAGGTGACCAATAGTACCAAATAAGGTGAGATTCAATGAAGATCAGAGAATTGACGGACGAATTCTTCAACACATTTGACAGAAATGGCAATACGCCAGATGCGGGCAAGGCATTGCGAGAAATCGATAGGCTATGTTTGCAGAACGCCATGTCTCGATTTCTTATGAGTGGTTCTAAGGATGATGCGTTTGACGTCTATTTTTGTTTTTGCGAGATATTCGGGATATTCGGCAAAGGCTACGATGGCACAGAGAAGCTTTTAAATCTTCTTGGAGACCACGAAACTAATGCTGGCAGAATACTTGAAAGGCACCGCGATCACTATTCTCACGCCGTGTATGTTTTTTCTCTTGGCTTGGCAATATATCAAAAAAATTATAATTTCAGAACTGATTTTGAGTCTGGTCGTTTACTATCCAATAGTATGTCAGTAAACGAGGAATTTTTGTATCGGTGGGGACTCGCGGCTCTTTTTCACGATATCGGGTATCCGTTTGAGATTGCTTTCAACAGTATTAAGGCTTATACACAGGATATATTTGATCAACAAGCCAGGCCCCTGTTGACATATACAAGAATTGATGAGTTTGTGACTTTTACTAATAGGGAAAGATCTTTGCTAGAGATTATAGGGTGGGAACCAGATTATATCGAAAGCGCACACACATTGTTGGCGCGCTCTATTTCTAAGATGATGGGCCTTGAGTATCGCGATGTTTTGAATGAATTAACCCTTATTATGCAAAAAGCTATCCAGCATATGGATCATGCATATTTTTCTGCCGCCATTGTGCTAAAAATGTTTTTGTCGTTGAACGACATCACAAAAGCAGCGTTGGAAGTATACATAGATGCCTGTGCTTGTATATTATTGCATGCCAGTTTTTGGCGCGACAAACTCGGGAAAGATAGAAAAATTAGTTCCAAGCAGTCGTTGGCATTTTTACTAATGCTTTGCGATGAACTCCAAATATTTGACCGCATTGGATATGGTAGAAAAAGTAAAAGCGAACCACTTCCGCGGGTTTGTTATTTAGATTACTCCGACCGCACTTTAGATGTTACGTACGCTTTCAACGATAGGGCGATTAATTATACGGATTCTAAATATGCAGATGGAGTTCTTGTGGCCAAGGGGAATTATCTCAAGGGCGAGTATATTGAGGGAAAACGCGACGAAATTGAAAAAGTATTGCGCAACCTCTTTGACTTAAGCAACTTTGGCAGTATTAGAATTATTGCCGAAATAAGCAGTAGTTATAGATCGGTTTCATACCATTTGTCGGCCTCCTTTTATCAAAACATCTTTAGTTTAGCAAAGAGAGTTCATGAGAACTATTTGAAAAGTACTACCTACAATAAGATTAAAGAAACATGGGCCGAACTATCTCTTGAACTTAAAATGTCCAATGTTTTACAAGCAAAATCTTATGCCGAGAAGTTGAATCTGCTCGGGTATTTCTATGATGATAGAGATTTAATGCTTGCAAAAGTAGTCGAATTGAATGAGGAACAAGTAGAAGTGCTGGCGAGGGCTGAACACACAAGGTGGTGCACTGAAAAGAAACAAATGGGCTGGGTATATGGCGAACGAAATGACAAACAGAGAAAGCATAATTGCCTTGTAGAGTATGATGCCCTTGAATCTAATAATCAGCAAAAGGACAAAGAAACTGCAACGAACATGCTAAAGAATTTGAGTGATGCAGGTTTTACTATATATCAAGCCAACAAAATCAAAACCGAGGAAAAGGCATTTCTGTTGGGGATTACTGGTCATAATGATTTATCAAAAGCGGATATACCAAGAATTAAAGACCAGTTGAGGGCAATATTCAGGCGTTACGCATCTAATAAAAACTATCAAACAATAGTATTGTGCGCTTGTGCGCATGGTTTTGACTTATTAGCCGCAGGAATAGCGATGGAACTCGCACTGCATATTAAAGTAATTTTTCCTTTTGACGAAGCCGCTTACAAGATCGAGGTGGAAAGCTACGATACCGAAAGGTTGCTAGAAAAAGTAATGGAGTACGATAATAAGGAAGTATTGCACATACCGCGGCTAGAAGAAACTTATCATGTTGATTTAAGCAAGCATATTGCAGGGAATGCAAATGTGCTCATTGCAGGGTGGGATGGAAAAGCAAACAGTAGGAATGGCGGGACTTATGATACTGTGCAATTGGCTAAAAAATATGGGAAACACATCGAGGTTATTGAAGTGCCTCGAGCAGCGCCTTGATGTACAGACAATAAACGGCCCTTTTCGCTGTACGGTGTAACATAGATTGTGTAAACTCCGAACCTAAGTTCATGAAAAGATTCGTCAGGAAAAACCACCCGGACTACGAGTAATCACAGGGTATCCCCCAATGGTACCGAGTTTACACAAAGTACTTGACACCGTCCTTCGCTGTTTAGCAATATTGATCGTTCTGCGTTCCCCAGTGTACGCGGCCACCGCCGAACTTTATCGGCAAACTCCGCATGGCACCCGGTGCCGCCGGATCATGCGCCTCATGAGGCGCATGCAGTGCCATAAACTCCTGGAGTTCCCCGCGGTGAATACGGTGCACCAGATTTGACTGCCTCCCTGTCAAGCAGTGGCGACGCACGGTGCCAAAGATAGGCACCGTATGCTACGGGGAAAGTTAGCACAAACCATACCATTCGGAATGACTTCAACAAGTTTTCACATTAAAATAGTATTTGCATCAGTGCTGCAAATACTTGGCAAAATGAAACCATTTTTCTATAATGGCAGCAAACTCCAGCGGAGGTGGTTTTTGTGATACAAAGACAGGAATATCTTAATTCGCTCATCAGTTTTCGAGACAAGCAGTTAATCAAGGTCGTTACGGGCATTAGGCGCTGCGGGAAATCAACACTGCTCGAGCTGTACCAGGATTATCTGCGCACTGAAGGTGTGACGGATGAACAAATCATCGCCGTCAACCTTGAGGAGGGCGAATACTATGAAATTGAAACGTATAAGCAGTTATATAAATTTATAACAGACAAGCTTATCCCAACCAAGAAGATGTACGTTTTCATTGACGAAGTACAGCGGGTCATTGACTTCCAAAAAGCTGTTGATAGCTTGTATGCAAAAAGGAATTGCGACGTATATATCACGGGTTCAAACGCCTATCTACTCAGCGGAGAATTGGCAACGCTTTTATCTGGGCGGTATGTTGAGATCAAAATGCTACCCTTGTCGTTTAAGGAATACGTTTCCAATTTCCCTGAAGATAATAATTACGAGCGTCTCTATTCGGATTATATCCGAAACAGCACATTCCCTTATGCGCTTGAAATCGCCAAGCCAAAAGACCGGCGGCAATACCTGCAAGGAATCTATGACACCATCGTTTTGAAAGACATTGTGGCGCGGAGAAAATTCCCCGACACAGCCATGCTAAAAAGCGTAGTACGTTTTATGTTCGACAACATCGGAAACACCTGCTCCACAAATAAAATCGCCAACACAATGACTTCGGCAGGACGTAAAATTTCCGTCCACACGGTTGAAAGTTATTTGACGGCATTGACCGATGCTTTTATCCTCTATCAAATTGGGCGGTACGATGTAAAAGGCAAGCAGTATTTAAAAACCGGCGACAAATATTACGCCGCCGACATTGGATTGCGTTACGCCCTGCTAGGCGCAAAAAAGACAGACATGGGGCATATCCTTGAAAATGTTGTGTTCCTTGAACTTTACCGCAGAGGATATGAAATCCATATTGGTAAGGTCGGAAGCACTGAGGTAGACTTCGTTGCTGTTGGCGACGAAGGCGAGGAATATTATCAGGTTGCGTACACCGTGAACGATGCTGACGGCGCGTCCTTGCGCCGCGAACTTGCACCGCTCGAATCTATCAACGACCACAATCCGAAATATCTCCTGACAATGGACAATACGCCGCTCACGTCGCACAACGGCATCAAGCAGATTAACGTGCTTGACTGGTTGTTGAAATAGGGGCGGGTGGCATTGGGGGCGAGCATGTGATGGGCTTCGGCTCTGCTCCTCCGTCGGGTGCATCCCCGAAAGAACAGGATGCCCATCGGTAGACGCAACCAAGACCAAAGTAGGTAGCCGCAACACAATCCCCTACCCCTGTTCAGCTTGGGCGGCGTACTCAGGCAATGCGCTTCAGCGTAGCACGGCTTTTTCTTTCACGACCGCAAGCGTATAGCCTAATGGCTTCAAAATTTTAATCATACTGTTTATCTGCGGCGAATGCGCCGCGCTTTCGAGCCGCGCAATCACCGGTTGCTTAACCCCGCATAGCTCTGATAATTGTTTTTGGGTCAAGCCGCTTTGCTCCCGCGCTTCAACAACAGCGGCGATAAGTGATTCTTCTAATCTGACGAGTTCTTCTTCCTCTGGCGTAAGGTTTAAAGATTCTTTGAAATCCTTCCAGTTGGTAACCATCATCTACCATTCCTTTCGATAAAATCTGCGAGATTATGCTTGGCCTGTTCAAGCTCCCTTATGGGTAACTTCTTTGTTTTCTTGATGAAAAGGTGAAGGAGAATGAATTTGCCATCATTGTAATAGGCGTATAAGATGCGATTATTCAGCGGCCTTAACTCCCAGATATCTCCTTCAAGATGTTTTGTTACCGGTTCGCCGATCCACGTTCCTTTTTTGCTAAGCAAGTCGACATACGCGACAATTTTGCTGAAGTTTATTCTTGCGTTTTTGTCTGTAAGAGCTTTTTGATGCAACGCGCTGATATACTCAGCTATTGGGGTGTTTCCCTTGCTGTCACTGTAAAATACTACATCGTACACTTGGCATTCCCCACATCCACTATAATATCAAATGTGTTATAACATGTCTATAGCATATTTGATATACTGTCAATTCCCTGTTTAAATGCGAGAAACTAGGAAAGCGCAGTGAAGCTAAAGCAAAGTAATGTTGCGGTATCGTACGACCACCCCTTCTCCTCTATCCTCAAACTTACAGTTACAAATAAGGCTACGCTCCAAACCTTTTGATATGCCCTGCCAGGAAACTGGCAACCTCTACGGTCTCAAAAGGCCAAGCATAGACGATATCCACGCTCGGATAATTCTGCCGAGCCCGGCTTACCGCCTGAGCAATCTCCCGCTCTGCATGTTCACCGCCGCGAGTCATCATGGTAGTCACCGCAATAATCCGTTCGGCCCCATCCCCGACCGCGCGCGCCAGCACTTCATCTAGATCCGGGGCGCAGAACTCATTGAAGCCAACGAGAACCTCTAGCCCACTCTCCCGGCCCACCATCTGCGCCAGTTCGTAAGAAGCGGCATAATAGGGGTCGTTCTCCGATGTACGCGGCCACCGCCGAACCTTATCAGCTAGCTCCGAATAGCGCCCGGCAGCCATTGGGTCATGCACCTCATGATGCGCGTGCAGCTCAAAAAATTCCCGGAGTTCCTCGCGGGGAAAGTCCTTCGGCGGTGCCCCATGCATCGCCAGAACCACAACCATCTTCATAAAGCCTCCTTTGCTCCCCAGACTCCATCTCGGTACAACTTGACCAATGTGGCGGCCGTAATCGTGTTGACCAACCCCGCCTCGGCCTCGGTATACACCCGGATATAGTTTCCGGTGTAGCCAGACAAAATACCTTCCGCTTCAGCTTCCCACAGTACCGTAAGCGTCCGACCCAGAAAACGAGTGCGGAATGTCCGGGCACTCTCCCCGGCTAGGGCAAGCATGCTCTGGCTACGCTCTTTCTTGATGTTCTCTGCCACTTGGTCTGGCATTGCAGCCGCCGTCGTACCAGGGCGCGGCGAGAAAGGAAAAACGTGGATGCGGGCAAAACCCAGCGACGCACAGAGTTGGTAGCTTTCCTCAAACTCCGCCGCGGTCTCACCGGGAAAGCCCACGATGATATCAGTGGTAATAGCCACTTCCGGCAGGGCCTCCCGAATGCCTGCTACAGCCGCCAAATAGCCGGCCACGTCGTAGCGCCGCCCCATGCGCCGCAGCACACCGTCGCTGCCACTTTGAAGAGAGAGATGAAAATGAGGGCAAAGACGCTCATCCTGCCAGAGCCCCAGCAACGTTGATGTAACCTCCGGCGGCTGGAGCGAGGACAGACGCAACCGAGCCACCTCGGTCTTTTCAAGGATACGCCGCAGAAGCCCCTCCAGCCCCAAGCGACGGTAGCGGTAAGCCCCGATCTCCGTACCAGTGAGCACCACTTCCCGGTATCCCTCCCGGACACGATCATCAATCTCGCTTACAATCTCATCATGCGGGCGGCTCTTTTCCCGTCCGCGCAGAAGCGGCACAATGCAGTAGGCGCAGAAGTTACGGCATCCCTCCTGGGCTTTGACGAAAGCCCGCGTCCGCCGCCCGGGGTTGTACTGCAGGTTCGCCCCGCCATATCCCAGCGCCTGGAGTCTTGGCACCAACTCCGTTTTATCACGGCAGAGTAGCCCCTGTGCCCCTGCTAGGGAGTGCAGGAGGCCGGCCACACTTTCACTGTAGCAACCCAAGACTGCCAAGATGGCCTGCGGATTGCGGTGGTAAGCCAAGCGCAGCAGGTGGCGCGCCTTAGCCTCTGCCGTGGCTGTCACGGCACAGCTGTTAATGACAAACACGTCACAGGGCTCATCAGAGGCAACCAAATGCAAACCCGCCGCTCCAAGCTCTCGCGCTAGGCTTTCCGCTTCAGCCTGGTTAAGCTTGCACCCCAGCGTCTCCAAGGCCACTCGGTTAGATGCCCGCATAATGGCCCATTATATCAGCTGCCATACAGAGCTCCCAGCACCAATATGGACAGTCTGTTTTTTGAAGGCCACGCCAAATAGCCACCTACATGTAAAATACCTAATACTCATGTATTGTAATCGTGAGTTAGTAACTTATGATTAAGCAGCTCGTAATTCATAGGAGGCTAGAATGAAAAGATTTTTTGACGGCGGCAGGATGCACGAACTAAAGTCTCTTGAGGAGCTATACGGGCGCAATGAATTTGCCATGGCCGTTGTATATGGCAGGCGGCGTATCAGCAAAACAGCTCTTATCGGCGAATTTATTAGCCGTAGCCATAAAAAAGCGCCTCGCTTTACTGCTACGGAAAATACCGATACTGTGAACAGAGGGCATTTCTCGCAAAACGTCTCGACTGTCTACCCTGAGCTTTCCGCGCTGACAAGCTTTCCCACCTGGGAGAGTGCCTTGGAATATAAGCACAACGAGCAAAGGGAGAAAAACTTGTTGTTGTAATTGACGAATACCCCTATCTTGTCAAGGTCAACCAGGCTATTTCATCGGAGCTTCAAAAGTGCATAAACATCTTTCTGCAAAATACGAATATTTTGCTTATTCTTTGCGGTTCAAGTATGAGTTTTATGGAAAATCAAGTGCTTGGCTATCAAAGCCCCCTGTACGGCAGGCGCACCACACAGTATAAGATTGCCCCGCTTGATTATTACAACAGCGCGGAGTTTTTCACTGGCGCGAGCTTGCAAGATAAGCTCCTGGGTTATGCCGTAACTGGCGGCATTCCACAATATCTCAACACGGTATCGCAGGCAGCGACCATCGAGGCCGGGATAGAGAGCGCGTATTTCACCAAAAACGGGTTCCTTTATGAGGAACCGCAAAACTTACTAAGACAAGAGTTACGCGAACCTGCAATGTATAACGCTAATATCACAGCTATCGCTTGCGGCGCGACGCGGCTTAACGAGATCGCCGCCACGGTTAGGGAACCCGGCAGCAAAACGGCAAAGTATATGAAAAATTTAATCGACCTTGGCATTATAGAAAAGGAAATGTCTATGTTTTCGGAAAGCGAGCGCAAGGGGATTTATTTCATCAGGGACAGTATGTACCGTTTTTGGCACCGCTTTGTCCCCCCTACGACCACACTGATTGAGAACGATTATGAGCATATCTATGAAAACAAGGTTAAGCCCTTTGTCCCCGACTTTATGGGGCGGGCATTTGAAACCATTTGTCGGCAATACTTACTGCGCCTTAACGTCAAGGATGGGTTGCCATTCCTATTCGACACAATCGGCAGGTGGTGGGGCGGTAGCCCGATAACCAGGCAGGAAACCGAAATAGATATTATCGCTGCATCCAGAGACAAGCTGATTATTGGTGAGTGCAAAGGGCAAAACGAGGAAATGGGGCAAAGGGTTTACAGAGACTTAAGGAATAAAGCCGCGATGTTTGCTGACAAAGAGACTTACTATTACCTCTTCTCGAAATCGGGTTTTACGGCAGGCCTTATTGAAGAAGCAACAAGGGATGAGTGGCTAAGACTCGTTGGCTTGGGGGATTTATTCAAGCTCCATTGATCTGCCCTATCTGTGGCAATATTTGGCGAGAGAGGTATTACCACAAGTCTCATGTCTCCTGTTGCCAAAGCCTTCCGAACATGACATACTTTGTCAGGCAGGTAATCGTAGCTTGCAAGGATGCCGGTTATGCGCGGACAGAAAGTTTATTTAGATATGTCGCCGGAGGAGCACTCCCCAGAGGCTCGTCCACAGACGCAAGCCATATCACCATTGCATCGGTACATGCGCTTGATCGAATTATCAACCTTAACTTTCGCCGTATTGTAAAAGAAAAAACTACTAGACTTACCGGTGCAAGCAGTGCCATTTTTGGATAGCGTACCATTGATATAAATACGCCGATGGAAATGGTTGACGATGAGAAAACCGGATACCATATTGGATGAGATTCATGCAACTCGTCGAAAAATCGACGAGGCAACTAAAGGGATGACAGCCTCCGAGAGGTGGCATACTTCAATGAGCGTGGCGGAGTAGCTGCAAAAAAAGCATGGCTTCACTATCGTCGCAAGTACGAAAGAGGATAGCGTAACACAAAAGGCGTGACCCCAGGCAATGGTTACAGGCAACATGCTGGTAGCTTGCACATAGATATCTGCGGCAAAGTAAAGCCAAACCGCTTGTGTGCCGTTCCTTTTGTGTAACTATGCATGGCGGTTCTTGCCTCTTGGTCTAATGGATAATTCATGCGTTACAGAAACCCCCAGGGTAGGCTTGTGGTTAATAACCCAGTCCAGTCATGAGAGCAACCATGGCCAGGCAATTTTCAGGAGGGCAAACGATGCCATCAGTGCGCGTTGTTGTCACGGGCATAGGCATCATCAGCCCCCTAGGCCTTGACGCCGAGACCACTTGGCGAAGGATTTTGGCGGGACACTCTGGCATAGACCATATAACCTTTTTCGATACTGCCGGCTACGCCACCACCATCGGCGGCGAGCTCAAGGGCTTTGCCCCGGAGGAATATCTCGGCCCCAAAGAAGCAAAACGCACCGATCGCTTTGCCCAACTGGCAGTGGCTGCCGCCAAGCAGGCCGTGGACGATGCCGGCCTCAAACTCACCGCCAAGGTGCGAGAGAATATGGGGGTTATCATCGGTAACGGCATCGGTGGGCTCAGTACCCTCTACCAGCAAACCATTGTCCTGCATGAAAAGGGACCTAATCGCCTGAGCCCCTTTGCCGTACCCATGATGATCGCCGATATGGCCTCAGGTTGGGTCTCCATTGCGCTAGGTTTGAAAGGTCCCAATTTTTGCACCACCTCTGCCTGCGCCTCGGGGTCGGATGCCATCGGCATAGCGGGCGAGCTCATCCGGAGTGGTTATTGTCCGCTCATGCTGGCCGGAGGCAGCGAGGCTGCCATCAACCCCTTAGGAATCGCCAGTTTCAGCGCCCTTAAGGCCCTCTCCGGGCGCAACGACCCTCCGCCTGAAGCCTCATGCCCATTTGATGCCAAACATGACGGCTTCGTTATGAGCGAAGGAGCCTCCGTTCTGGTGCTGGAAGACATGGAACACGCCAGGCGCCGAGGCGCCAAAATCATCGCCGAACTCATCGGCTATGGGGCTACGGCCGACGCTTTCCACATAACCCAGCCACTGCCGAATGGTGATGGGGCCGCCCGAGCCATAAGGCAGGCTCTTGCCCGAGCCAAGCTGAAGCCCGCCGATATCGACTACGTCAATGCCCACGGCACCTCCACCCCCCTCAATGACCGCACGGAAACCCGCGCTCTCAAGGCAGCTCTAGGCCCCCATGCCTACAAAGTGCCCATAAGCTCTACCAAGTCCATGACCGGACACCTCATCGGAGCAGCCGGAGCCATTGAGGCAGCTTTCTGCGCGCTTACTATCCGCGACGGACTAATCCCCCCTACCATCAACCTGCACCACCCCGACCCAGAGTGCGACCTGGACTATGTACCAGGCAAGGCCCGACGCAAGCAAGTAAAGGTCGCCCTTTCCAATTCCTTTGGCTTCGGCGGCCACAATTCCGTGCTTATCCTGCACCAGGTGGAAGAAGACACGTGTTAACCGCTTGTCGCTGGCAGTTAAAGCCAACTGTGCCAGCAGATCATCTCTTAAACCAGCCGGATCTGCCGCCGCTCATTAGGCAGCTCCTCTATAACCGTGGCATCACCGATCCATCGCAAGCGGACGTTTTTCTAACCGCCGACCGCCGCCTACTTCATGACGGCCGCCTGCTACCAGACATGGACAAAGCCCTCCCCCGCATCTACCAAGCGATACTGAAAGGCGAGCGCCTGGCAGTCTACGGCGACTTCGACGTGGACGGTCTCAGCGCCACCGCCCTCCTGGTAAAAGGCCTCTCCGCACTTGGAGCCTGTGTTGAGCCCTATATCCCTCACCGTCTCCAAGAGGGGCATGGCCTGAACAGCAACGCGCTGAACGAACTGAAGGACCGCGGCGTGAGCCTGGTGATTACCGCCGACTGCGGCATCACTGGCAACGAGCAGATCAGCAAGCTGCCACGGGGCATGGAGGTGATTATCACCGACCACCACCTGCCAGGGGCCGAACTCCCCGCAGCTTTGGCAGTGATAGACCCATACCGGACTGACTCCGCCTACCCTTTCCGTGATCTGGCTGGTGTGGGGGTAGCCTACAAGTTGCTGGGGTCGCTTTACGAAGGCGTGGGACGCAGAGCGGAGCTTGAAGACTACCTTGATTTGGTAGCGCTGGGGACAGTGGCAGACATAATGCCTCTGCTAGGCGAAAACCGCTATTTGGTCACCGCAGGTCTGCAAAAGTTGCACGCGTGCCATCGCCTTGGTATATGTGAGCTCATCTCCCAGGCAGGGATTGCGCCGGATAAGCTTGAAGCCGAGCACATTTCTTGGATATTGGCTCCGCGCCTTAACGCTGCGGGTAGGCTGGAACACGCCATCTCGGGCTATCAGCTCCTTGTGACCGAATCGCCGGAAGAAGCCCGCGCGCTTACGCAGTGGCTGAACGAAAAAAACACGGAGCGCCAGAAGCTGACCGCAGCCGCCCTATCCCAAGCTCGCGAACAGGTGCTGGCCAAAGGGATTGCCCCCCTGCTCATCGCCTCACATGAAGACTTTCCTGGCGGCATACTAGGATTGGTCGCCGGCAAGTTGACGGATGAATTCTATCATCCGGCAATAGTGACCCAAATAGGCCAGGAGTTAAGTCGCGGCAGTGCCCGCAGCATTCCTGAATTCAACATCAGCGAGGCCCTAGGCCGTTGCGCCGAGCTATTATCCCATTATGGAGGTCACGCCCAGGCCGCCGGCTTCACCCTGCCCACCTCTAATCTACCAGCCTTTGAGTATCAACTGTCTGAAATCGCAAGCCAAGAGCTTTCCGGTCGGGATATGCGCCCACAGATTGAAATTGATGCCCAGGCCCGCTTCCATGAACTCAGCGGTGCGACTTTCCGCCTCATACAGCAGATGGCACCCTTCGGTCATCAAAATCCCACTCCCATTTTCCTGTCGCGCGCCGTGACCATCAGCGAAAGCCGCCCCATGGGCACCAGCGGGCAACACCTCAAGCTCAAAATAAAGCAAAACAATGTGTTATGGGATGCTGTCATCTTCGGCCTCGGGGAACGCACCATCGAAGACAAGCTGCCACTAGACATCGTCTACACTTTTGAACAGGACTGCTGGAATGGAATGAGCCGCCTCCGGCTGAATATCAAGGACTTTGCCCCAACGGGTATGAACATATAGCTGCTTGCAAGCCTACCCAATTCGATAGGATAATAACATCCCTAGAAGCGCCGGTGATATTTTTTGCCGCGCTTCAGAGCAAGCATATTTTTAGGAGAAAACCGTGCCAGAACCGTTAGCCATCGCCCTAGCCCTTATCATCGGATACTTTCTGGGCTCCATTCCCACCGCCTATCTCTTGGGGAGACTTAAGGAAGGCATTGATATCCGAGCCGTGGGCAGCCATAACATGGGGGCAATGAACTCCTTCTATCGGCTTNGCTTCTTATACGGCCTCATCGTACTCGCAGTAGACCTGGGCAAAGGAGCCGCCGCAGTGTGGGTAGCCAGGCTGCTAGGAACACCAGACGTGGTCGAGATGCTCGCCGGAGCCATGTCGGTAGCAGGGCACAACTGGCCGGTGTGGCTTAAGCTGAAAGGAGGCAAGGGTGGAGCGACAGTCATCGGCGTTGCCGGTTTCCTGATGCCCTGGATCTTCCCCATTGGCTTCCCGCTATTCGCCATAATCCTCATCCTCACCAAGGTGCCTACTATCAGCTATGGCCTTGCCATGACCTCCTTCCCATTCATCGCTTGGCTCATCTATCACCGCCCAGATTATGTTATCTTTATAATCCTCCTGATCATGGTACCCTTTGTGAAGTATATCCCGCGCCTTTTCGAGATGCGCGCCAAATCCGGGAGTTGGAAAGGGGTCTTCTCCCGAAAGAGCATCAAGGAGAGGATCTGATATCGTCTTTAAATCAAGAGGACGCCTCACGGCGCCCTCTTATCAGTCCTTGGCTTCAGTCAAGCGATGCCGCTCTTGAGCATCCTTGATCACCGAGAGTGCTGCCGCCAATCCGTCCCAACCTTCCACCCCCGTCTTCTTGTGCTCCAGTTCCTTATAAACCTTGAAGAAGTGCTCAATCTCTTTCAAGAGATGAGGCGGCACGTCATCCAAGGATTGGATGTGATTCCAAAGCGGATCGCCCAAAGGAATGCACAGGACCTTGGCATCGGGCCCTTTCTCGTCGTGCATCTTGAACACACCCACCGGACGCACATCAATGATGCACCCGGGAAAGGTCGGCTCCCACACCAACACCAGCGCGTCCAGAGGATCGCCATCCTCAGCTACGGTATCGGTGATAAAGCCGTAATCGCTGGGGTAATGCATCGCCGAAAAGAGCATGCGGTCAAACTTGATGGTACGGCGCCCTTGGTCGTACTCATACTTGTTGCGGCTGCCCTTAGGTATCTCAATCATCACTGTAACGGTGGGCGTTATTTCAAGATTCATCGGGTTGTGCCTCACTTTCCTGAGTACTATCTGGTTTCAGTACCCACACGCGGCGGGCGCGGTAGTACATAAGCGGGAAGCAAATCAGCGCCGACACCAATCCGATGAACTGTGCCTGCTCCAAACCCAGGAAGAAAGGGTCATTGATGCGCAGGAAGCCAATGCCAATGCGCCACAGCCCATACATACCCATATAGAAAAGGAACTTGGCACCATCGGGCTTGAACTTACGGCGGAAAGCTATGATGACACCGAAGAGCGCCAATAGGAAGACGATCTCATAGGCATTGGTGGGATGCACCATCTGGTTCAGGTAGCCGCCCGCATAGCAGCCAGGGTGGGTATAGATCACCCCCCAAGGCAAATTCGTTGCCAGCTCGCCAAAACAGCAGCCGTTAATGACGCAGCCCACCCGCCCAATAGCTTGGGCCAGGATAATGCCTGGTGTGACTATGTCCGCCGCATAGAGATAGTCTACCTTAACAAAGCGGGAGTAGATCCACACTCCAAGCGCCGCTCCCAAGATCGCACCGTAGACAGTGAGTCCTTCCCCGCCGATGATCTGCCCGGGGGACTGTGAGTAGTACTCCCACTCGTCAATCACGTGCAACACCCGAGCAAAGATGATGCCTGAGGGAATGCCCACCAGGGCTCCGCCCAACATGGTGTCAAAGCTGATCTTCGCCCCGCGCCTGATCTGCCAAGCCGTCCAGCCGATGAGTACCGCCACCCCCAATGCCATAGTTAGTCCGTACCAGCGCACGTCCGCCCCTCCTATGGAAAAGGCAACGGGATCAATCCCTATCGTAATACCCATATTCCTTCCTTGCTCATATCTGGCGCTTACTTGCGGAATCGGTGCCTTTCAGAAGAGCCCCCAACAGAATGATTGCCGCCCGCTTGTCCAACGGCTTATTGTTATTGCCACATTTGGGGGACTGGATACAACTCGGACAACCATCCTGGCAGGGGCATTCCTCAATCGCCTTCAGAGTAGCTTGCCATAACTCTCCTATTAAGTCAAACCCTTTCTCGGCGATGCCCACGCCGCCGGGATAGGCGTCATAGATGAATATCTGAGCACGTCCGGTGTCCGGGTGAAGAGGGGTTGATAGGCCGCCGATATCCGCACGGTCGCACATGGCAAAGAGAGGCAGAAGACCAATCTCAGCATGCTCGGCAGCATGGAGCGCCCCCGCCCAGTCTAGCCCTTCTTTACCAATGCGGATAGCCAACCCCTCAGGCAGATCGAACCAGAAAGCCACGGTACGAAAATGACGAGCAGGCAGTTCAAGCGGTTCTTCGCCCAACACCTCATCGGTAAGCTGAGCTTTTTTCTTATAGCTCACAATCTCCGTCGTAACCTCAACCTCGCCCAAATAGACGCTCGAAACTCCGCCGTTCTTTCGCTTTAGGACCGAGGACACCCGCAGGTCAGTAAGATCCTTCACCTGGGTGTAGTATGACACGTCTTGCGCCCTAGCCTGAATAGTGCGGTTCTGAAGATCAAATCCGCACACCACATAGCTTTCGCCCTGGTGGAGATAGACCGCCCCCAGATGGGCTTGCATAAAGGCATGCGAGCTATCCAGAGTCTCAACCAATACCCCGCTGTCAGCGTTTATCAGAGCAAAGCTATCCCCCATAGCGGAGCGGATGCTCACTCCGCCGGCGGGATAGGCCAGCACCGGCGCAAGGTAATAGTGTCCTCGCCGCTCCCTGAGCAACCCCTCGGCGGCCAGCTCGGCTAGATTACTCGCCAGATTGTCGCCAAAATATCTCTCGTCGGATGGAGCAAGAGCTAGCTCCCAAGCGGCACAGAGAAGATGCGCCCTGAGCACATAAGGATTCCGGAAGTTAATGAGGGCGTTTTCGAAGCTGCGATCGAAGAAAAAATCTGGATGATTCATAAGGTACTGATCCAGCGGATTGTCCAAGCCGACCAGAAAAGAGAGCGAGCGTGCCTCACGCCGTCCGCTGCGTCCGGCCTGCTGCCAGGCCGAGGCCACCGTACCGGGATAGCCCGCCAGTACCGTGGCCTCAAGATCACCAATATCCACCCCCAGCTCCAGAGCGCTCGTTGCCACTACCCCTGCGAGCTGGCCAGCAAAAAGCTCCTGTTCTATCTGGCGCCTTTCGGCCGGCAGATAGCCCGCACGATAGGACTTGACTTTGGCCATCCAGGCAGGACTTAATCCCTTAAGTTTATCCCGCACGTAGCCTGCCACCAACTCTGACAGACGCCTTGTACGCGTAAAACACAAACTGCGCACACCCACACCGATGAGAAAGCTCATGATGCTGGCGGCTTCGATGTTGGCGCTTCTCCGTGCTCCATTCCTATCATCAGTAAGGGGCGGATTCCAAAAAATGAAGTTCTTGCCGCCCTTGGGCGAGCCGTCATCCTCCACCACGCTAAATTCACCGCCCGTGAGATTGCGGGCGTGTTCCGCAGCATTTCGGACGGTGGCAGAGGCTAAAATGAAGCGAGGGTCGGCTCCATAGGCACGAGCTAAGCGCTGCAATCGCCTCAGTACCAGTGCCACATGAGAGCCAAAGATACCACGGTAGGCATGAGCTTCATCCACCACAATATACTTAAGATGCCGCAACACCCGTGCCCAAGAGGTATGGTTCGGCAGGATATTCACGTGCAACATGTCGGGGTTGGTGAGAATGACCTTCGCCCGACGCCGAACAAGGGCCCGCTCCCCCTGAGGCGTATCGCCATCGTAAGTGGCATAGTGCTCATTGTTAAGAATATCCGGCGCAAATAACTGCCCCAGCTTGCCCTTTTGGTCCTGAGCCAAAGCTTTGGTCGGAAATATGTAGATAGCCGTGCTCGCCTGATCGGCGAGAATGGCCTCCATGACCGCCAGGTTATAGCACAGGCTCTTACCCGAAGCAGATGAGGTGGCGATCATCACATCTCCGCCATCCCGCGCTGCATCTAACGCCGCCGCCTGATGTCGGTAAAGCCGCCCCAATTGACAGCGCTCAAGGCAGGCATGCAGCACAGGGTGCAGCGGCCTTTTCATCTCGCGATACTCCGCCTGCCGAGGCGGCAGGTCGGCCGTATGGCAGATCTGGCCATGGTAAAAGCCCTGCTTTTGCAGGAGATCTAATACGGCCCTTGTATCCATGCCGTCATAACCACCCGTG